>JBFGFX010000117.1:0-10898 GCA_041579335.1 Woeseiaceae bacterium | reverse complement strand
TCGCCGCCAACATTGCGCCGAGCCGCGGTGAGGGCGACGAGATCGCGATCGAGTCGATGAACGAGATCATCGGCGGCTCGTTCACGTCCCGAATCAACATGAACCTGCGCGAGGACAAGAGCTGGGCCTACGGCGCGTTCTCGTTCCTGCTGAGCACGAAGGGTCCGCGGCCGTTCATCGCCTACGCGCCGGTGCAGACCGACAAGACCATGGAGTCCATGGCCGAGCTCAGGCGTGAGCTCACGGAATTCCTGGGCGACAATCCGGCCACCCAGGAGGAGCTCGACAAGGTCAAGGCCAACAACACGCTGAGCCTGCCCGGGCGTTGGGAGACTGCGGCGGCCGTGCTGCAGGACATCGGAGAGATCGTCACCTACGACCTGGAGGACGACTACTGGGACACCTACGCCGACCGGGTCCGCGGCCTGTCGCTACCCCAGATCGTCCAGGCCGCCGACAAGATAATCAAACCCGACGGCCTGGTCTGGGTGGTCGTCGGCGATCGCGAGCAGGTCGAGCCGCGCATCCGCGAGCTCGAGCTCGGAGAGGTCACGCTGCTCGACGCGGACGGCAACGTCGTCGTGCCGACCGCCGCGAAGTAGCACGGCCATCTCCGACAATAGCCGTCCGTAGACCCGTATTGCCGCCTGTCGCAGTCGCGTGTGATGCGATACCCTTCGCGGAATGCGACGCAGCGTGTCCGTTGGGCAACCGACGATGAACGAGATCGATTATCGAGACCGGGTCCGCAACGCGGATATCTACGCCGTGGCGCAGGAAACGCCGCTGGAGATCGCGCCGCTCCTGTCGGCCCGGCTCGGCAACACGATTCTGCTGAAGCGTGAGGACCTGCAGCCGATCTTCTCGTTCAAGCTGCGCGGCGCGCTGAACAAGCTCGATCGGCTGCCCGCCGAACGGCTCGCAAGGGGCGTCATCTGCAGCTCGGCGGGCAACCACGCGCAGGGGGTAGCGTTGGCGGCGGGCCGAAAGGACGTCCGTGCGGTCATCGTCATGCCGGAGACGACGCCGACGATCAAAGTCGACGCCGTGCGCGCGCTCGGTGCCGAGGTCGTGCTCTTCGGCGACAACTACGACGAAGCCTACGCGGAAGCCAGGCGGCTCGAGAGCGAGCTCGGATCGACGTTCATACACCCGTTCGATGATCCGGACGTCATCGCCGGACAGGGCACGATCGGCATGGAGATTCTGCGGCAGGCTGATGCCGCGATCGATGCAATCTTCGTACCGATCGGCGGCGGCGGTCTGATCGCCGGCATCGCGGCATACGTCAAGGAATGCGAGCCGAACGTGCGCATGATCGGCGTCGAGCCGGAGGACTCGGCCGCCATGAAAGCGTCCATCGAGGCCGGTCATCCGGTCACGATCGACCACGTCGGGATCTTCGCGGACGGCGTCGCCGTGCGGCGGGTCGGCGACGAGACCTTCAGGCTGTGCCGGAAATACGTCGACGAGATCATCACGGTCGACACCGATCACATCTGCGCGGCCGTCCAGGACATCTACGAGGATACGCGCTCGATCGTCGAGCCGGCGGGCGCGCTGGC
The DNA here is from genome assembly GCA_041579335.1 of Woeseiaceae bacterium. Lineage (GTDB taxonomy): Bacteria > Pseudomonadota > Gammaproteobacteria > Steroidobacterales > Woeseiaceae > JBFGFX01. The sequence goes on along the minus strand of JBFGFX010000117.1, from coordinate 9,333 downwards.
GGTCGCCGGCGCGAAGCAATACGTCGAGACGGCAGGGGTGACCGGCAGGATCTTCGTCGCGCTCAACTGTGGCGCGAACATGAATTTCGACCGCCTACGGCACATCGCGGAGAGGGCCGCGATCGGCGAGGAACGGGAGATGCTGCTCGCCGCCGAGATACCGGAGGAGCCCGGCAGTTTTCGACGATTCTGTGAAGGGCTCGGCAAACGCAGCGTCACCGAGTTCAACTACCGCTACGGTGATGAACAGGCGGCGCGGATCTTCGTCGGCGTCGAGCTGCGGCACGGTGCGCCCGAGCGCGCCGAGGTGTTGGCGAATATACGCGCGCTCGGCTTCCCGGTCATCGATTTGAGCGACAACGAAATGGCGAAGCTGCACGTGCGACATATGGTCGGCGGCAGAAGCTCCGGCATCGAGAACGAACGGCTGTTCCGCTTCGAGTTCCCCGAGCGGCCGGGCGCGCTTCTGGATTTCCTGGACGCGATCGGCACCGACTGGAACATCAGCCTGTTCCACTACCGCAATCACGGCTCGGACTACGGCCGCATATTGACCGGCATCCAGGTATCCGACGAGGACGCCGAGGAGCTCGAGGCGCACCTGGCCGAGCTCGGCTACCCGCACTGGGAAGAAAGCGACAATCCGGCCTACCGAATGTTCTTGGCCTAGTCGCGATACGACGGATCCCGCCGATCGAGCTTGCGCCTGAGGCCCGGCCATGCCAGCTGCCCGCCGAGGCCTTTGGTGACCTCCTCTGCCTGTGCGACGATGCCGGCTAGAATCCGCTCGTCGACCTGGATCAGCTCGACGCCGCCGGATTGCGCGAGGAGCTGCGTCTGACACGCGGTCTCGAGCAGATACATATACAGGAAGGCATCGGCGATCGTCGCAGCGGCGGTCAACAGGCCGTGATTCTTAAGGATCAGGAAGCTGCTGTCGCCCAAGTCGGCGACGAGCCGCGGCTTCTCGTCCTCGTTGAGCGCAACGCCCTCGTAGTCGTGATAGGCGATCGACGCGAGCGGGAACAGCGACGTCTGCGACAGCGGCAACAGCCCGTCGGTCTGCGCCGACACGGCCACTCCGGCTTTCGTGTGCGTGTGCAACACGCAGCCGACGTCTTTTCGAGCCGCGTGCACTGCACTGTGGATCGTGAATCCCGCAGGATTGATGAAATACGGCGTGTCGAGGACGATGTTGCCGTCAAGGTCGACCTTGACGAGGCTGCTCGCCGTCATCTCCTCGAACAGCAGGCCGTAGGCGTTGATCAGGAAGTGCTCGTCCGGCCCCGGCACCCGCGCCGAAATGTGGGTAAACACGAGGTCGTCCCAGCCGTGCATCGCAATCAAGCGGTAGCAGGCCGCCAAATCGATCCGGGTCTGCCATTCTTCCTCGCTGACCCTGTCTTTCACCGACACCAGTTCCTGCGCGGTACTCATCACGTCCTCCATAGCTACGACCGCCACGCATTATACGCCGCGCCCGACCGGCCAATCTCGTTTCGTCTGTAACCGCTTCACCGGCTTGTGCTTATTCCGATTAGTTTGCAACCAATAGCGCCGCTCCTGCATCAAACAGGAAAGCACAACACTTTGGGGCGAAGGCGATGCGAAACATCCGTGCAATAGGTGCACTCGGCGCGGCAACGGCGGTTCTTCTGGCGTCTCTTTTTCCCGCGCTGGCCGTAGCCGGCCAGGCGCACCAGCAAAAGCTCGTCATCGCGATCGACGACGGCACGGAGGACGGCCAGGTCTTCATAAACGTGGACGACGCGCAAGACGCGATCGACATCGACAAGCTGCAGGTCGGCGAATCCCGCTCGATCGTCGATGAGCAAGGGCGTTCCATCCTATTGACGAAGACCGAGACCGGATTGGATCTCAATGTCGACGGCAGGGTGATCGCGTTACCGTCTTATGACGATGCACAGGCCGATCTTGAGGCAGCGGGCGTCCATCCCGACTCGGATGTCGAAATCGAGCGGCGCATCCGTGTCGAACGAACCATCGACGGTGGCGACCCCGTGACGATCATCAGCAATGGCGTCATCGATGACGCGACGAAGGAACAGATCCGCTCGATACTGTCGTCCTCAGGGCAGACCGGAGACGTCGTGTTCATCGACGGCCACGGACTTCATGACGCAACGAGCGCGGTCCACGACGGCCACGATGCGCATCGTGTCAAGATTATCTCGAAAGAGATAAGCGCAACAAACTAAAATCCCCACACAGTTTGTTTCGTGCTTTGACGGTGGCGTCACGCCACCGTCATTTTTTTATCGGGCGCCGCTCAAACTTTTGCCCAGGCGCTTGCATGAATGTGGCTGATCTTGTCGGTCTGTGACAGGCGATAGAATCGGCGCAGCTCCCTCAGGGCGCTGCTGTCACCTGCGACGAGCTGGGCGCGGAGCCTGTGACAGTAGCGACTCGCGTACTCGTTTGCCGCACGATACCGCTCCCGCTGCTCGGGCTCGAGCTCCGGCTTGAAGCGGATCGATTCGAACAACCAGCCGTGCAGCCGGGTCATCATCTCGAGATCACCTTGTTCCAGCACGAGCAGCAGAGTGCTGACGAACTTGTCTACCTCGGCCTGCATCTCGAGCTCCAGGAGGGTAACCGACCGATCACGAGCTGCGCTCCAGACCAGATAATTGAAGTGGCTGATGCCTTCTATAACCTTCCACAGATCGTCGAGCTGCTCGGCCCGCAGCCTCGTCAGCGGATCGGCGGAATTGAGCCGCTCCAGCATCGCCTCGTCCAGGTAGATGGACAGCGCCAGGCCGTCGTCGTCGTGCGCAACCAGCAAGGACTCGTCGGTGTTCTGAATCAGCGCTCCCTGTCCGAGCGCGATCGCCACGGCGCGATCGGTAACCAGGTAGTCGCGAACGTCGTGGCCTGCATCGACTTTGTAAATGTCGGTCAGATGCTGCTGCAATTCACTAAGCATGCTCAGTGCCTGCGGAGCTGGCCTTTCTCGCCGATCGGGACGACGCCGTTCTGCCGCAACAGGGCCGCCGCGCGGCGGCTGCCGGTCTTCATCCACACCTCGTAAGTGCGCAGCAGGTCGATGTCCGAGCTCTGACGAGCCGTATCGCGGACCTCGTTCAGCACGTCGACGAGAATCTGAAACTTGATCGCGAGCTCTCTGTAAATGTCGGCGAAGGCCTCACCCCGAATCGTGCCGCGGATTTCTTCGGAGAGGGATCCGTAGGCGTTTTCGCCCATGTAGATGTAATAGTCGAGGTCGACGCTCTTGTCGGCGAGGCTATCCGCAAAGAAGCCCGATATGAACAACGCGACGTCGCCGATACGCTGCAGTGAAAAGCTCCTCTCGGCGGCGCTGCGGGCTTCGGCAGCATCGGCCAGCATCAGTGCCAGCGGGCGCAGCCCGTAGCATTCGCCGTGATCCTCGTAGAACTCCTCCGAGCGGGAGAACAGCGTCAGGAGATTCACCACGTAGTGCGCGGCGTGCGGGTCTACCTCGACGCGCTGCCGATCAAGCACGGAATCGATGGATTCACGGAAGTACTCGGTCAGGTTGTGTACCGGGACCACTCGGTCCGCTTCTCGGTCGATCATAAGGCCGCCCATCCTCTCGCTGCGACAGGACCAAAAAGCGCGACCTGATTGGCGATCAGCCGATTCGCGTGACGCGTCGCGTTGGCGACCACCACATCACCAACCAAACCGCACTTCACTCCCCACGAATTGTGCCGTGAGAACCAGGAATTTCAATCGCACGCCGCTACCGCGGCCGTACGATTGACGACCAGGTATAGCCGAATTAGACGTCGAGATTCGTGACAAGGTTCACGTTAATGGCGGCCCGCGACTGCTAGAGGCAGCTTTTGTGAACTCCGCGCCGCACAGACCGGATTCGCTACCACATCTCTCTGAGCCGCGCCTTGACGTCCAGTTTCTTGTCGCTCACGGGATATCGCTGCGCGGCGCATTCGTCGCGCCGGCCGTGAAAAGCCCGCTGCATCGTTGTCAACAGCGCCTCGGTAACGAAGCGGCTGCGTGCGCCGTAAACATGCCGGTCTCCGTCGCGGCGCTGCTGAGTCACGTGATATCGCAACGGCGCGATGAGATGAAGCGACTCCCGCGCCCGCGTCATTGCGACATAGAAAAGGCGCCGCTCCTCCTCGAGCAGCTCGGGCTTGCCCGTAGAGAACTCGGACGGGAAGCTGCCGTCAGAAACGCAGAGGACGAACACGGCGTCCCACTCCTGACCCTTGGCGGAGTGCACGGTCGACAGCACCAGATAGTCTTCGTCGAGGAGCGGATCGCCGGCGAGATCACCGGCCGCGGCCGGTGGATCCAAGGTTAGCTCGGTCAGGAACCGCTCTCTGGTCGGGTAGCGGCTCGCGATCTGCTCGAGCTGATCGAGATCGGCGTCGCGGGTCTCCAAGCTGTCGTACAGTCGTTCGAGCTGGGGCTGATACCACCGCCGCGCCTCCGCGACCTGGTCGCGCCAATCCGGCTCGTCGATTTCGCGTGCGGCGAGCGATCGCATCAGCGCGCAGAACGCCGGCCAGTCGTCGCGGGCCGCGGCCGGCGGCGAAAAACGCGGCAACGCGCTGAAGCAATGCGCCGCGGTCGCCAACTGCTCGAAGCACCGCGCAGCGAAGGACGGTCCCATGCCCGGCAGGAGCTTCAGCACGCGAAACGCGGCGACCTGATTGCGCGGGTTTTCCGCCCACTTCAGCACCGCCAGCAGGTCCTTCACGTGCGACGCCTCGAGGAATTTGAGCCCGCCGTACTTGACGTACGGGATGTTGCGGCGGACCAGCTCGAGCTCCAGCCGGTCGCTGTGATGCGCACCGCGGAACAGTACCGCCTGATCCTTGAGAGCCATGCCGGTCTCGCGATTCGCGAGTACCGTCTCGACGACGAACTCCGCTTCCGATTCGCCGTCTTCGACCGTCACGTACGTCGGCTTGGCACCGCCGGAACGCGCCGAGAACAATCGCTTCCGATACTGCCGCTCGCTATCGGCGATCAACGCGTTGGCGGTATCGAGGATCGGTTGACTCGAGCGGTAGTTCTGCTCGAGGGTCACGATCGTCGCGGGCGGATCGTACTGGGCGGGGAAGCCCAGTATGTTCTCGACGTCCGCTGCGCGGAACGAATAGATCGACTGCGCATCATCGCCCACCACGGTCACGCCACTGCCGTCGGGTTTCAGAGCCCGCAGCACGTCGGACTGCAGACGATTGGTGTCCTGATATTCGTCCACGAGCACCTGATCGAACCACGAGCCGATTTCGGCGGCCAGCTCGTCGTCGGCCACCAGATGCGTCCAGTACAACAGCAGGTCGTCGTAGTCGAGCGCCTGATTGTCCTGTTTTCGCGCGACGTATCCGCGAAACAGTGTGCCTAGCTCCTGCTCCCATTCGGCGCACCAGGGGAACGTCTGCGCCAGCACCTCCGACAGCGGCTGCCTTGCGTTCACCGAGCGGGAATAGATCGCAAGACAGGTGTCTTTCTTCGGAAATCGCCGCGCCTTTTTCGACAGGCCCGCCTCGTGGCGGACTACGTCCATGAGGTCGGCCGCATCGCCGCGATCGAGGACCGAAAACCCCGGGTCGAGATCGAGGTTGCCTGCGTAGCGACGCAAGATGCGATTGGCGACGGAATGAAAGGTCCCGGACCATCGCAACGGCGCGCTCGAGCGACCGATCGACCGATGCACGATCATCTCGACGCGGCGCTTCATTTCCTGGGCCGCGCGGCGCGTGAACGTCAAGAGCAGGATCCGCTCCGGCGCAACGCCCTCTATGATCAGATGAGCCACGCGGTGCGCGAGGGTCATGGTCTTGCCCGTGCCGGCGCCGGCAATCACCAGCAGCGGCCCGGCCTCGAAGCGCCGCTCTTCCGAGCGCTTGCCGTAGCTCGCCGCTTCGCGCTGCGCCGGATTCAGTCCCTCGAGATAGTCGTCGCTGCGACGCGCCGCCTGCCGCATTGCCTGGCCCCCGAAAATCTGTATTTTTATCCAGTACTGGATGTATTTACAAGCCTGCGAGGAACGTCTCCACCACCCTGGCCAAGGTCTCGGGCGCCTCGAAATGGACCATGTGGCCCGCCTGCGGCACGGAGCGCGTCGCGGCGCCGCGAAACGGATGCGCCGATTCGTCCGGGTCGATCCAGCTTTTCGCGGCGCTCGTGAAGTCGGTGTCGGCACCGAGCACCAATAATACGGCCGCTTCGACCCGATCCCAGCAGGCGATTGCTTCCGCGCGCCGGTATTGCACCGCATTCGGCAGACGGTGCGCCGGGTCGGCGCGCAGCCGGACGATGCCGTCGGCCCCGCGGGTCGCCCATTCCTCGGCGACGAACAGCGCCCGTTCGCGCCCCATTCGCGGCGCTCGTTTCAAGATTCTATCGGCGAGTGCGTCGAAGGACCGGTAGTCCGCAAACGGCTCGGGACTCTTAAGGCGCTCTATCCAGCGCCGATAGTGCGCGGGCGCGTCGGCCGGATCGCTGTCGCGGAGCCCGAAACCTTCGATATTGACGAACGCGGCGACGCGTTCGGGCATGACGCCGGCATAAAGGCCGGCCACGTTGGCGCCCATGCTGTGCCCGATCAAAGTCGCCGGCGCATCCGGGCTGTAGCGCTCGAGCAGCGCGTCGAGGTCGGCAAGGTAATCGGGGAACCAGTAGCTGGCCCCGACGTGTCCGGAGCGACCGAAGCCGCGCCAGTCGGGGGCAATCACGTGCCACGCGCTCTCGAGCGCGTCTACGACGAACTGAAAGGTCGAGCCGCAATCGCCCCATCCATGCAGGTATACAAGCAACGGCCGATCGTCGTCGCCCCATTCATTGACGGAATAGTCGACATCGTGCAGCCGGTGGCGAGTGTCTCGACGTGCCATCCGCGGCAGATAACGTTGTTCCGCTGTCATCAAACGCAATCCCGCAACGCTCAAGTAAGAATTAAAAACGTTCTGCGCTACCATGTCGACGGCAAAGCCTACTCTGACCATGACTTTCGAAATCGCATTAGTCCTCGGCATCCTGTTCATCTCTCTGATTCTGTTCATCAGCGAGATCATCCGCATGGATCTCGTCGCGCTGCTGGTGCTGTGTGCACTGGCGGTCACAGGTCTGGTCGGACCTAGTCAGGCGTTCGCCGGCTTCAGCAACAGCGCGGTCATCACGGTCTGGGCCATGTTCATCCTGTCGGAGGGATTGACGCGGACCGGGATTGCGAACGTGATCGGTATCCGCGTGATGCGAATCGCCGGTCGGAACGAGCCCCTCATGATCATCGTCATCATGTTGACAGCGGCTGTTTTGTCGGCATTCATGAACAACATCGGTGTTGCGGCACTAATGCTGCCGGTCGCGGTGGACGTCGCGCGGCGTACGCGAATCCCGGTGTCTCGGCTGCTGATGCCGCTGGCTTACGCGACCCTGCTCGGTGGGCTGATGACGCTGATCGGCACGCCGCCGAACCTGCTGGTCGCCGAAGCGCTGTCGCAGAACGGTTACGAACCATTCGGCCTGTTCGACTTCACGCCGATCGGCGGCGCCGTCATGGGCATCGGCGTCCTGTTCGTCGCGTTCGGCGGCCGCTATTTGTTGCCGAAGCGACGCGCGGAGCGGGTGCGCCAGGCCAGCCAGCGCAGCCTGCGGGCACGTTACAAGCTGCAGGAGCAGACGTTCATGATGCGCGTGCCGGTCGACTCCGTGCTGGTCGGCAAAACGCTGGGAGAAAGCCGTATCGGCACATCGACCGGCCTGATCATCCTCGCGTTGGTGCGCTTCGGGCGCAGCGAGGCGCTGCCGAGCCGGCAGACCGTGCTGCGGGCCGGAGACAGCCTGCTCGTCAAGGGTCGCATCGATCAGTTTCGCGAGCTGCAGCGCTGGAGCGATCTGGTCATCGAACGCGAGGCGCCGGTGCTGAAATCGATGGTCGCCGCCAAAGTCGCCTACGCCGAGGTCACGGTCGCGGACGGCTCGCCGCTGGTCTCGGAGCTGATCCGGCTCGCCGGCTTCCGCACTCGCTTCAACGTGAGCGTCGCCGGCATGCGGCGGCGCGAATCCTATCGCCTGACCAATCTAGCCTACGTTCCGATACGTGTCGGCGATCGACTGCTGGTGCAGGGCGAGATCGGCGCGATCGAGGAGCTCGACAAATACGCCGACTTCAGCGAGGTCCGGCGGCTGTCGGAGGAGGAGCTTGCCGAGCTCTACAAAGCGGACGAGCGCATGTTCGTCGTGCGCCTGCCGAAGGACAGCGAGATGGCCGGCGCGACGCTGGAGAAGAGCCGGCTGGCCGACGTCTTCGACTTCCGCGTCGGCGCGATCTTCCGCGACGGCAAGCTCAGCATCATGCCGCGCGGCGACGAAATCCTGGTCGGCGGCGATCTGCTCTTGATCGAAGGCCAACCCGAAGACCTGGACGTGCTGCGTGGCCTGCAGGAGCTCGAGATCGAAACCAAGGTCGGCCCAAGCCTGGGCGATCTCGAATCCGAGCGCCTCACGCTGATGGACGCGACGCTCGATCCGCGCAGCTCGCTGGTCGGACGCACGGTCGGCGAGCTGAACTTCCGCGAGCGCTACGGCATCGAGCTCGCCGGCATCTGGCGAGAAGGCGAGACCGTCGGCGTGGATCTCGCCGACGAGCGGCTGCAGATCGGCGACGCGCTACTCATGATCGGTCCCAGAGACCGGCTGGCGCTGTTGGATACGGACCCCGACTTTCTGGTGCTGACGCCGCTCGGCCAGGAACCGCCGGACACGCGCCGAGCGCCGCTGGCCGCCGCGATCATGCTCGGTGTCGTCCTGGCCGTGATGGCCGGCTACGCACCGATCTCGGTCGCGGCCGTCGTCGGCGGCAGCATCATGGTGCTGTCCGGATGCTTGAGCATGGAGCAGGCCTACCGGGCGATCGACTGGCGCGCGATATTCCTGATCGCCGGCATGCTGCCGCTCGGTACGGCCATGCAGGACACCGGCGCGGCGCAGTACCTGGCGAACCAAGTCATGAACCTGCTGGGCGATTCGGGTCCCTGGCCGGTCATCGTCGGACTCTACCTGCTGACGGCGACCGCGACGATGATCATTCCCACCGCGGCGCTGGTCCTGCTGATGGCGCCGATCGTGCTGTCGGCGAGCGCCGACCTGGGGATCTCGCCGCACACCGCGATGATGGCGGTGGCGATCGCAGCGTCGGCGAGCTTCACCAGCCCGATCTCGCACCCGGCGAACCTGCTGGTGATGGGACCGGGAGGATACCGCTTCGTCGACTACGTCAAGGTCGGCGTTCCGCTGACGATCGTGGTTCTGATCGTGGCCCTGCTGATCCTGCCCGTCTTCTGGCCTTTC
>JBFGFX010000116.1:0-11017 GCA_041579335.1 Woeseiaceae bacterium | reverse complement strand
GGCCCATGCCGTCTTTGCGGTCCGCAACGATGAGAACTTCGGCGTCGATCAGGTTCTCCTGCAAATAGCCCCGCAGCTGCTCCACGGTTGTCGTGCCTCGCACCACGCCGACTTTCTTGCCGGCCAGATCCGCAAGACTCTGGATTTCCGTGTCGACCAGCGACAGGACGCTGCCGCCGGTGACGAACGTCGGCAGCGTGAAGTCGACCTCCGCCTGCCGAGCCATCGTGATCGTCGTCGAGCTGCATTCGATGTCGATCTTGCCGCTCACGACCGCCGAGATCCGCTCGTCCGATGAGATGCGCACGAACCTCGTGGCGATATCGTCTTTTCCCAGGTGAGTCTTGACCGCGGCCGCGATTCGCCGGCATAGGTCGACGGAATAACCCGAGGGTTGGCCGTCCGCATTCTCGTACGACAACGGGCTCGCGTCGGTCCGGTAGCCGATCAGGAACTCACCCGTTCTTGCGATCTTGTCGAGCGTCGACGCCTGCTCCTGTCCGAGGGCCGTCATGCCCGATAGGAGTAACGGCAACACGTAAAAACAGGCGGTACGAGCGAGCGGTTTCATTGTTGTTCTCCTGGTTCCCGGACCGAACGTCCGGAGGCCGGCACGCCTCTCTAAAAAGGTATCGGCATTGTAGCGCGCTTCCGCGGGTGTGGTCGCCGAAGCGATCCGTGCCGACGCTATCGCTCGAGGTGTCGTCTGAGGCCGACGGCGTACAAGTAGTTGGAGCAGGAATGCCACATGTTCTCGGTGACGAATCGGTGGCCGCATTGGGGGCAGGTCCGCATCGATGCGTCAGACGTGCTCGAGCAGCACTTTCCGAATGATGCGACCGACTTCGACGTCCTCGCCGTCGGCGAGCACGGTTGCGGACAGGTGGATGCGTCCGCCCGAGAACAACGGCAGCCGGACTTCGACGGACGGCGAATGTTTACGCAATGCGTCGATGAACTCATCTCGCGTCAGCACGATCATCTGCGGATCCCAGTCGACGTCCAGATAGAGCTCGTTCGTCTCGCTCGCCGACCGGATGACCTCGGTCCGGACGCCCGGCACGTCGGCAATCTCGCGGATGATGTTGGAGAAACGTCTGCGCTTGTAAGCGTGATCGTCTTCCTCGCTGATCGCAAGGCCGACCTCGAGCGCAACGAGCATGCCTAAGTATTCTTCCGCCGAGACCTTCATGCCGCGGCCGATCGAGCGGTCGTTCGGTGCCGCCTGCCGCCTTGCGTAGCCGACCAGATCCTCGCGACCGAGCAGCAGACCCGCGCTGTACGGCCCGCGCAGACCTTTGCCGCCCGAGTAGCAAATCAGATCGAATCCCTCCTTGACGCCATCGACGACGTTCGCCGCAGGTGGTGTCGTCGTCGCCGCATCGCAAAAACTCGGGATCCGGAGCTCTCGGGCCAGAGCGACATAACGGTCCGCCGCAATGTTGTCGCCCTGCTGCGTCGGCTTGAGAAAGAACAGCATTGCCGTCCGGTCGCTGACCGCGTTGCGCACCTCGTCCTCGGTTTCTACCTCGACGAGTTTCGCGCCCGCGACCCAGAGCGCGCGATCGTAGGTGTAACGATGCCGCTTCTGGATGACGATCTCGTTTCTCATGCCCGTCGTATCGGGCAGCCGCAGCATCTTTTCTTCGTCGCCCAGGGTCATGCAGGCCGCCGTAGCGAGCACCATCGAGGCGGTCGCACCCGACGTCACCATTGCCGCCTCGGCGCCCGTAAGCTCCGCGATCCGTCTGCCGACGGCATCGTGCAGCTCGCGCATCTTGACTTTGTTGACCGCCGCGTAGCGCATCGCCGCCACCACCTCGGGCCGCATGCGCGCGCCGCCTAGCGCCGAGTACGCGCCCGCCGCGTTGATCATTCGCGGCACGCCGAGCTCGGCGTAGTAATCGCGACCACCGGAGGTCGCCGCCGTCACTGCCAAGCTGCTCAGCCCTCTGAGGAAACGGCGGCGCCCGCTCACGCGCTTGCCTCGAGTATCTCTTTCACACGGCGGGCGACGATCTCCGCTTCGCCGGGTTTCAGCATCGTCGCCGTCAGCTCGATGCGACCGCCGGAAAGAAACAGCGCCCGAATCTCGATCGACGGATCGCCGTCGCGGAGCGCCTGTTTGACGTCGGCTTCCTCGATCGGATAGCGCGTCTTGTCCCAATCGACTTCGATGTAAGGCTCGCGCGCCTCGAAATCCGGAGTCTGCACGCGGGTCGTTATGCCATCGAGCTTCTCCAGGTCGCGCCCCATCGCCTCGACGAGGCGGAGCTGGCGCTCGAACTCCGCCTCTTCGTCGAACGCAAGGGCGGTCTCGACCGCCACCATCATGCCGAGGTATTCCTCGGGCGCAACCTTCATGCTGCGGCCGTAGGCGCGATGGTGCGGTGAGCCGTTCCGGCGCGCAATGCGGATCAGGTCCTCGCGGCCCAGAAGCAGTCCGGCGCTGTACGGGCCGCGCAGCCCTTTTCCGCCCGAATAGCAGATCAGGTCGAAGCCCGCCTCGATCGTTTTGAACATGTTCGCAACGGGCGGGACGGTCGTCGCAGCGTCGCACATCACCGGGACATCGTACGCTTTACCCAGCGCGATGAATTCCGCCATGTGAACGTCGATGTCGCGCTGGCGATTGAGCAGGAAGAAGAGCATCGCGGTCCGCGGACCGATCGCCGCTCGAATGTCGTCGGCCGTCTCCACCTCGACCAGCTCGGCTCCGGGCGCTCGCAGCGACCGGTCATAAAGATAGCGCTGACCTTTCTGGATGATGACCTCGTTCGGCATGCCGGAGGTGTCGGGCAGGCGCTCCATCTTCTCCGGGTCGCCGCGCGTCATGCAGGCCGCGAGGCCCAGCATCATCGCGCAGGTTGCACCGGCCGTGACCATCGCCGATTCCGCGCCGGTCAGCTCGGCAATACGCCGGCCGACCGCGTCGTGCAGATCGGACATCCGCGCTTTGTGGCGAATCGCATAGTCCATCGCGTCGATGACTTCGGGCCACATTTGCGCGCCGCCGAGCGAGGAGTACGGACCGATAGCGTTGATGAATGGGCGAACGCCGAGCTCGGCGAAGTAGTCGATGTCTGCGGCAGCGGCCGCATTGCTCGATTCGGCGGTCGACAACACGCCAGGGGCGACCACGCTCACCGGCGCGGCGGCACCGATTCCCTGCAAGAATCGCCGTCGGCTCGTCTTCATATCCGCATAGATTCCCGACTTCAGTGCCGGGAATCTAGCGCAACGCTGTCCACAACGCGACTAGCTTGAGGCTCATCAAGGATACTGGAACCAGGTTTCGCGCCTCCCAGGTGACAGGCCGTGGGCCAGATTGTCCTGGCAATGGGAGATGAGCCGAAGCAAGAACGGGCCTCCAACCTTCGGCCGCCTAGGGTCGACGATCGCCGTGGGCGTGCCGGGTCCCCCCGTGGGGGTGACGGCAACGGACGCGTCGGAAGACCGGCGATCCCTCCTATTACCGACTCGTGCAGAACAACAGCCGCATGGTTGGCGATATTCGAATCGAAGCGCCCGACGACGCCGAGAACTTCTCCCTCAGCAGTGTCGCGTTACCGCCGGGTGGTCCGCCTTCGGTCGAAATCCCGGCGTTCGTCACCGGTCCCGCGCTTGGCGTAACGGTCGGATTACTCGGCGTGCAATTGACTCCGGATCCGGAAGAATCGGGCGATTACGAGATCGAGATTCGCATGATCGGCGGGAATCGGGAGACGCTGTTTGTCAGCGTCGGCGACGATGACGACGACAGCGATAGCGACGATTGACTGAGCGCTGATCCCTGTTGGTTACGCGGAACCCCGCCGCGGCGGGGTTTCTTTCGTTCGGCAGGCTCGGCCGGAGGAATTCTCCCTCCGCGCCGATCGCGCCGTCGTCGCGCTATTCGCGAGCGCACGCTCGCTAACCGCCGCCCTGCGCCGTCAACCGGATACTGCACTTCGAGTACTTACATCATCTTCTTCAAGTGGTTTCGAGGCCCGGGCCGCAGAAAGGTCGTGCCTGCATCCGCGATCTGGAATATTCTTGGCGGCTACCCAGGTCGTAGATTCTCGTCACGAACGCGGAGGACAAAATGGCGATATTCAAGAAGGCGGAGGAAGTGGAAGCGGAAGTGGCATCGCCGCCGAGAATCGGTCAAGCACGTCCGATACGCCCCAAGAACGTATCGGTGATCGGCCCGACACTCGTCTTCAAGGGCGAGCTATCGGCCGATGAAGATCTGGTCATCGAAGGCCACATCGAGGGCACGATCGCACATCACAAGAAGCACCTGACGGTCGGCAGGCAGGGCAGGGTCAAGGCGGACATTCACGCCAGTTCCGTCATCGTCGAAGGCCAGCTCGTCGGGGACATCCACAGCGACGGCATTGTGTCGTTGGCGAATGGCTCCGACGTCGTTGGGAACATCTTCTGTACCCGCATCGTCATGGAGGAAGGCGCGCGATTCAAAGGGGCGATCGACATGGGCGAGGCGTCTGAGGCGTCCAAGACGAAAGAGGCGCCGAAAGACACCCCGAAAGAGGTCCCCAAGGCGGAAAAGGCAAAGCCGCTGCGCGCGGACAAGGCGCGAAAGGTGGAAGGACGCTGTGCGTCCCCGATGAGTCCGTAGCGGCAGCTACGTGCCGGCCTATCGAGCCCGCCGGTCACCAGCCCGACACTTTGTCCCACTCGGCGACGATCTCCGTGCCGACGCCGTCGGTCACGTAGTATTTGTGGTAGCTGGCCGCGGTCATGCACGCGTGGTTAGGGAGCACGCGTACATTGGCGCCGATCGGCAGCGCGTCATATGGCAGCGGCTCGCGCGAGGTCACCTGCCCGTGTTCCTGGGACACACCCGCGATGATCATGTCGATCCGAAACGGTCTGCCGTCCGCTTGGATCAGGAGCCCATAGCCATAGTCGACCGGCGACGCCCGGGTGCTGCGATCCTTCGAAAGCGCGAGCGCGCCGGCATCGACCACGAGTGAATTGCGCGCGGGATCGTGCGCAATCACCGACGCGAGCACGGAGATTGCGATATCGTCGATCGCGCAGGAGCCGATCTGTGCTTGGAACAAATCGCCGGCGAGATACACCCCGGGGCGCAGCTCGCTCAGCCCGTCGAACCGCTCTCCCATTGTCGCCGTTGGCGTCGATCCGCTGCTGAGCACCTCGGCTTCGAAACCGGCGTCCGCCAGGCGCCGCTGCGCCCGGATCAGGCTCGTTCGCTCCTCTTCCGCCACCGCGGCGACTTCTGCTGTCGACTTGCAGCCGTACGATTGGCCACCGTGTGTGAGCAGGCCCACGAGCCGCACGCCTTCACCTGCCTGGATCCGGCGCGCCGCGGCCACGAGCTCGTCCGCATCCGGCGCGAACCCTGTGCGATGATCTCCGCAATCGATCTCGATCATGACGTTGACCGGCGTCGAGCGGCCTTGCGTGAAATCTGCGAGCGACTGCGCGACGCTTTCGCTGGCGAGCAGCACTTTCAGCTCCGCCCCTCGGTCGATCAGATCGACCGCGTGCCGAAACTTGTTGGGCGTGATGCACACCGCGTACGTGATGTCGCCGAACCCGTTCGCGAAGAAGTACTCGGCTTCTCTCAGCGTGGACACGGTGACCGGTCCTTTCGCGCCGCCGTGCGCGATCGCAGCGATTGCAGCAGACTTGGCGGTCTTCAAGTGCGGCCTGAGCGCGAATCCGAAGCGGCGCGACCGTTCGAGCATGCGTTCGGCGTTCGTCTGGATGCGCTGCCGATCGGCGATCAGCGCGGGAGTCTCGAGCTCGCCAAGCTGTGCGGGCACGTGGCGGCCTACGGCGCGTTTACGGCTTCGAGCAGCTCGCGATTGGCCGCAACGTCGTTGAACACGTCCCATTCGAGGTAATAGCCCTCGGGGTCGTAAGCCACGAATGCGCGATAGAGCTCCTCCTCGACGATCGCTTCATGTCGCATCTCGACGTCACCGCGATTCGCGAGGTAGTCGAACCACAGGTCGATGCTGTCGGTCAGGAACGACATCGTGACGCCTTTTTGCTCCGTGTAGCGGTGCATGCCGCGCGTCTCGTCGACCAGTCCGAAATAGCCGGTTGGGCCGACTCGATAGATCTTGGTCCAGCCCTGATCGACGATCATGTCGAATCCCATGACGTCCTCGTAGAAGCGCTGGATGCGGTCCATGTCCCGGTAATAGAACCAGACTACTGTCGACTTGAAGCCTAAGCCTGGCGGGACGTTCGAGGCTCCCGGCTCCGGAAACAGCGTCTCGGTCGCCGCCAACACCGGAATGAGCCGCTCGTTCTCGGGATGCGGGTTGAAGCGCTCGAACTCGAGGAAGTAGCCCTCCGGGTCTATCGCCACGAAGCCATGGTGCGGCCGGCCCTCGACCGGATCGTATTCGGCGGAGCGCAACTCGACGTCCTGCGTCCGGATGTACTCCCACCATTCGTCCAGCTGATCCGTGATCAGCGCGATCGCGGTCGTCTTCGGCTCGTCGGCCGCGTGCATGCCCTCGGCCGCATCCACGAGCGTAAGGAAAGACTTCGGCGCGACCCTCAAGATCTTCGCGAATCCGTAGTCGGCCACGACTCGCAGCCCGAGGATCTCCGTGTAGAACGTCGTCGCTGCCTCGACGTCGGCGTAATAGAAGAACACGTTGCTCGCGGTCAGCCCGAAGTCGTCGTACGGATCGACCGCGCGATCCGACTGGGCGCGGTCAGCGCCTGCTCCGGAGTCTGCGGGCGGCGCTGGCTCGCCTCCGCGACCGCAGCCGCACAAGATCATGACCAGGATTGCGCCGCCGATCGTTCGGCCTATCACTCTGCTTCTCCTTTGTTTCGCCTTCAACGTATGTCGTCGGATAGTAACACCGCGCGCCTGCGGCGAAGCGAATCGCGCGCCTTCGAGTGAACGTAACGGCTCTGACAGGCTCAACGACCAGCTGCTATGCTTGCCACACGCTGACGAGCGTCCGGAGATCGACGTGGGAAGACTTTTGTTTCTGGCAGCGGCTTCTATCGCTGGCGCGGCTCCGGTTGCCGCCCAGCAGGCCGACGTCACGTTTTTCGTGATCGGCAAACACGCCAACTACCAGCAGGACGAGCGCGGCCGGGTAACGCCGGTGGACTACTCTTTTTTCTCGGAGGTCTTTCTGAGCGCCGGCGGCGACGCAAGCGATGCAAGACTCACCTTTCCGACTGCCGAACGAGTCGAATATCGCGACATGCGCGACGCCGCCGGCGGCGCCCGCGACAACATCCTGCTGATTTCCGGCGCCGAGCGCTTCACGACGTTCGAGGCACTGCAGCGGCGCTATCCGGACGGCAGCTACACGGTGTCGTTCGACACGCCGAGCGGCAACGTGGCCGACGGCGAGCTGGTGTTCCGACGCCGCGAGCTACCGAGGACGCCGGTGATTACCGTGAGCCAGGGCGATCGAAGCAATTGCCTGCATCTCGAGCCTGGGGTCGACGCTATCGTCCGGTGGCGACCGTTCGACGACGGCCGGGCGGATCCGAATGGGATTCTTGACGACCTGATCTTCGTCATACTCACGGACGCGGACGGCAACCGCGTCGCGCACAGCGGCCGCCCCTTCGAAGGACGCCCGTACCTGACCTACGCGAGCGCAACGTACACGATCGACGGCAGCGTGCTTGCGCCCGGTGCGTCGTATACCTTGAGCGTCGAGCACGCAATGCTGGACGACACGACGCGATTCGACGGCGTGCCCGCGTTCACGACTCGAGCCGTCACGACCAAGCTCGAGTTGACGACCGCAGCCGGCAGCCCCGCGGCAGCGGGCTGTTCGGCGATGCCCGCGCCGCCCTCGCTCGACTCTCAGATCACGATGTTCTATTACGAGGACTTGGACGGCGCCGCCCGTTTCTATGGAGACGTCTTGGGCCTCGAGAAAACCTTGGACTGGGAGTGGGTGAAGTTCTACAAAACGGGGCCGTCGAGCGCCGTCGGCATCGTCAAGGAGGGCGAAGGCGCGTGGCACGAGGTTCAGACGAAAAACGCCGTCATGCTGAGCCTCGTCACCGACGACGTCGATGCGTGGCATGCCCGGCTCGAAGGCAATGCCGGCGTCGTATTCTTAAAGCCCATCCGCGACGGCGGCGGGATACGCAGTTTCCTGCTCGAAGATCCCGGCGGATACACCGTCGAGTTCTTTCAGTGGCTCGACGATTGAGCCGTGGCGGGGACGGCTGACGCAAGGGCCACGTGGTCGAGCCGACCGGCGTTTCTGTTGGCGACGATCGGCGGTGCCGTTGGCCTGGGCAATCTATGGCGCTTTCCTTTCATCGCCGGCGAGAACGGCGGCGGCGGCTTCGTATTCATCTATCTCGGCATCGTGTTTCTGCTGGGCCTCCCCGTGCTCGCGGGTGAGATGCTACTCGGCCGGCGCGGCCACAGGAGCGCTGTCAATTCGATCGTCGCTCTGGTCGAGTCGGAGGGCGCCAACCGAGCGTGGCGCTCGATGGGCTGGCTGAGCCTGCTCGTGCCGTTCATCGCACTGACCTACTACGCGGTCGTCGCCGCCTGGGCGCTCGATTATTTCGTCCTCGCTACTAGAGACGCATTTCGAAACTTCGACGCGGCCCTGTCGCAGGACGTATTCGGCGCCCGCATCGATCAGCCCGTGTATCAGGCCTCCCTGCACGGGGTGTTCATCGCGGCAACGGTCTGGGCGATCGCACGCGGCGTCAATGACGGTATCGAGCGAATGTCGAAGCTCATCATGCCGGCGCTGTTCGTCATGCTCCTCGTGATGGTCGGATACGGCATCGTGGCGGCTGATTTCGTTGCTGCGGTCAAGTTTCTGTTTGCGCCCGACTTCAGCGAGATTACCGGGCGTTCGGTGCTGATTGCGCTGGGCCAGGCGCTGTTCTCGGTCGGCATCGGCGCCGGTTTGATGATCACCTACAGCTCGTACATGCCCCGCGAGTTCTCGCTGCGAGAGTCCGCGACCGTGGTCTGCGTCGGCGACACGATCGTCGCGCTCCTGGCAGGCCTCGCGATCTTCCCGATCGTCTTCGCGAGCGGGCTGGATGCGGACGAGGGGCCGGGACTGATATTCGTTACGCTGCCGATTGCGTTCGGCAACATGCCCGGCGGGCACTTCATCGGAACGCTGTTCTTCCTGCTGCTGCTGTTCGCCGCCTACACGACGGCGCTTGCGATGCTCGAACCGACGATCGCCTGGCTGGAAGAGAAATTTCCCGGCGGTCGAAAGAAACTCACGATCATCACCGGATTCGCGACTTGGGTGCTCGGCCTCGGCTCGGTCCTGTCGTTCAGCACCCTCGCGAGCTTCAACCCGCTGGGCTTCTTGGGCATCGAGCGCAACATCTTCGGCCTCGCCGACTTCACCGTCGCCAACATCATCCTGCCGGTAAACGCATTCCTGATCGCGGCGTTCTCCGGCTGGGTCTTGAGGAGAACCACCGTGGAAGAGGAATTCACTCGGGATCCGAGCGGGTGGCGGTCGTATTGGCGTCTGACCAACCGGTACCTCGCGCCGATCGCGATCGCAGTCGTGCTCGTCGATCTGTTGGTTCCGTAGCAGTGGTCGCCCGTCAGGACGGGCTCCTACGATTCTGTGATCGTGCGGTAGTTCGCCGGCAACGACACCTCGAGCATCTCGAGATTTCCCGATGGCTGGCTCAACGTATGCGGCATGCCGGCCGGAACCGAAAATGCGTCCCCGGCCGACAGCTGGGCGTCAGCCGTCCCGTCGCAGCGCAAGACGACGCTGCCTTCGAGCACGAAGCGGAACAGGAGCTCTGCGTCGTGGACGAGGCGCCGCTCCCGCGCGTTTCCCGCAGGGCGGAGCACCGCCGCTGACGCCAGCCCGCCCGTCGCGGCGCCGATTCCGGTGTCGCGCGCCTCGTAGTCGCCGTTGGCCCAAGGTGTCCACGAAGCCTTTTCCGCCTGATGAAACACGAATCGCTGCCCGGCGAATTCGCGCCCGGGCTTCACGACCGCGGTCGGCAGCGCCATGTCGTGATCCACGATGGTCTCGTGCTCCGCCGGACAGCCTATCTCGACCACCTCGAAGCCGTCGGAGCATTCGAGAACCCGATGCCGGATGTGGGGCGGCTGTAGGACGGCATCGCCGGCGCGCATGACGAACGGCGGCCCCTGATCCTCGTACACGACTCGAACCCAGCCTCGATAGCAGTAGATCATCTGAAAACGGACGCGATGATGATGGACGTAGTCCGGGACAGGACCGCCGGTCGGGATGCGGATACGCGATGCGATGAAGCGGCCGCCGAGCCGCCCCGGGATCAGGTCACGATACTGCATGCCGGCACGCCCCTCACCCCAACCAACGGCGTCCTCGGCGCGCTGTACGATCAGGGTATCGACGAGCGGCGGCAGCTCCACGGACGATTCGGCCGCCGCGACCTCGATCGGCAGGCCGGCCGGTCCTTTGAGCGTCTCGGCGCAGAGCGCATCGGCATCCTCGATCACGAGCCGCAGGCGCGCCGGCCCGCGGTCCTCGCCCGCCTCGAGGCGGAAGCGTGTGCCGAATCCCGAGACGACCGCGACGCGGGGCGCGTCGGCCGGGAAGATCAGCTCGAGCCGGAAGCCGAGCTCGTCCAGAAGGAATTCGAGCGTTCCATCGAGCGTCTCGCACGGCAGTACGAATTCCACGGCAGCTATTGGATTGGGCTCATCCATGGATACATGTCTCGGCGAGTACTGACAATCGGTTCGTTCGCGCGCGGGCGTTCTCGGAAAGTGTACGCGAAGCGATGCTCGTTCGCCGCGTGCGCAGGGCCGCCGCAAGCCTGCGGAATGCCCGTATTCCGCCGCTTTAGAGCCTCTGCTAAGAAGGCGTGGGAGGGTGCCGATGACCGAGCCTGAGCCGACCACCTTTGATCGCGACGCGATGCCGTTCGTCGCGCCGTGCCGGACGCTGTCGCCCCTCGCGCCGTTCCGCTGGCTGCGGCTGGGCATCGCCGATCTCGTCAGGGCGCCGCGCGAAAGCCTGATCTACGGCGTCGTCATGGCGGC
>JBFGFX010000115.1:0-11118 GCA_041579335.1 Woeseiaceae bacterium | reverse complement strand
GACTTCGAGCTCGACCGCTACCTGACGTCGAAAGACGCGCGCAAGATGGATCCGTTCATGCACTACGGGATCGGTGCCAGCATCGATGCGATCGACGACGCCGGTCTGGAAATTACCGAGGCGAACGGGCATCGCATCGGTATCGCGATGGGGGCCGGAATCGGCGGGCTGCAGACGATCGAGGAAAATCACAGCAAGTTTCTGGCCGGCGGGCCGCGCAAGGTCTCGCCGTTCTTCATCCCCGGCAGCATCATCAACATGACGTCGGGAAACGTCAGTATTCGCTACAAGATCACCGGACCGAATCTGTCGGTCGTGACCGCCTGCACGACGTCCACGCACTGTATCGGCCTGGCGGCGCGCATCGTGGCGCATGGCGATGCCGAAGTCATGCTCGCGGGCGGCTCGGAATACGCCACGACGCCGCTGGCGATCGCCGGTTTTTGCGCGGCACGCGCGATGTCGACGCGCAACCACGATCCGGAAGGCGCGAGTCGGCCGTTCGACGCGGAGCGGGACGGCTTCGTGCTGAGCAACGGCGCCGGCTGTCTGATGCTCGAAGAGCTCGAGCACGCCAAATCCCGCGGTGCGAAAATCTATGCGGAGCTGATCGGATTCGGCATGAGCGGTGACGCGCATCACATCACCGCGCCGCCGGAAGACGGTGAGGGCGCCCGTAAGTGCATGGTCGCGGCGCTCGAGGATGCGGGGATAGCGCCGTCCGATGTCGACTATCTCAACGCGCACGGCACCTCGACGCCGGTCGGCGACATCGGTGAGACGGTCGCGATCAAGCGTGCCTTCGGCGACGCGGCGGCGTCGCTCGCCGTCAGCTCGACCAAGTCCTGCACGGGTCACCTGCTCGGAGCGGCTGGGGTCGTCGAGGCCATTTTCTCCATTCTGGCGATTCGCGATCAGGTGCTGCCGCCGACCATCAATCTCGACAACCCCGATCCCGCCTGCGACCTCGATTACGTGCCTCACGAAGCCCGCGAGGCGGCTGTCGAGACCGTGATCAGCAACTCGTTCGGCTTCGGCGGCACCAACGGCAGTCTGGTCTTCCGCGCCCTCGAGTAGGCGCGGCTTCATCGCGATCGGGCCCAAAGGCCTCCGTAGGAGCGGCTTTCGCCGCGTCACGACCCGATTCGCCTCGAAGGCCGGATATACTCTAGCCCCGTGAACACGGATTCCACCGCCGGCAATCGGCCGATTCTGAAACGGCGAGCAATCTGGATTGCGACGCCGTTGCTCGCGCTGCTGTTACTGGGAGCGATGGCGGCCTGGCAGTTTGGCGCGTACCTGCATGCGCCGCTCAGCGTGCCGGAGGCAGGCATCGCGTTCGAGATTCGCCCGGGCAAGGCATTCGCCCGTATCAGCACGGACCTGGCGGACGCCGGCATCCTCGACCGGCCCCGTTGGTTCAGCTGGTACGGCCGACTGACCGGCAATGCCGGGCGGGTGCGCGCAGGCGAGTATTGGATCGAAGCGGGCACGACGCCCGCGAGCCTGCTGGCGAAGTTCGTGGCCGGCGAGGTCCGTCTGTATTCGTTCACCATCGTCGAGGGCTGGACGTTTCGCGAGCTCGTCACGGCGTTGGCGGGCCATCCTGCGATCGAGAGCTCGATCGTTTTCGAGGACTGGCCGGCGCTCTTGGAGGAACTGGGCGCCGAATACGACTATCCCGAGGGACTGTTCCTGCCGGAAACCTATCGGTTTCCGAAGCACACCCGCGACACCGAGATCCTTCGGCAGGCACACGCTCTCATGAAGTCGGCGCTCGCCGAAGAATGGGCGAACCGCGCCGCGGGCCTGGTGTTGACGACACCCTACGACGCGTTGATCCTGGCGTCGATCATCGAGAAGGAGACCGCTCTGGCCGAGGAACGGCCGCGTATCTCGGGAGTCTTCAACCGCCGTCTCGAGCGGGGCATGCGGCTGCAGACCGATCCGACGGTGATCTACGGCGTCGGCGCGGAATTCGACGGCAATCTCACCCGCCGGCATCTGCGCACCGATACGCCCTACAACACCTATACCCGTCGCGGGTTGCCGCCGACGCCGATTGCGCTGCCGGGACGCGCCGCCATTCACGCTGCGCTGCACCCTGCGCCGGGTAACGAGGTCTTTTTCGTGGCGACCGGGCTCGGCGACGGCAGCCACAAGTTCTCCGAGACGAAAGAGCAACACGATGCCGCGGTGCGCGAATACCTCGACCGGCAACGAGCGGCCCGCAACCGGGACTGACGGGCAATGGCGCGCGGCAAGTTCATCACGGTCGAGGGCATCGAGGGCGTCGGCAAGTCGACCAACATCGATTACTTGTCGCGACTGATCGAACGCCGCGGTTACGAGGTGCTCAAGACGCGCGAGCCCGGCGGGACGCCGACCGCCGAGCGCATTCGCGCGCTGCTGCTCGAGCACGGCGACGAGCCGCTGCCCGATGTCGCCGAGCTGCTGCTGTTCTTCGCGGCGCGCTCGCTGCACGTCCAGAACACCATCCGGCCGGCGCTCGACGCCGGCATCTGGGTGCTGTGCGACCGCTTCACGGACGCCAGTCGCGCCTACCAGGGGGCCGGCCGCGGCCTCGATAGGGAGCGGATAGAGGCTTTGGCGGAATGGGTGCAGGACGGCCTCGAGCCGGACGTCACCGTGTTGCTCGACGCGCCGGCGGACGTCGGCATGGCCCGCGCCGGTCAACGCGGCGCGGCGGATCGCCTCGAGTCCGAGGAGCATGCCTTCTACGAACGGGTACGGGAAGCGTACCTGGGGCTGGCTGCGGCGGAGCCCGCGCGCTTCGTGGTGGTCGATGCCGGCCTCACGCTCGAGCAGGTGCAGGCCGAGATCGCCGCCGCGGTAGCACCACTCTTTATCGATAAACAAGATTAAGAAAGTTACCTATATAATTGTTTTCATGAAAATTACTTGGTTACAAGAGTTCGTGTTCGGCTGGTCGACCCGGGTCGAGCAGGCACGCGTGCCGCATGCCGTGATGCTGCTCGGTGCCGCCGGCAGCGGCAAGCGCGCAGCGGCCGCCTGGCTGGCGCGCGAGCGTCTGGGGCTGGCCGGCGCCGAGGACGGGCCATCGTACCCGGTGGAGCTGCCCGAGCACGCCGATCTCTTCTGGGTCAAACCGCCGCCGGACAAGCACGCAATCGGTATCGAGCAGATCCGAGAGCTGGTCGCCGATCTGTCGCTGACGAGCTACGAGGGCGGCGGGAAAGTAGCGGTGATCGAACCCGCCAACGCGATGACCGCCAGTGCCGCCAACAGCCTGCTGAAAACACTCGAGGAGCCGCCCGGGGACGCGCTGATGATCCTGATCGCGGACCGAATCGGACGGCTGCCGGCGACGGTGCAGAGCCGCTGTCAGCGTATCCGCATCGAGCTGCCGGATGAATCCGAGAGCCTCGACTGGCTCGGGCAGTACCAGGCCGCGCCCGACTGGCCAGAGGCCTTGCGGCTCGCCGCCAACGCGCCGTTGGCGGCCCTAGAAGCGCGCGACCGGCTCGAGCGAGCCCGCTCCATGGACGACGAATTCGCGGCGCTCGCCGCGGCGCGCCTGTCGCCGATCGACGTAGCGGCGCGCTGGGCTCGATACGAGCCCGATTTCGTCCTGGACTGGCTGTGCCACTCCGTGCAGCGCTACATCCGCAGAGCCGCCTGCGGCGATGGCGAGGTTCCCGCGAGTGGTCCGGCGGATTCTGTGCTGAGTCGCATAGACAGACGAAATCTGTTCTGCTATCTAGACACGATCAATCGGCTCAGGGGACAGGCGGCGGGCAGCTTCAACGTCCAGCTGACCTTCGAGAGCCTGCTGATCGACTGGGCCGGTGGGCTCGCATCTTGCCAACCAGGTCACGCTCCCGGGGAACGCTTGCCGGGTGTCGCTGAATAGGTAGACAAGCACATGGCCAAACCGGGACTGTTGACGTTGACGATCAAGGACAAGAGTGCGCTGTACCTCGCGTACATGCCCTTCGTCAACAATGGCGGGCTGTTCATACCTACCAATAGCTCCTATCGTCTGGGCGACGAGGTGTTCATGTTGCTCAACCTGATGGGCGAGGAGGAAAAGATCCCGGTGGCCGGCACGGTCATCTGGATCACGCCCAAGGGTGCGCAAGGCAAGCGAACGGCCGGCATCGGCGTACAGTTCAGCGACCAGGATCAGGGCAACACGCAGAAAAAGATCGAGACCTATCTCGCCGGCGCGCTCGGCGGCGACAAGCCGACCCACACGATGTGACGCGCCGTCAGCCTTGGGCGCTCGAAATACCGCCTTGCAACACGTAGGCGTGATAACCCCGTTCGCTCAAGATATAGGCGCCTGCCGAGCTGCGCCGGCCGGTGTCGCAGCAGAGGACGTACTTCTTGTCCGAATCGAGTGTCCCCATCTTCAGCCGAATGAAATACAGCGGGATGTTGATGGCTCCCTCGAGGTGGTGGTTCTCGAATTCGCTCGGCAACCTGACGTCCAGCCACTGCCCGCCGTTGGCGACGATCTCACAGGCCTGCTCATAGCTGACCCAGTCGAGCATCGGCTCGTTCAAGAGCTTGTTGAAATCGTCCTTGCCCAAGCGCATGACCGAGCCGTCCGAGGTCATCGTGACGGTTGCATTGCGTTTCGCGTCGGAGATCAGAGCTTCTTCACCGAACGTATCACCGACGGTCAACTCGGCGAGCTTGATCCCCTCTTTGTTCAGCGGCGTTTCCCGGGTGACCAGGCACTTGCCCCGCGTCAAGACGTAGAAATAGTCGCCTTCGGTGCCCTGTTTGACGACGACGTCGCCGGATTTATAGTTGATCTGCTGCATCCGCATGAAGATGGCCTGAATGTTGGCAGGCGGGATCTTGTGGAACGCCTTGGCCTGCAACAGGATCGTCATCCAGTCGTCACCGCCGACGTCGGGCGAGCCTTGTAGGTCCGAGACTTCGTAGGTACCGGTTTGGTCCCACGTCAGCATCACGTCCAGCAGGTCGCTGTCGATCGAGATGTACTGGACGCGATCGCGCGCACGCGCCGAGACGCGCCGCGGAAACACCGGTGCCACCGGATTGCGGGCGGCGTCCGATCCTCCTTCGATCAGCTCGACGACCTGGCCTTGATCCAATAGCTCGAGCGTGCCCGACACGACGTACACGGTGCGTTTTTCGGCGTCACCTTCTTTGAACAGGATTTGCTGTGGCGAGAGCTCGCGAATTTGAACCTTGCTCGCCAGGGCCGCCAGATTGTCGCGCTTGAGTCCGTCCAGCGGAGAAAACCGCTGCAGCAGATCCATGTCTAGCCGCTCACCCGTCATGCTCTGTCCTGTTCTCGCTCGAGCCGGCGCGTCGGCGCGGCCGCAGTCAGTTCGCTAAGTGGTTATTCTAACGTCAATTTGTCGTGCGCCGATACCGGCTGCCGTGGACATCGTGAAGCGGCGCACAGTTTACCATCGTGGACTAGCAGATCGATGCTGCCGTTCACTGCGTTCGCTTTTTCGTTTGTCGTTTTGCGGCTAAAGCCGCCTCTGCGCCGCCCCTGCGGCCGTTCCTACCCACCTTTCTGCGACGGCTCCTGGCGCAGCGTTGCCCAGCCGGCGTGTGGCTTGAAGCGCTCACCGTGGGACGCCGCCAGCCGCTCGAGGCTTGCAACGACATCGTCGACGCCGCGCTCGCGGGCGTACTGCAACGGGCCGCCGCGAAACGGCGCGAAACCGGTGCCGAAAATGACGCCGGCGTCGAGCAGATCCGCATCGCGGACGACGCCGTCCGAGAGGCAGGCCACCGCCTCGTTGACCATCGGCAGCATCAGCCGATCGACGATGTCCTCCGGGACCTTGGCGCGCTGCTCGGCGCTGGCCGCCGGCTTGATCGCCTTGCCGTCGGACCACCGATAGAATCCCTGGCCGGATTTGCGGCCGAGCCGTTTCGCCTCGACCAGCTCCGTGAGCCGCGACGGCACGGGCCGGTCGAAGGCGTCGCCGAGCACCTTCGAGACGCCCAGCGCCACGTCCAGACCGACGCTGTCGACTAGCTCGACCGGTCCCATCGGCATGCCGAACGACTCGGCCGCTGCGTCGATGTCGATGAGCGCGACGCCGTCTTCGACGAGGTGCATGGCCTCGGCCATGTAGGGCGCGAGGAGTCGATTGACGACGAACCCCGGCGAGCTCGCGCAGGCCAGCGGGAACTTACCGATTGCTTTGACGAACGCGAAGCCGACATCCATCGCCTCCGTGTCCGTGTCGCCGCAGTGGATCACTTCGACCAGCGGCAGCTGGGCGACCGGGTTGAAGAAATGCAACCCGATGAATCGCTGCGGCTCGTCGAGTACGGTACGGAGGTCCTCGAGAGGGATGCTCGAGGTATTGGTCGCGAGCACGGCGCCCGCTTTCTTGCGGGCTTGCACCGTACGATACAGCGACTGCTTCGCGTCCAGGTCCTCGAAAATCGCCTCGATGATCAGGTCCGCGTCGGCAGCGCCGTCACCGGCGACGTCGGCGCGTAGCCGCGCCGCCGCTGCCGCACGCTTGTCGTCGCCGCCGCGTACTTTCTTGGCAAACAGCTTCTCTGCGCGCTCGAGCGCCGGCTCGACGTATTGCAGCTCGCGGTCCTGAAGCGTGACGTCGAGTCCCTTCAGTGCGCACCAAGCGGCGATGTCGCCGCCCATCACGCCGGCGCCGATGACGTGCACCCGGCGCACCTTGCTCGCGACTTTACCGCCCTGCGCTTTGAGCTTGTTCTGCAGGAAGAAGACTCGAATGAGATTGCGCGCCGTGTCGCCGCACAAGAGCTCGGCGATCGAGCGCGCTTCGGCCTCGTAGCCACGCTCGGGCGACGCGCCGTGCTTCGACCACAGGCTGACGATCGCGTAGGGAGCCGGATAGTGATCCCTGCGGGCTTTGCCGGCCACCTGTTTCTCGAGCGTTCGAGCGACAAACGGGCGCAGCGGCGCGAGGTTCAGCAGGCGGTCGAGGAGCGGCGCGCGAGCCTTGGTGGGGCGCGAGCGCAAAAGCGCCTGCGCGGCAGCGCGCCAGTCGGACGCCGCCACGACGCGGTCGACCAGACCGATGCGGAGTCCTTTGCCGACGGTCACGGGTTTGCCGGTCAGCATCAGCGGCATCGCCTGACGTACGCCGACGATCTGCACCGCGCGCACGGTGCCGCCGAAACCGGGATGGATGCCGAGCTGCACCTCGGGCAGGCCGAGAATCGGCTTCTCGTTCTCGAGCGCGAGCCGGTAGTCGCAGGCCATGGCCAGTTCGAGGCCACCGCCGAGCGCGAAGCCGTTGATGACGGCGACCGTCGGCGCGTCGAGCGCTTCGAGCCGGTCGAGCACCTGCTGCCCCAGCCGAATCAGCGCATACGCCTCATCCGGATTGCCGATGGTCGTGAACTCGTTGATGTCGGCGCCCATCACGAAACCGCTCTCTTTGCCGGAGTGAATCACGACGCCCCGCGGCGCGTTCGCTTCCAGACCGCCGATGAGTTGGCCCAGCTCCCGCAGCACGGGTTCGGACAACACGTTGGCGCTGCTGTCGGCTTTGTCGACGCACAGCCAAACGACGCCGTCGTCGTCCGTCTCGGATCGCCAGTGCTCGAAAGTGGCTTTTGCTGCGTCGTTCATAGCGTATTCCGGTTGCTGATGTTTGGTGCCTGCCGCTTATCCCACATCGAAGTCGCAGATGAGCGGCAAGTGATCCGAGAAGCGTACGTCCGGGATTTCGAAATGCGTGACCTTGATGCCTTCCTGGTAGAGGATGAAGTCCAGCTCGCGACGCGGCGCGCGGCTGGGGAAGGAGGGCAGGCTCGCGGTGTTCGCGCTCCTCAAGCCGGTCGCCTTCATGAACAGGTAGATCTCGTTCTCGCCCCAGAACGTGTTGAAATCACCGGCCACGATCACCGGCTTTTCGGTATCGGCGATGATGTCGTGCAGGCGCCTGAGCTGCAGGTGACGATGCCGATACTTCAACGATAGATGCACCAGGAAGACCGCGAATCGCTCCATCTCCAGCTCGATGATCAGCCGCTTGATGCCGGTGTCGAAATAGTGGAACGTCTCGCCGTGGACGCGTTCGGCGGCGAGGAAGGCATTGCCCTGCTTGCGGATGATCGGCAGCAGCTGATTGATCGACGACTCGCCGTATTTGATCTCGTAAGACGTGTTCATGCCGAGCTCGGCGGCGATGCTCTCGGCCTGATTGACCCTGCGGCTGCGGATCGAGCCCGTGTCGACCTCGATCAGCCCGACGATGTCGGGGTCGCAGGAGCGAATGAACTCCGTAATGTCGGGCAGCACGGTCTGGCTGCCGAGGAGATAGCCCGCGCCGGGCAGCGGCACATGCATCGATGCGCCCGCGCCCACCGCGTAGCGAATGTTATAAAGGAGCAGGCGCATGTGGGGTCGGAGCGGCGTCTTCCAGCGGAGCTGGCCGGTAGCTGGATAATATCGTTCGGCGGACCGCCGTACGATACAGAAAGGCGTGGTCCATGAAAACCGCCGGGCGCCGTGCCGGGCAAGTTTCGAGTCGATTCGCTACACTACCGCGGTGGTTTCTTCTTAACGGAGACCGGCCGTGTCCGAGAGCAACCCAATTCGCGTGTTTGTTTCGCACCTGTTCCGTGAGGATGCCGACTACCTCAGAGTGTTCGAGTTTCTCGAGAGCGTCGATCGATTCTTCTACGTCAACGTCAGCAAGCCGGAGAACATCCCGCAGAGCGGCGGACTCGAGTCGATCAAGGACGAGTACATCACTCAGATCAAGCAGTCCGAAGCCGTCATCGTGTTGCCGGAGCACCACTTCGAGAATGCGGATCTCGTCAGCTACCAGATGGACGTCGCCGACGCCAACGACAAGCCGATCATCACGATCCGCCCCTTCGGCGGCCTGGCGGAGACGCCGCCAGCGCTCGCGGAGCGCGCGAAAGAGCAGATCGAGTGGAACAATCGTCAAATTGCCGATGCCCTGAGGCGCCAGGCGCGGCACGAGGACACCGCCCGGTGGGACGTGATCGACTTTCCGGGTTTCGAAGAAAATCAATAAACTAATGCTCTAACCTAACGCAAATTATGATCCAAGGGCGTGGCCGTAACGAGGGCATCGGACCGCTGGTGATTGCCCATCGCGGCGCCAGCGGCTACCTGCCCGAACACACGCTGGCGGCCAAAGCGCTGGCCTACGGCATGGGCGCGGACTATTTGGAGCAGGACGTCGTGGCGACACGGGACGACGAGCTCGTGGTGCTCCACGACATTCATCTGGACCGGGTCACGGACGTCGTCGAGCGTTTCCCGACGCGGGCGCGTGACGACGGGCGCTGGTACGCGCGCGATTTTGACCTCGCGGAATTGAAGACGCTCAACGTGTACGAGCGGATGAACGAGCGGCGCGACGGCGCGGCTTTTGCCGACCGCTTCCCGCATCGACGCGGCCGCTTCAACATCAACACGCTTGCCGACGAGATCGAGATGATCCATGGCATGAATCGGGCCAGCGGCCGCAATGTCGGCATCTACCCGGAGATCAAGCGGCCGGCTTGGCACCGGGCGCAAGGCGTGGATCTCACCGTGCGGCTGCTCGATGAGTTGGATCGCTACGGCTACCGGCGTCGCGCGGATCCGGTATACGTGCAGTGTTTCGATGCGGCGGAGACCAGGCGCATCCGCGAGACGCTCCGATCCGATCTGCGCCTGGTGCAGCTCGTGGGCGAGAACGATTGGCAGGAGTCGTCAACGGACTACGACCGCTTAAAGACCGCGGAGGGTATCGCCGAGATCGCCGAATACGCCGACGGCGTCGGCCCCTGGATCGAGCAGCTCTATTCCCTGGCCGAGATAGACGGGCAGCCGGTCTCCAGCGGGCTGGTGAGCCGCGCTCACGACAACGGCCTCACGGTGCATCCGTACACGTTCCGCGCCGACGCGCTCGCTCGAGGGTTCGATTCCTACGCCGAGATGGTGCGGTGGTTCACGGAGACCCTGGCGATCGACGGCCTGTTCACGGATTTCACGGACCTGACCTTGGAGGCGCTCGGCAGACTGCCGTGACCGCGGGCGGCGGTTCTTGACATATTAACGCCATTAACCGCCTGATTGACGGCCGTTTTGCCGGCGACCGGCAAAACGCCGCATTTTACCGCTCGAAATCGTCCGGATCGCCCACATCGGACTGAGAACTCGGTCCTTTTCTACGCCGCAGAATCGCATAATCTAGAGCGCTGCCCGTTCGCTTATGCTCAGGAATTCGGCATGTTCATGGACACCCCTCACACTTTGCTGCTGATCACCGGAGGCGCCTTCTTCCTCGGCTGGTTCGTTGGCAAAGTGGGAGCCTACTTCGGCAACAAATACACGGCCAAGAAACGTGATCCGCGGGACGATCGAATCCGCTCGCTCGAGGCGGAGCTGCGCATCGCGAGGTCCGAGCGGGAGAAGGGTGGCACGGAGTTGGAGGAACGCGACCAGGAGCTCACCGAGGCGCGCAGAGAAATCGACGACATCGAGCGGCACCTGAAAAAGCAGGAAGAGGTGATCATCGCACTGCGCAAGGATCTCAAGGATTCGGTCATGAAGACCCGCGAGCTGCGCGAGGAACTGACCATGCGCGCGACCGAGAACCTGAAGTCCGAGGTAAAGCTGCGCGAGGTCGAGACCGAGCTGTCGGTCGCGCAGGCCTCGACCGATCTGCTGGCAACCGGCGTCCTCGACTACACGGTCGATCCGGACGCCGACGAGGACGACGAAAACGACAAGCCGCAGGCCTACAACGCCGGATCCTAGTTCTCGGACCGCGGGCTTAGGTTTCAGACCGGCCTGACCTACAATGTGGGGTGTCTTGCCGACTCCGGCAGCAGCAACCGCAGGGCCTATGCCGCGTACGACTCTCTTTTCCGCCGCCTGTTTCGCGCTGCTAGCGGCGTGCGGCAAGTGGAGCTCGCAGGTGGAGATCCCGTTCGAGGTTCGCTTCGACGGCCGGTCGATCGCCTGCTCGGGTGCGCCAAGCGGGGCGCTGACCGACCTGAGGTTTTACGTCCATGACGTCGTCCTGATCGACGCCGATGGGCGCGAGCGGGCGGTGCGCTTGGAGCCGGACGGCGTATGGCAGAACGCGGCGGTGGCGTTGCTCGACTTGGAGG
>JBFGFX010000114.1:0-11158 GCA_041579335.1 Woeseiaceae bacterium | reverse complement strand
GACGCCACGGCACTATCCGGGCCGTCGTTCGCGCGGGTTAAGTAACTCTGCTTGATGATCCCGTGATCGAGCAGGTAGTCGATGACGATCGACACCTCCTGCTCCAGGGACATCTCGTCCGTCTTCAGGTGAATCTCCGGGCTCACGGGTGCCTCGTACGGATCGTCGATCCCGGTGAAATTCTTGATCTCACCGGCGCGAGCCTTCTTGTACAGCCCCTTGGGATCGCGGCGCTCGGCCTCTTCGAGCGGACAATCGACGAAGACTTCGACGAACTTGAGGTCTGCCTGCTCGTGCAGCTCGCGAACCTCGTCACGATCGGCCTTGTACGGACTGATGAAGCTCGACAGCGAGATTACACCGGCGTCGCCGAACAGCTTCGCGACTTCGCCGATACGGCGGATGTTTTCCTTGCGATCCGCCTCCGAAAAACCGAGGTTCTTGTTGATCCCCAAACGCACGTTGTCGCCGTCCAAGCGGTACGACAACTTACCGAGGCGGAACAGCGCCTGCTCGACGGCGACCGCCACGGTGCTCTTGCCGGCGCCGGACAGGCCCGTGAACCAGATGGTCGCACCGCGCTGGTGAAGTATCTGATGTCGGTCGTCACGCGAGATCGCGCCATCTTGCCAGGTTACGTTGGTTGATTTTTGTTGTGCCATCGTTGTAGTCCTAAGCTCACCCTGTCCTGTCCGATTGCCGGGTCTTGCGTCCGGTATGCGGTCGTCTGCGGAACCCGTTCAACAACAGGTCCGTGCATTTGTGCGCGACATCGAGCACGTCCAAGGACGGGTCGCGAACGATGTTGTCGCCCCAGGCGTTGCAGATGCCGATGACCGCCTGCGCTGCGAAATGGCAGTCGATGGATCTCCGAACCTCACCGTTCGCCACGCCTTCTTCGAAGATCCGTTCGAGCATCTGCCGATAACGGCTGCCCAGCTCTTTTAGCGTCGTGCGCCTCTCCTCGGGCAGATACTGACGCTCGTCGTTGTGCACCTTGAGCGCCTCATCGCGCTCCCGGTAGCTCGACAGGTGCGAGGTCACGGTCGCCAAAAGCTTTGCCGCGAACGGTTGATCGCCGTTGGCGATCGTCTCCATCCGATTGACGTATTCCTCGATCCCGTACAGGCAGACTTCGCCGAGCGCCTCCTCCTTCGATTTGAAGTAGTAGTAAAGGCTGCCCTGCTTGATACCCATGCGCTCGGCGATATC
This sequence comes from Woeseiaceae bacterium, assembly GCA_041579335.1. Lineage (GTDB taxonomy): Bacteria > Pseudomonadota > Gammaproteobacteria > Steroidobacterales > Woeseiaceae > JBFGFX01. Next base: position 9,946 of record JBFGFX010000114.1, on the reverse strand, counting down.
GCGGGTGCTCGAGCCGTGAAAGCCTTTTTCCGCAAACACCGCGGCGGCGGCGCGAATCGCTTCGCGGCGCTGCTCCAGGTATTTGTCGGTGGTCGCGTGCGGCATTGCTCTTTAAGTCTTCCCAAGGGCTGCCGCAGATTCTATAGATCTATAGATAAATAGACAAGCAAGGCTTTTACATAAGCAAAAACAATAGATTATTAGGTGTTTCGATCAATCCATCGACAGAAAACTATGACTACAAGGGTCAGAGCCGCGCCGACGTTCCGCTGCGCCAGCTAGAGCCGGCCACGACCAGGGCCAGCAGGCTGATCAGCGGCCAGTTGCCGCCGCGGGCGTACGGCGTCAGCCCCGACAGCGGCTCGACGGCCGTCGCCAGAGTCGCGAACTCGAACTGTGGCGCCGTGTCGACGAGCGCCCCGTCAGGGCCGATGAACGCGCTGATGCCGTTGTTGGTCGCGCGCACGACCCAGCGGCCGGCCTCCAACGCCCGCATACGTGCGATCTGAAGATGCTGGTGCGGCGCGATGGACTCTCCGAACCAGGCGTCATTGCTGACGTTGATCAGGACCGCCGCGTCGGGCAGCGCGTACAGCTGCTCCGCACCGTAGGCATCCTCGTAGCAGATGGCGGCGGCAAGGCGCGTACCGTCGGCGGTCATCAACAGCGGCTGTTCGGCGGCGCCCGCCTGCATGTCGTTATTCGGCAGACTCATCAGCCGCATCCAATCGCGCACGAACTCGGGCACGGGAAAAAATTCGCCGAACGGGACCAGGTGGCGTTTTCGATACGTCTGACGCCGTTCACCGTCGAGCAGCAGGACGCTGTTGTAGTACTGGCGTCCGTTATCGTGCAGCTCGAGAATGCCGAGCGCGAGCGTCTTGCGGCGCTCGCGCAGGTCGCTCTGCAACAAATCGATGTACGCCTCCACGCGATCGATCGACGCCGGTATCGCGACTTCGGGCCAGACGATCAGCAGACTCGTGTCTGCGGCGAGCGTGGCATTGCGATATAGATTCAAAGTTGGTACGAACTGTTCCGGTGCCCACTTGCGATCCTGCGACACCCCGCCCTGAACGATCGTCGTGTGAATCGGTGGGCCGCTCGGTTCCGTCCATGATTCCGCCTGCAACGCGTAACCGAGCAGCCAAGGAAGGAGTGTCAATGCCGTGCCCGCGACGCGCGCATTGCGCTGCGCGATCAGTGTGACCATACCGCTCGCGCTGACGAGCAGCATCCAAGATACGCCGTAGACCCCGATCACCGGCGCCCAACCTGCGAGCGGTGTATCGATCTGCGTGTAGCCCAGGCTGAGCCACGGGAAACCGCTCGCGAGCCAGCCGCGCAGCCATTCGATCAGGACCCAGACGGCGGGCGCCGCAAGCGCCAGCCGCCACGGTCGGCCGCCGCCGAGCCACGCCATCGCCCAGCCGGTCGCGCCCAGGTAGCCGGCCATGATCAGCACGAGCCCGAACATCAGGAACAAAGCGATCCACAGCGGCGCCTGGCCGAACACGTGTACCGACACATAGATCCAATAGGTGCCGCCCAGGAACAGGCCAACGCCGAAGAAGAACGCGTGGCGCGCCGCACGGCGCGGCGGCGAGTACAGCGCGGTGAACAGCACCGGCAGCATGAGGAGTGGCGCGAGCAGCGCGAGATCGAACGGTGCGAAGCTCAACGTGAGCGTTGCGCCCAGGGCGGCGAATGCTGCACACACGTAAAGAGGCCGTGCGTCCAGCGTGCGCTCGACAAGCAAAGCGAGCTTAGTCACCGCGGCAGAGCTGCCCCAATCGAGACCGGCTGCAGCACAACCCCGTCACTCGGCGGGAATCTGCTGCTGGACCTGAAGCGTGTCGATGCGTCGCCGATCCGCTTTGGTAACGACGAAGTCGAAGCCCGCGAACTGTAGGCTTTCGCCGCGCCGCGGCAACCGACCGAGCTCGTGCATGACCAAGCCGCCCACGGTGTCGTAGACCTCGTCGTCGAGCTCGCATTCGAAAAAGTCGTTGAAGTCCTCGATGCGCGTCAACGCACGGACCGAAAAGCACGGCCGGCCATTCAGCTCCGCATCCTTCTGAATGAAAGCCGCTTCGGCCCGATCGTGCTCGTCATCGATCTCGCCGACAATCTCCTCGAGCACGTCCTCGATGGTCAACAGCCCTGACACGCCACCGTATTCATCGACGACGATCGCCATGTGGCTGCGGCTATCGCGAAACTCCTTGAGCAACGAGTTGAGACGCTTCGACTCCGGTATGACCGCTACGTCACGGACGTATTTCTCTATGTCGAGCTCGTCTCCGGAAGAGTCCCTGAAGTGACGCAGCAGGTCTTTTGCCAGCAGCATCCCGAGCACCTCATCGCGATCTTCGCCGATCACGGGAAAGCGAGAGTGCCCCGACTGCACCACGATATCGAGCAATTCGCTGAGCGCCTGATCGCGCTCCAGAACCACCATCTGCGAGCGCGGCACCATGACGTCGCGGACGTGGGTCTCGGCGACCTCCAGCACGCCGGTGAGCATGTCCTGCTCCTCCGGGTCGAAGGCGCTATCTGATTGTTGCAGGAGATCCTGTATTTCTTCGCGGCTCCAGGGTTCGCCTTTAATGGCGCGCTTTAGGCGCACCAGAATGCCGGTGAATCCTGAGCCGCTGGTACTGGGCGGTTTGTCGTTCATTAGCCTGTCGAATGCGGATTACCCGGCGGGGGATTGCATTTCCGGCCGGGAAATCATTGTATCAGCTCAAATGTTTGTCTCTATACGGGTTTTTCAAGCCGCGCGCGCCCAGGATGGCGACCTCCAGGCTCTCCATGCGGCGCGCCTGCGCCGCACTGGCATGGTCGTATCCCAGCAGGTGCAAGAGCCCGTGGACCAGCATGTGGCCCCAGTGCGCCGCAGTGTCTTTCCCCTGCTCCGTCGCCTCGGCTGCTACGACCGGCGCGCAGATGACCAGATCGCCGAGCAGCCGTGGTCCGCTCTGCGGCAGGCCAGGCAGCTCGGCCGGGAAGGCCAGCACGTTGGTGGGTCGGTCGATTCCGCGAAAGCGCCGATTCAGCGCGCGGCTCTCGTCCGAGTCGACCACTCGCACACTGACCTCGAGCCCATCAGAGTCCCGCTTGCCTGATTCGGCGAGCGCCAGCTCGAGCCATGCTTCGATGTCCGCCCGCGACGGAAGTTCGGGCGCATCGCAGACGACCTGCAGGTCGACCGCGAGGCCGTCACTGCTCGCCGCCACCGTTGCCGTCGGCCTCATACGCTCGAACGATGCGCTGGATGAGCTCGTGGCGCACGACGTCCTTGGGCGTGAAATAGGTAAACGCGATGCCGTCGACGTTCGCCAGCACACGGGTGGCATGCTGCAACCCGGACTGCTGACCCGACGGTAAATCGATCTGCGTCACGTCGCCGTTGACAACGGCGCGCGAGCCGAAACCGATACGAGTGAGGAACATCTTCATCTGAGCGACGCTGGTATTCTGCGCCTCATCGAGGATCACGAACGACTCGTTCAGGGATCGGCCCCGCATAAATGCGAGTGGCGCAATCTCGATCACGTTGCGCTCGATCAAGCGTCCGACCTGCTCCGGCCCGAGCATATCGAACAGCGCGTCGTACATCGGCCGCAGATAGGGATCGATTTTCTGCGACATGTCGCCGGGCAGGAAGCCCAGCCGCTCGCCGGCCTCGACCGCGGGTCGCACGAGAATGATGCGGCGGACCTGCTCGTGCTCCAGCGCGTCGATCGCGCTCGCAATGGCCAGGTAGGTCTTGCCGGTGCCCGCCGGGCCGATGCCGAACGCAAGATCGTATTCGCGGATATTCTTGATGTAGGCGCGCTGATTGGCGCCGCGCGCGCGCACCAGCTTCCGCCGCGTTTGAATCTCGAATCTCTCCTCGTCGACGACGTCGCCGTCGGCTTCCGGGAGCTCGATCTCACCGTCGTTCATCACGGTCTCCTGCAGGGCGATATGCACACGCTCAGGGTCGAGACGCTCGTCTCGCGTCAGGGAGAACAAAGATTGCAGCACGTCGCTGCCGATTCTGGCGGCGCCCGGGTTTCCGGTCACTCGAAATCGGTTTCCGCGGCTTGAGATGTTGACGTTCAGGCGGCGTTCGATTTGCCGTAGGTGCTCATCGAACTGCCCGCAAAGATTGGCGAGACGGCTGTTATCGGCGGGTTCCAGGACGATGTCCTGGGATATTTGGACGGTGTTCAATGGTGGGTGTCGTCTCCTTGGCTATACGTTACCGTTTATACGTCGGTTCAAGCCTACATTGAAGTCGTACGACATGGAATAGCGAATTCCGTCACATTCCGATTATGTAGAACCTATCTGAGATGGATTCTCGTTATTGGGCAACAGCCTCGGGTGCGCGCATGCGGCCGCGCAGCGAGTTCGGCAACGCCTCGGTGATCTCGACGTCGATGAACTGGCCGATCAGTTTCGGTTCGGCATCGAAATTGACCCAGCGCATGTTCTCCGTACGGCCCGCGACTTGGCGCGGGCTCTTCTTCGAGAGCCGTTCGACCAGCACGCGCTGCGTGCTGCCGACCATGCGTCGGCTGATCGACATCGCCTGCTCATTGATGCGTGCCTGCAGCCTAAGGAGCCGCTCCTTCTTGACGGCCATCGGCGTATCGTCGGAATAGTTCGCTGCCGGCGTGCCAGGACGGGGACTGTAGACGAAGCTGAACGACTGGTCGAAGCCCACCTCGGCGATCAGGCGCATCGTCGCCTCGAAATCCGCCTCGGTCTCGCCCGGAAAACCGACGATGAAATCCGATGACAACGAGATATTCGGTCGAGCCTCACGCAGCCTGCGTATTTTCTGCTTGTACTCGAGCACGGTATGGCCGCGCTTCATCCGCGCCAGGATACGATCGGAGCCGTGCTGGACGGGCAGATGCAGGTAGTCGGCAAGCTTCGGTACCTCCGCATACGCCTGTATGAGGCTGTCCGTGAACTCGACCGGATGCGAGGTCGTGAAGCGAATGCGATCGACGCCGTCGACTGCTGCAACGTAATAAATAAGAGTGGCGAGATCGGCGATCTGACCGTCGTGCATCGGACCGCGATACGCGTTGACGTTCTGCCCCAGCAGATTGACCTCGCGCACGCCCTGCGCCGCGAGAGTGACGACCTCGGCGATCACGCCGTCGAGCGGCCGGCTGATTTCCTCTCCGCGCGTGTACGGGACGACGCAGAAGCTGCAGTATTTGCTGCAGCCCTCCATGACCGACACGAACGCGGTCGGCCCTTCGGCGCGTGGCTCGGGCAGGCGATCGAACTTCTCGATCTCGGGAAAAGAGACGTCGACGACCGTCTGCCGGTGGCTTCTGACCTTGTCGACCATCTCCGGCAGCCGGTGCAGCGTCTGCGGGCCGAACACGAGATCGACGAACGGTGCCCGTTCGCTGATGCCCGCACCCTCCTGGCTCGCGACGCAACCGCCCACGCCGATCAAGAGATCCGGTTTCTCTTCTTTCCAGGTGCGCCAGCGGCCGATCTCGGAAAACACCTTCTCTTGCGCCTTCTCGCGAATGGAACAGGTGTTGACCAGCAGGAGGTCGGCATCCTCCGGCACCTCGGTCAGCTCGTAGCCGTGAGATTCCCGCAGCACGTCCGCCATCTTCTCCGAGTCGTACTCGTTCATCTGGCAGCCCATGGTCTTGATGTAGAGCTTGCGGGTCATCGCACACGTCTCGCGGTCCGCGCCGGCCGCGCGGCACGGATCAGAACGGGATGTCGTCGTCGAAATCGTCCGGCTCGGCCGCCCGCTGAGGGGCGCTCTGCGAGTACGACTCGCCGCTCGCCGGCGCACCGCCGCCGCCACGTCCGCCGAGCATCTGCATCTCGTCCGCGATGATCTCGGTCGTCCAGCGGTCGTTGCCGTCTTTGTCCTGCCACTTGCGGGTCCGGAGCCGGCCTTCGACGTACACCTGTGAGCCCTTGCGCAGATATTCGGCCGCGATCTCGGCCAGACGTCCGAACATGGCGACCTTGTGCCATTCGGTGCGTTCCTTCTGCTCGCCGGTCTGCTTGTCTTTCCATGACTCGTTGGTCGCCACGCTCAGGTTGGTGACCGCGCCACCGCTGGGCATGTAGCGGGTATCCGGATCGGCGCCCAGATTGCCGACCAGGATGACTTTGTTGATTCCACGAGCCATAGGTGGGTCCTCTCAATGGTTGCGACGGTTAGGCGATTCCGTGCCGTTCGAGGGGTGACCATTGTAGAGCCTCGAGCACCAAAAGCCAGTCAGATTTCCGCCGCATCGGCCCGGTTTCTGCCGCGCCAGTGATGGATCACGAGCCATGCGGCGGTCGACGCGGCGGCGACCGCGAACACGTCGGTTGGCCGGCCGCCGGAGAGGAGCGCGCCGCCGGCGAGGCCGCCCGCGAACGCACCCAGAAACTGGGCGCTGGAGAAGACGCCCAATGACGCGCCTCGCTGTTCCCCTTCCGCCAGTACGGACAAGCGCGCCGGCAGCCCCGCCTCGAGGAAATTGAAACCGGCGAAGAACACGGCCAGCGAGGCCAGCGTAAGGGGCAGCGTACCGCTCAGAAACGTGAGCATCGACAAGCCGCCGAGCAGCAGCACGAGCGCGATCCGAATCGTACCCTGCTTGCCGCGGCGATCGTCGACGATGATGAGCGGCACGGTGCCGACGAGCGAGACAACGAGTGCGGTCACGTAGATCTTCCAGTGCTCCGCGACCGGCAGCTCCAGCCGGTCGCTCAGCAGGAACGGCAGCGCAACGAAGATTCCGGTCAGTACCGCATGCAGCAGGAACACGTACAGATCGAGCCTGATGAGCGAGGGCCTTAGCGCCGCGCGCAGGTCGGTGCGGGCTGACCGATCGGGCTCGCGTATGCCGCCAGGCAATAGCGCGAGCAGCAACGCCGCGATGCCGGCCACGATCGCCCCCAGGACGAACAACGAACGCACGCCGCTGGCCGCGGCGATTACCGGCCCGATCACGAGCGCGATGACGAAGGACGCGCCGATGCCGATGCCTAAAACGGCCATCGAGCGGGTCCGGACCTGCGTTCGCGTCGCGTCCGCCAACAGTGCGCTCAAGGTTGCGGAAATCGCGCCCGCGCCCTGCAGCAGCCGGCCCGCGATGACGCCGTACACCGTTTCGCTGTCGGCTGCGATGAGGCTGCCGGCCGCGAACACCACCAGCCCGCCGACGATCACGGGCACGCGCCCGAGCCGATCGGATAGCGCACCGAGCGGGATCTGCAGCGCCGCCTGCGTCAGGCCGTAGCCGCCGACGGCCAGGCCAACCAGCGTCGGCGTCGCCCCTTCCAATCCGGCCGCGTACAACGACAGCACCGGCAACAGCGCGAACAGGCCGAACATTCGGAACATGGCGACGAGCGCGATCACCCCGACGGCGCGGCGCTCGCCCGGCAGCATCGGCGATAGCAGGGTGTCTGAGGATTGCTTCATGTCTCGAGGGGTCCGGGCCGATAAGACGCTGATTCTCGGGAGATTCAGCGGCCGCCAGCGATTGCGGATCGGGATCTGTCGCACGCCGCCGCGCCCGGCCGAGAATCTCGTCGCTCGCCGCCTTTGCGCCGCGCCGAAGCGGCGGCGTATATTAGCAGGTTGGTTTGACGATCTCCCGACGGGTGATGAAAACGATCGATATCCGCGGCGCGCGGACCCACAATCTCAAGAATCTCGACTTAAGCTTGCCGCGCGACAAGCTGATCGTATTCACGGGCCTCTCCGGTTCGGGGAAGTCGTCGCTGGCGTTCGACACGATCTATGCCGAGGGCCAGCGGCGCTACGTCGAATCGCTGTCCGCATACGCGCGCCAGTTCCTGCAACTGATGGAAAAACCGGACGTCGATCTGATCGAGGGTTTGTCTCCCTCGATCTCCATCGAGCAGAAAGCCACCAGCCACAATCCGCGTTCCACCGTCGGCACGGTTACCGAGATCCACGATTACCTGCGTCTGCTGTATGCGCGCGTGGGCGAGCCGCAGTGCCCGGATCACGGCGTGCGGCTATCGGCGCAGAGCGTGGCGCAAATGGTGGATCACGTGCTGGAACTTCCCGAGGACACACGGCTCATGCTGCTCGCTCCGCTGCTCGTTGGGCGCAAGGGTGAGAACGTCGATCTGTTCGAGGAGCTGCGGGCGCAGGGGTTCGTGCGGGTGCGTGTTGACGGCGAAGTGCACGACCTCGACAACATGCCGAAGCTCATCAAGCACAAGAAACACACGGTCGAGATCGTGGTGGACCGGGTGAAGGTGCGCCCGGATGCGAAACAAAGATTGGCCGAGTCGTTCGAGACGGCGCTGCGTCACGCCGAGGGCCGCGCCATCGCAGTGGAAATGGATTCCGGCGCGGAGCATATTTTCTCGGCGCGCTTTGCCTGTCCGATCTGCAGCTACTCGCTGCCCGAACTCGAACCGCGGCTGTTTTCGTTCAACAACCCGATGGGAGCGTGTCCGCGCTGCGACGGCCTGGGGAGCATCACGTTTTTCGATCCGGAGCGAATCGCGGCTTTTCCGGGCATGTCGCTCGCGGCCGGGGCAATAAAGGGCTGGGACCGGCGCAACCAGTTCTATTTCAACATGCTGACCAGCCTGGCGCAGCACTACGGCTTCGATATCGAGACGCCTTTCGAACAGCTGCCCGAGCAGGTTCGAAGCATCGTGCTGTTCGGATCGGGCCGGGAAAAAGTGAAGTTCCTGTACGTCGGCGAGCGCGGCAACAAGTTCCAGCGCGAGCATCCATTCGAAGGCATCGTTCCCAACCTGGAGCGGCGCTACAAGGAAACCGATTCGATCGCGGTGCGCGAGGAACTCGGCAAGTTCCTGGCGACGCGTGCCTGCACCGAATGCGGCGGCTCGCGGCTCAGGCGGGAGGCACGTCACGTATACGTCGGCGAGAAGATGATCTACGAGATCAGCGCCTATCCGCTGAAGCAGGCGCAGGCTTTCTTTGCGGAGTTAAGGCTCGAAGGCACGCGACTGGCGATCGCGGACAGGATCGTGCGCGAGATCGTGAACCGGATTTCTTTTCTCAACAATGTCGGTCTCGATTACCTGACGCTCGACCGGGCTGCCGACACGCTCTCCGGCGGCGAAGCGCAGCGTATTCGCCTAGCCTCGCAGATTGGATCGGGACTTACCGGTGTGCTGTACGTGCTTGACGAGCCGTCCATCGGATTGCATCAGCGCGATAACGACCGCCTGCTCGGCACGCTGAAAACGTTGCGCGACCTCGGAAACACGGTGATCGTGGTCGAACACGACCACGACGCCATCATGAATGCCGATCACGTCGTGGACATGGGGCCGGGCGCGGGCGTGCACGGCGGACAGATCATCGCCGAGGGCACGCCCGCAGCGATCGCGGTGCACGCCGAGTCGCTGACCGGGCAGTTTCTTTGCGGCAAGCGCAAAATCAGAATTCCAACGCTGCGCATCAGGCCGGACCCGGAAAGAGTATTCAAGCTAATTGGCGCGCACGGCAATAATCTCAAGAACATCACACTCGAGCTGCCTGCAGGATTGTTTGTATGCGTAACCGGTGTGTCCGGTTCCGGCAAATCGACACTCATCAACGACACGCTGTATCGCGCGGTCGCGCGCCATCTCTACAATTCGATCGAGGAACCGGCGCCGTTCGAAGGCATCGACGGCGAGGAGCTGTTCGACAAAGTGGTGAGCGTGGACCAGAGCCCGATCGGGCGCACGCCGCGCTCCAATCCCGCAACCTATACCGGGTTGTTCACGCCGATCCGGGATTTGTTTGCCGGCGTGCCGCTGGCGCGGGAGCGGGGATATGGCGCCGGACGTTTTTCGTTCAACGTCAAGGGCGGGCGCTGCGAAGCCTGCCAGGGCGACGGCCTGATCAAGGTCGAGATGCACTTTCTTCCGGACGTGTACGTGCCCTGCGACGTGTGCCACGGCCGACGCT
>JBFGFX010000113.1:0-11236 GCA_041579335.1 Woeseiaceae bacterium | reverse complement strand
GCCGCCGTCGCCGCGATCCAGGTGTGCAGCTCCATGGAGCCGATGCCGCCATCGGCGATCAGCTGGTACGGATCCCAGGCGTCGAATTCCTCGAGTGACGGTGCCGTCAGGACGTCGAGGAAGCGCCGGTCCGACGCCTCGTTGAGGCGCATGTCTTTCGCGGTCCGCTCACCGCGCACGATCATCTGCGCGCCTTCGTGGTGCATCACCTCGAGCCGGTCGATCCACTCCTCGGCAGTCAGCGACTGCGGGTCGTCGCCCCCCGTGAGCTGCCACGCGGTCACTTCCGGCGGCCCGTCGCCGAGCTCGGGATAGTAACGGCGCGGGTGGTGCGACATGCCGCCGGAGGCCAGGAACAAGACGCGCTTACCGCTCGCTTTCGCGTAGCGGCCGACCGCTCTGCCCATCAGTCGCGAGCGGCGGAACGGCACGAACGGCTCGGTGATGCAGTTGATGAATACCGGTATCGTCGGTCGTGCGTCGAGTCCGCCGCACAGGTCGTGGATCGACTGCGAGAACGCGTGATCGATTCTCATGTGAGTCGACGTGGCAGGATCGATGTCGCTTGCGCGCAGCGCGTCGACGAGCTCGATGGCAGTTTTTGTCGGCACCGCCAGGCGGCCGGCGAAGCCGCCGATGTCACCGACCGCTTCGGCCTCGAGGCCGACGCAGAAGGCCGGCATCAGTTTGAGAAAGAAACCGTTGAAGTGGTCGGAGCCGAACGCGATGACGAGCTCGGGATCGAAGGCTTCGACCGCCGCGGCGCGTGCGTCGAAGGCCGCCTGCAGCGCCGCCCAGTCGTCCGGTTCCTTCGCAAAGCAGTACAGGAGCGGGCTGTGCGAGGCACACAACAGTGCGGTCGTCACGATTCGTCGTCACCTTTGTCGCCGAACAGGCGCCACTTACCGAGCGGCACGTCTTCGATGATAACCGGATTGATCAGCGCGCCGAGGCCGTCGATGCGTACTTCCACCGGCCCGTCAACGTGCTGCAGGTTCGCGTGGTGGATGGATCGACGGCCCTCTGCCGCTTTGAACGCCGTGCCGCAGCTGATGACGTCGCCGGGTTGGAGCGTCTGGAAGTGACTGATGTAGCTGACGATCTCGGCCACGCGATAGTTGTAGTAGCGGGTGCTGTCCTCGGCGACCGGCTCCCCTCCGACCGCGCAGAAGACGTCGAGATTGTCGGGGTTCGGGATCTCCTCCGCCGTCGTGAGCCAAGGGCCCAGACAGCCGAACGTGTCCGCCCCTTTGTAGCGCGCCGCGTACGATAGATGCTGCTCGCGCCGCTCGAGCTTGTCCGGGTTCTCGTCGTTCGGATACAGCGCGAAATAATGGAACAGGTCCTCGGCGCGCATCCCGTTGCTCGTGACGTCGTTCATGATCGTGTATCCGAACACACAATCCATAGCGCGCCGCGCATCGACGTCGCGAGCCACAGAGCCGATGACGAGCGCCAGTTCCGGTTCCGGATGCACGCTGCCGTAGTATCGGCGGATGCGAATGGCTTCGTTGTGGCCGACGAGGCAGGAAGCCGGCTTCAGGAAGAACGCCGGGTGGTCGGGCGCGCTGATCTTGCGCTCGTTGCTGGCGGCGTTGTTCATTGCGACGCCGAGCACCTTGCCCGGATCTGGCACGGGAGGCAGCCACTCCGTCACGTCGCCGAGATCGACGATCGCGCCGCCGCGGTCGGCCGCGGCGCGCGCCCTTTCGAGGCCTTCCGGACCCATCCCGATAAGGTCGCGCATCGAGGGAAATTCGAGCAACACGAGCTCGTCGTCGGATCGCCTTACGCCGACCCGGTCCTCGTCATTGTGTCGAATCGTCGCGAGCTGCACTGCGAGACTCCGGCTGCCGGCTTCTTTATAACGCAGGGGCAAGCCTGCGTCGAAGGCCGTTTCGCGCCGCGAGACGCGGTGACGCGAATCCGTGACCGGCGCCTGTCGCAGCGCCTAGAATACGCCCTGTGAAAACACGGCACCGCATCTTTGGCGTCGTCTTGGGCGCAGCCGCGCTGATCGCGGCGGCGACAGCCGCAGCACACGGCGTCGCCGATCGGGACGCGACTTATCTCGAGCAGAACGCGGGGCAGGCGCTCGCCGTATTCGCGTACCTCGGCGCAAAACACATGGTCACCGGTTACGATCATCTCCTGTACCTGCTCGGCGTCATCTTCTTCCTGTACCGCATGAGAGACGTCGCGCTCTACGTCACGATGTTCGCCGTCGGGCACAGCATCACATTGCTGACCGGCGTGCTGGCCGACATCAACGTCAATCCCTACCTGGTCGATGCGATCATCGGGCTGTCGGTCGCGTACAAAGCGTTCGAGAACCTCGGCGGATTCAACAAACTCATCGGCTGGGCGCCGAACCCGAAAGCCGCCGTATTCATCTTCGGCCTGATCCACGGCTTCGGCCTCGCGACGAAGCTTCAGGACGTCACGCTATCGTCGCAGGGACTCGTCGCCAACATCCTTGCTTTCAACGTCGGCGTCGAGATCGGGCAGCTCCTGGCGCTGACCTTGATGGTCTTTTTCGTCGTCGCGTGGCGTGCGTCCGCGAGCTTCGGCCGCTACTCGGCGGCGTTCAACGTGCTGCTGATGTTTGCGGGCTTTCTGCTCGCCAGTTACCAGCTCGCGGGCTTCGCCGTAACGAGCACCTGACCGTCAATGTGGCACGGAGCGATAGGTAGGAGCCCGCCCTGGCGGGCGACACGTTGACGATGCGGCAGCGCCCTATTGGTATGACCGAAACAGCTCGTCGATGCGTTCGTAGTATCCGGCGACCTTCAGCGTGATCTTGATCGGGTGCTCCTCGATATTGAGCCAGTACCAGCCGTGATTGCCGTCGAACGGCGCAATGATCGAGCCGGCGCCGGTTGCCGTCTCGCTTTCGCGATAACGAATGAAATAACGGTCGGGGTAGCCCGGCGCATCCTCGCCGGGGTCCGCGTGAAAGTCCGTGTAGACGATGCCGTCGTCCACTGACCAGGAAAAAACGAGGGCATCGCCCTGCTGCATGACGGCTTTGTACTCGACCTGCTCGAACTCGTCTAAGTCGACAACCAACGTCTCGGATTTGAAGGCACTATCGTGCGTCTTCGCATAGGGCTCGCCGAGCACTTCGGGATCGTAGAAGTCGAACGCCTCGGCATCGGGCAGCCCTGGATAGCTGCCGACGACCATGCGCGGTGCCGCCGCTTCCGGATCGCCGGCCGAATCCGCAAGCTCCAGCAGCCCCAGTTTGGCGCCCACGCCGGTCGGGTCGATCCCGAATTCTGCCGGCATGACGAACAGCACGGTGGCGAGCACGGCGGCGACGAGCGCCACGGCCGCGCTCTTCAAGATCGTCGACCCGCTCGGCGCGACGTTGTTGGACTGAAGTCTCTCGTTCATGATTCAAGCGTTACCTTTTATAGAGCATCGCGCAGCGACGCATCGATGAGTAACAACCGGTGCCGACCGCAACGCTGTCGGTACACTGGCCGTAACGTCCCGAGTCAACCTACGAAACTTCGCGCTAGACGATTTCGTGGGCCTCTGGCACCGAAACTGCGAGAATAGCCTACCTGTAGTGTAGATAGAGCATCGGGATGCCCATCATCGTCACGAACGCCATCCGATTCTCTCCTGGTCGACGGCAATGGGCAGGCGATCGGTGTTTCCGAGGTGGCCGGACGCCGTGACCGTTGCGAATCGCAGTATAGGCGAGGTGCTGATGCCACCGATCGGGCTCGGCTGCATGACGCTGTCGCACGCGTACGGCGTCCCGCCGGACGCGGAGACGGGCCGGCAGGTGCTCGACCGTGCGCTCGACGTCGGGTACGTGCACTTCGACTCCGCCGCGCTGTACGGTTTCGGCAAGAACGAGCTGCTGCTCGGAGCCGCGTTGCAGCAGCATCGCGACCGCATCTTCCTGGTCAGCAAAGGCGGTTTGGTCGGTGTCGACGGCAAGCGCGTCATGGACGCCCGTCCGGAGTCGCTGAAGTCACATTGCGAAGACTCACTGAAGCGTTTGCGGACCGACGTCATCGATCTCTATTACCTGCATCGATGGCAGAAGACCGTGCCGATCGAGGACAGCGTCGGCGCACTCAAAGAGCTGGTGCACGAGGGGAAGGTCAGGCAGATCGGGCTGTCGGAAGTGTCCGCCGGGACGCTCAAGAAGGCGCATGCGGTCCACCCGATAGCGGCGCTGCAGTCGGAGTTCTCTCTGTGGAGTCGCAACGCCGAGATCGCGACGTTGGACGCCTGCGCCGAGCTCGGGGTCGCCTACGTCGCGTTCTCACCGCTCGCGCGCGGCTTCTTAGCCGATCTCGCGCTGGATCCGGGCGAGCTCGTCGCGAAGGACCTTAGGCTCAATATGCCGCGATTCCAGGCGCCGCACTTCGAAAGGAACGCGGCGCTCAGGCGCGAATACGCGGACATCGCGGCCGAAGTCGGCTGCACCCCCGCGCAGCTCGCGCTGGCCTGGCTGCTTCAGCGTGCACCGCACCTACACGTGATTCCGGGCACGACGAATCCCGATCATGCCGAGGAGAACTTCAAAGCGATCGACGTCGTCCTCGATCCGTCCGTCATCAACAGGCTGGAGGTGCTGATCAATCCCGGGACTATCAGCGGCGCCCGCTACAGCGCCGCGACCCAGGCCGAGATCGACACCGAAATCGTTCCCGAGGAGCGAAGAAACGACTAGAAAGACATCATGACGAACGCAGAATCCAACCTGCTGCTCGAGAGCGGCCTGCCGATCTTTTTCGGAATCGGCAACTGGGACGAGCTGGGCCTCGCGCTGCCTGACAACCGTCACGGCCAGACGGTGCGCACCTGGGCGCGTTCGCTCACGGTCATGCAGAAAGAGGCGATCGTCGTGTCGGTCCGCAGCGGCAAGGCGTGGCGGCTGGCGAGCGACGAGGGGCCGTACCTCGACGGCTTCGACTCGGCACCCTGCCCGCTGTCGTTCCTGACGACCGGCATGGTCTCGTCGTACATGAACGAGATTCGAGCATTGGCGAACCAGCGCGACATCGCGATCAACGACATCGCACTCGTACAGGACAACTTCTACACGATGGAGGGGTCGGCGTTGCGGGGAACCATGGTCGGCGGCGCGCTGCCGGTCGAGCTCGAGATCCGGATCGATGCTGACGCCGCCGACGACACGCTGAACGAGCTGGTCGTCGACGCCGTCGCCGCATCGCCGCTGAACGGACTGATGCGCAAAGCGCACCGGTCGCTGTTCACCTTGACGATGAACTCCGAGGTGATCGGCGCCGGCGAGGTCGGCGAGATCGACGGACCGGCCGAGCCGGACCCGGGCGACCGGTTTCGGCTCATCCGGCCCGGCGCGCACCGCGGCCCGGACCTGATCGAGCGGACCGAAGCCGTCGAAGCGACTCATGGCGTCGCGGGCGGCGCCGGCACCAGCCTCGAGGCGACGCAGAGCCGAAAGCTGCACATCCGTGGCACTTGTCGCCTGCGCGACGACGGCGTCAAGGAGATCGTCCAGGAGCTCTATAGCCCGCTCGGCTCGACCTTCCGATTCCTGTCGGACGAGACCGCGGAGTTCGGCGGTACGGGGGCAGCCCCCGACGCCGCGAGCTACATCTCCGCCGGCATCGCGTTCTGCTTTATGACCCAGCTCGGCCGCTACGCCAAGATCGTGAAGAAGAACCTGGACGAGTACCGAGTCATCCAGGATACCCACTTCTCCGTGGGCGGAGCGAGCGGCAGGACCGGCAGGCCGGGTATCGCCGACGCGGTCGAGACGCACGTGTACCTCGACACGCCCGAAGGCGAGGAGTTCGCCCGCAAGACGCTTACCATGGGCGAGCAGACCTGCTTCCTGCATGCGTTCTGCCGCACCGACCTGAAGACCACGATCAAGATCAATCGGTTGTAGGAGCCCGTCCCGACGGGCGACCGGGTGAGCGTCCGTCGCCGAATGCACGGCGTGTTCGGATCAGGCGATTGTAGGAGCCCGTCCCGACGGGCGACCGGGTGACTCGTCGCCCGCCAGGGCGGGCTCCTACGGATACCGGCCGTAGCCCAGGTCGCGCTCGAAGATCGCAATGCCGGATTGCTCCGCATACAGGTCCCAGTGCCGAATCATCTGCGCGAGCCGTTCGGGTTCAGCGTCCGCCATATCGTTCATTTCCGTCGGGTCCGAACGGAGATTGTAGAGTTCCCACTGCCCGCCGCCTTCCGGCGGCCAGGTGAGCACCGCCTTCCAGTCACCCTGGATGAGCGCGCGGTTGCCGTAGAGCTCCCAGCCAATGGGCGCTTCGCCGTGAACCGTGCCCGATGCGCCCGTGAGATACCCGAGCGCGGATTTGCCGCTCATCTCGATGATCTCGCGATCCCGGTACGAGTTGCCCGGATGCGTGACGCCCGCGAGCTCGAGGATCGTCGGCGCGATGTCCATCGCCGTCACGATGGCGTCCCGCCGAGCGTGGCCGAAACGACCGGTCGTGCTGTGCACGATCGCCGGCACGCGGATGCCGCCTTCGTTCACGTACGACTTGTAGAGCCTGAGCGGCGATACCGTCGCATCGGCCCAGCCGACGCCGAGCCAGACGTAGGACCCTTCTCGACCCATGTTGGCCAGGCGGTTGTCGAACGTCGCCGGAATCCAGTAGGCATTGTCGGGCAATGCATCGATCGCATTCCCCTCCGCGCCGTTGTCGGAGACGAAGAAGACGACCGTCTCGCGGTCGTCATCGGCCGTCACCCGCTCGATAAATCTGCCGATATGGTGATCCATCAGCTCGACCATCGCCGCATACAACTCTATGCGCTTCTGCTCGACCTCACGACGCGCCGGGGGCAACGTGTCCCAAGCGGGCACGGCGCGATTCCGCGGCGGCAGCACCGTGTCCGGCGGCAGCACACCGAGCTCCACCTGACGGTCGAAGCGCCGCTTACGGATGACGTCCCAGCCCTCGTCGTAGGCGCCGGCGTAGCGCTCGATCCAATCGTCCGGCACGTGAAGCGGCCAGTGCGGGGCGGTGAATGCGAGGTAGGCGAAGTACGGCTGCCCGTCGTCCGGACGATCGTCGATGAACTCGATCAAGCGATCCGAGTAGCTCGCCGACGAATAGAAGTCCTCGGGCAGCGCGGAGACGGGCTCGCCGTCCTCGACGTACACGGCCTCTGCACGCGCGCGGGACACGCCTGTCGCGTCGCTGAAGTGGCTCGCGCCGGCGGTCGGCAGTCCGAAATAGCGGTCGAAGCCGCGGGCGGTAGGCTGCTTGTCCGGCTCGCTGCCGAGATCCCACTTGCCCGTCATGAACGTGTGGTAGCCGGCGTCCTGAAGCAGTTTCGCGAACGTGACGACCCGGTCGTTGAGAAACCCTTCGTAGCCGGGACGGCCGCGGAGCTCGGGCAGCCGTCGCAGGGCCACCGCATTGGTCCCTATGCCCGCACGGTGATGGTCGACGCCGGTCATCAGCATCGCTCGCGTGGGTCCGCAGGTCGGGCCCGTATGGTAGTTGGTCAACTGAAGGCCTTCGCGCGCCAGCGCGTCGAGGTTCGGTGTGCGGATCTCGCCGCCGTAGGCGCCGAGGTCCGAGAAGCCCAGATCGTCTGCGACGATCAGCACGATGTTCGGTCGGTCCGCGGCCCGATCATCACCGCAGGCCGTCGCGGCGGTCAGGGCGACGGCGAGCAGCACGGCGGCCGAGATAGAATGCAATGTCCGAGTCACGGTGTGCACGAGGAAGCCTTCACACAGCGTCGATTGTGCTGGTTGGCCGCCAGGGATACCAGCGCGCACGCCGTCGGCCGTTGCGCGCAGCGTCGATTTCGCCTCGCTCTAACAGCAACTTAACCCCCGCTGCGGCACGGCATGCCGAATCCGCATACCCTTATTTGAGCGGGTTCGCTACACTCCGGGGCATAACAATGAGAGGGGCAAAGACCGATGTCTGACTACGGACTCATCATCAACGGCCGGAAAGTGTCGACGGAAGATACTTTCCCCGTCATCAATCCGGCGACCGAAGAGGTGATCGCGCAGTGTCCGTTCGCAACCCGCGACCAACTCGACGACGCCGTCAAGGCGGCGACCGAGGCCTTCAAGTCCTGGTCGAAAGTATCCGACAAGGAACGCGCCGCCGTGTGCGGCCAGATCTCGGAAGCCATCACGGCGCACGCCGAGGAGCTCGCCCGACTGCTGACGCAGGAACAGGGTAAGCCTTTGAACGGCATGGGCTCGCGCTTCGAGCTCGGCGGCGCCGCGGCGTGGGCGGGCTACACCGGCACCCTGTCGCTGCCGGACAAAGTCATCCAGGACGACGAGACCGCGCGCATCGTGCAGACGAGAAAACCCATCGGCGTCGTCGGGTCGATCACGCCGTGGAACTGGCCGCTCATGATCGCCGTCTGGCACGTCGTGCCGGCCATTCGCACCGGCAACACCGTGGTCATCAAGCCCTCGCCGTACACGCCGCTCTCCACGCTACGGCTGGTCGAGATCCTGAACGAGGTACTGCCCCCTGGCGTGCTGAACTGCGTGACGGGCGAGGACGAGCTCGGCCAGTGGATGACCGAGCATCAAGGCATTCAGAAGATCATCTTTACCGGCTCGATCAACACCGGCAAGAAAGTGATGGGCAGCTCGGCCGACAGCCTGAAGCGGCTGACGCTCGAGCTCGGCGGCAACGATGCCGGCGTCGTTTTAGACGACGTGGACCCGGCCGCGATCGCGCCCGGAATCATCGGCGGCGCGTTCATCAACAACGGCCAGACCTGCGCGGCATTGAAGCGCCTCTACGTGCACGAATCCGTGTACGACGAGCTCTGCGACAAGCTGATCGAAGCGGCGTCCGGCGTGCCGATGGGCAACGGCCTCGACGAGGAGGTTCAGCAGGGGCCGATTCAGAACAAGATGCAGTTCGAAAAGGTCGTAGGGCTCTTAGAGGACGCGAAAGCGAACGGCGGACGCGTACTGTGCGGCGGCGAGGTACCCGATCAACCGGGCTACTTCATGCCGTACACGCTGGTCGCGGACGTCGCGGACGGCATGCGGATCGTTGATGAGGAACAGTTCGGCCCGCTCTTGCCGATCATCAAGTACACCGACTTGGACGATGCCATTGCGCGCGCCAACGGGCTCGAGATGGGGCTGGGCGGCTCCGTCTGGGGCGCCGATGCCGAGCGTGCGGCCGAGGTCGCAGCGCAGCTTGAGTGCGGCACCGCCTGGGTCAACCAGCACGGCGGCATCGCGCCGAACGTGCCCTTCGGCGGCGTGAAGTGCTCCGGCATCGGCGTCGAGTTCGGCGAGGAAGGCCTGCAGGAATATACGACGATCCAGATCGTGAACGTGGCCAAGGCCGCGGCTTGAATAAAGGGAGACTCCCTTTGCTCTCCCGGCTCGGTCCGGGAATGATGCTGGCCGCGGCGTCGGTCGGCGTGTCGCACCTCGTGTTCTCGACGCAAGCCGGCGCGAACTACGGCCTGTCGCTGATCGGGCTGGTCGTCTTGATCGTCGTCCTCAAGTACCCCGCCTTTCGCTTCGGCGTGCAGTACGCGAGCGCGACCGGCGACAGCATGGTCAACGGCTATGCGAGGATCTCGAAGATCGCGCTCGCCTGGCTCCTCGTCGGCTTCTTCGTCGACATGTTCATCGCGACGTCGGCCGTGGCGGTAATGACCGCGGGCCTGATCATCAGCATCTTCGACCTTTCGTTTACGGGACCGCAGGTGGCGGTCGCGTTGACTGTCGTGACCGCGCTGATTCTGGCGAACGGCCATTACGCGAAAGCGGAAGGCATCGTCAAGGTTCTCGTGATCGCGTTCTCCCTGCTCACGATCGTGACCATGCTGTTCGCGCTGCCGCTGCTCGGCAGCAACGATCGTTCGATCTTCGCGGCGCTGACGCCCGATCGCGCGCTCGCGGTTTTTGCGATAGGGCTGGCCGGCTGGATGCCCATCCCGACGAACGCCGCGGTGCTCGTCGCCGAATGGGTCAAGGAGAAACACGCCGTCACCAAAGGCAAGTTCGGTCCCAAGACCGCGCTGTTCGATTTCCACCTGAGCTACGCGCTGGCGCTCGCCATCGCGCTGTGCTTCATCATCATGGGCACGGCCGTGCTGTTCGAGACCGGCCGGGAGCCGCCGCGGCAGGCCGCCGCGTTCGCAGCGGAGTTGTTCCGCATCTTCACGGACGTCGTCGGCCAGTGGACGTATCCCATCATCGCGGCCGCGGGGCTCGCGGTCATGTGGTCGACACAGATCACCTTGATGGATGCGCTGCCGCGCGTGATGAATCGGCTGACTTCCGTGATTGCCGGGCGTCCCGCCGATGCACCGAGCCTGTATACGCGCTTCCTGATCGTTCAGGTGGCAGGCGTCACCCTGATCGTCTCGTTCCTGATGGGCGGATTCGCGACGTTCATCGTATTTGCGACCAGCATGGGATTCATCGCCGCGCCGGCGATCGCCTACTACAACTGCGTCGCGGTGACGTCGGACGACGTCCCCGACGAGCTCAAGCCGAATCGGCACCTCGTCATCTGGAACTGGATTGCCGTTTACGTCATGGCGGCGTTCGCGCTGGCGTTCATCTACACGCTGGTGACCTGAATGGCGCGGACAGAAAGAATGACGGGCGGCGAGGTGATGGTCCGCGCCGCCGAAGCGAACGGCGTCGACACGGTGTTCGGCCTGCCGGGAGCACAGATCTATCCGCTCTTCGACGCGCTGAAACGGTCGGACCGGATCCGAACGATCACGACCCGGCACGAGCAAGGCGCGGGCTACATGGCCATGGGCTACGCGAAGGCGACCGGCAGGCCGGGCGCGTTCACGGTCGTCCCCGGCCCCGGCGTCCTGAATACGAGCGCCGCGCTGTGTACGGCCATGGGCTGCAATACGCCGGTGATCTGCCTTACGGGACAGATCATGTCCGAATTTTTAGGCGTAGGCAGAGGGCACCTGCACGAGCTGCCCGATCAGGCCGCGACTCTGCGCACGATCATCAAGCACGCGGATCACATCGCCGATCCGCGCGTGGCATTCCGGCAGGTGAACGAGGCGTTCGGCATCATGCAGACGGGCCGGCCCGGACCGGTGTCGGTAGAGATGTGCTGGGACACGATGGCCAAATCCTGGGAGGTCGAGATCCTGCCCGGCAATGAGCGTATCGACAGGCCGGAGGTCGATGAAGACGCGATTGCGGCTGCGGCCAGGCTCGTCGAGAACTCGAAGAACATCATGATCATGTGCGGCGGCGGCG
>JBFGFX010000112.1:0-11244 GCA_041579335.1 Woeseiaceae bacterium | reverse complement strand
ATGAGGACCCGCTGGCGAGCGACAGCAGCGACCTCCGCAAAGCGGTCATCGACCGGCTGCGGGCGGATATCGCGGCGCTCGAAGGGCCGTTCGACTGGCGCGCTAGCGAACCCCTCCAGCACCTCGAGTACCTCGCAACGCCGCTGATCATTCACCATGCGGTCGGCGACACGGGCGCGGCGTACAAGTGGTCCGAGCGGCTGGCCAAGGCTCTCTATCTGCGCGGCCTGCCGTATGTGTTCCACAGCTATACCGGCTCGGATCACTTCTTCCAGGGCGAGCGGCGGCAGCAGGCCGCGGCGCGGGACGCGGCGTTCTTTCGTGACCTGATGGAGGTCGATCCACTCCGTCGAGCGGCAACGGCTGCATCGCCGCAGGAATGACGTGACTTCGCAGTCGATACTACGTCTCGCGATGCGAGTCCGGCTTCGGGCGCACCGCAGTGGCGGCGCACGAGCTCAATTTTCTCTTTCAATCAGTCTGTTGTTGTTGATTTTCACGCCATCGGCGGTTCTTTCGTGGCGCAAGGAGCCGTTCCCGCATCGTGACACATCCCGGCCATTTTGCCGCGATAATTGACTTCTTTTTGCATTCGAAGTACAAAGTGGGTCTTACAGGGCGGTGTCGATTGCAAGTGCCAAGTCAGCCGGAAAATCGTCTCCGGTCGGTGATCGAGCAGAAGAGGTCGACGACCACCCAATCTGCTACAGGGGGTTTCAGATGAAGCACGAGAATTCCGCTGCGACGGCCAAAGCAACGAAATCGGCAATCGCGGTCGCAGTCGCGACGGCAATCGCGAGTCCTGTGGCACTGGCTCAATCGCAAGCGATCGAGGAAATCGTCGTCACGGCGACCAAGCGCGAAAGGCCTTTGCAGGACCTCGCCGTGTCGGTCACGGCGATCACGGGCGATCAGATCACCGAGCTGCAGCTCGTCAACGTCATCGATCTGGACAAGACCGTTCCCGGCCTCAAGGTCCGCTACGTGGGTGCGGATCCGACGATCATCATGCGCGGCGCCGGGACGGCGGGCACCAACGACATCGCCGTGCCGATCTACGTCGATGGACTCTACCGACCGCGGGCGGGCCAGGGCCTCGCGAGCTACATCGACGTGGAGCGAGTGGAAGTGCTCCGAGGTCCGCAGGGCACTTTGTTCGGTAGAAACACGTTCGGCGGCTTGGTCAACATCATCGCAATGAAGCCCGACGCTTCTCAGTTCGACTATGGTATCGGCGTCACCGGTGGTGACTATTCGCTGCGCAAGATCGAAGGCTTCGTCAACGTGCCGATGGGCGAAACCACGGCGCTGCGTGTCGCGCTCAGCGACACCGAGCGCGATCCCCTCATCGAAAACGTGTTCAATTCGGACGCCGGGATGCGGGACGAGGACAATACGTACGTTCGCGCGCAGCTGCGATTCGAGCCGACCGACACTTTTGACATCACGTTCTCTGGAACCTATTGGGAAGATACGTCCAACGGCAACGCGGACTACGCCGGCGTCATCCTCGGTATCCCGATCAATCCCAGTACCGGCCTGACCGACGGTATCGATGGCGTGATGCAGCCTCGCCAGGGCAGGTTACCCGGCACGGAAGACGATTCCTGGCCGGGCTCGGGCGGTCGCAACCAGGCGGGCACGTTCGGCGTCGATCCGGCCGCATCCATCATCCCCGACGTGTACAAAATCGCGAGCGACTTCCGGCCGATGCGTAACATCGAGGAATCCTCGTTCAGCGCGCTGATCAACTGGGATCTCGGACCAGTCGCCCTGCGGGCGAATCTCGGTTACTTCGATTACGAGGAGTTCCGCCTGACGGACTCGGACTTCTCTCAGAACCCGACCAACTGGGCCGCCCTCAATCCGAACGGCACGCCGGCCAACGCCAACGGCACCGGCTATTGGCAGCAGTGCTGGGGCGGCCCCTCCTGCGGCCTGGCGGCCGGGCAGCGGGTCAATTCGACGGCGTACCAGGCGGACATCAACGTGAACTCGGCCGGCGACGGTCCGCTGCAGTGGACCCTTGGGGTGTTCTATTACGACGACGCGAAGAACGGCGAGACCAGCAGCGAATTCGTCTGGGGCTACACTGACGCCTCCGCACCGCAGAACATCTCGTGGGGGCACTGGCTGTACCAGGGCAACGGCGGTACCACGTCCACCGCGATCTACGGCCAGGCAGAATACTCGTTCACCGATCGCACGCGGGTCACTGCCGGTCTGCGCTATTCGGAAGACGAGCGAGACTTCTTCAACAAATACGTGGATTGGGGGCCGTCGGTGCACCAGTGGGCGTCCGGCTACTACAGCGCCCACTTCGACGATCCGGGCAGCCGCTTCGATCCCTGGCCTTCGTACGCGCTGACGGACGCGTCCGGGGACAGCTGGCAGCGGGGTGAGGCCTCGCACACCGACTGGAAGCTCGCGGTTCAACATGACCTATCGGACAGCTTGATGCTGTACGGGTCCGCGTCGACCGGATACATCGCCGGAACCATCGTCGGCGGTGGTAGCACCGATCTCACCGATCCGAACGAGGTCGATTCCTTCGAGGCCGGCGTGAAGAGCACGCTGCTCGATGGTGCAATGCAGCTGAACGTGGCGGCATTCTATAACGATTACGAAGGGCTAACGACGTCGTCGTTCGTGGCGCAGGGCGCGACGATCGTTGCTCAGACCTCGGTCGGCGGCAGCATGACGTCGCAGGGCCTAGAAGTCGAGATGGACTGGATCGCGACCGATGCGCTCCGCATCCGTGCCGGATTCTCGCTCAACGATTCCGAGCTCGACAAGTTCGGCAGGAGCGTGTTGAACCGAGTGTTCCGGGACGGCGGTGATCAGGAGATCGGGACGGCCGATCCGTGCGATCAGACCTGCTCTCAGGTCTATGTGCTCGACGGCCAGCCGGCACGTTTCTCACCCGACTGGACTCTGTCCGTCGACGCATCGTACGACTTCGACCTCGGCGGCGCCGGCAGCCTCGTTCCCGGCATCTTCGTGTACCACTCGGACGACTACAAGACCACCAACATCCCGTACTTCTTCTCGTTCCAGGATGCGTATACGACCGTCGACCTGCGGGCTACCTGGTATGCTCCCGATGACCGGCCGATTTCTGTCCAGGCGTTCGTCCTGAATGCGACCGACGAGACCGTGCAGATCGGGTCCGACCAGTTCAGCCAGGGCCGAGCGATTGCCGACTTCAACAACCCCCGTACGTGGGGAATCCGGTTGGCGTACAACTTCTGATCGCGCGTTGATAGACCCGGGAGTGGGTCCGTCCTTGTTGTTGAGAGCCTCGCCCTTGTGCGAGGCTCTCTTTTTCAATCGGCTGTGCAGGCATGCCCGACCCCCTGATGCAAAAGCTCGAAGCCGGATACCACGCGCAGCAGACCGGCGACCTGACCAAGGCTGAACGCCTGTATTCGCAGGTGCTCGACCAAGAACCTGGCAACGTTCACGCGTTGAATTTGCTCGGCGTGCTCTGCGTCAATGCGCTGCGATCGGACGAGGCGGTCGGTTACATCTCGAGCGCGCTGGCGATCGATCCCAACAACGCGCAGTCGCACGCGAACATCGCGCTCGCCTACAAAGACAAAGGAGATGCCCGGCGGGCCGTGCGCCATTTCCAGGAATCGATCAGACTGGATCCCAATAACCCGATTGTGCATAACAACCTCGGCAACGTGCTCAGGGTCATCGAAAAACCAAAGGCGGCGATCAAGAGCTACGAAAACGCCTTGCGGCTCAACCGGGATTTCGCGGAGTGCTGGAGTAATCTGGCGGCAGCCTTCAACGAGTCGCGGCAACCGGAACGCGCGCTGAAAGCGGTGGGCAGGGCGCTCGAGCTGGACCCGAAGCTGGCGCAGGCTTACAACAACCGCGGGGATATCTACCTCGCGCAGGCGAGATACTCCGATGCCCTGAGTGAATACCGCAAGGCGACGGAGCTGAGCCCCAAATACGTGGCGGCGTTGATCAACATGGCCCGGGTGCAGCGCGACATGGACACACCTGAAGAGGCGATGCAGACACTCGAGCTCGCCCTCGAGATCGAGCCGGAGAATCCCGAGGCGTTACTCGTGATGGGCGTGCTCAACGAGCAGATGGGGGATCGCGAGAACGCTGCGCGAAGCTTCAAGGCGGCGATCGCCAGCTCGCCGAAAATGACTGTTGCCCACTACTATCTGGCACAGATCAAAGGGCGCGCGACCGCGGACGACGAGTTCGCCGCCATGCGAGCGCTTTGGGATGATGCGGAGCTGGCCGGCAATGCCAGGATGTACCTGTCGTTCGGGCTGTATCGTGCTTATGAAGAACGGCAGCGGTATGACGAGGCGTTCGCGCATCTTACCGAAGGCAATCGCATCAAAGCGGAGAGCACGCCGTACGACGACGAGGAAACGGCGGAGTACATCGATTCCATCCTAGCCAGCGCGGAGGCGTCCGTGGGCCGGCTCGGCGATGAGCCCGGCAGGGCGGATCCGCGCCCGGTGTTCGTCCTCGGGATGCCACGCTCGGGGACGAGCCTGACGGAACAAATACTGGCGAGCCACAGCGAGGTCTCGGGTGCCGGCGAGCTGAGCTATGCTTACGACACCGCGCATTCGATCAAGGAGATAACCGGCGAGAAGTTTCCGCAGAATCTCGAGCGTTTGTCGGCCGAACAATACCGGGAGCTCGGCGACTATTACCTGTCGCGGCACGTCGACGAGCACCTCGCCGCGCGCTATGTCATCGACAAGACACCTCTGAACTTTCAGTACATCGGCCTGTTGGGGCTGGCCTTGCCTGGCGCGAAATTCATACACTGCCACCGCGATCCGGTCGCCAATTGCTTCTCCATCCACCGCATGCCGTTCGATGAGAGGCAGACTTACGCACACGATCTGGTGGCCCTGGGCAAGTACTACACCCGGTACTGGGACATGATGCAGCGCTGGAAGGCGATGTTCCCCGGTCGCATCCTCGATGTTCGTTATGAAGACACCGTGGCCGATATAGAGCGGCAGGCGCGGCGCATGCTCGATTTTCTCGATCTGCCGTTCGAAGAAGGCGTCCTAGAGTTTCACAGGACGCAGCGTTTGGTCAAAACCCCGAGTGCGAGCCAGGTTCGCGAACCCATTTACACGGACGCCGTCCAGGCCTGGAAGAAGTACGAGAAGCATCTGGGTCCGCTCATCGAAAACCTCCGAGTCGACACCGATGCGTGAATTCGGCACGCTGAACTGGGCGATCCTGATCGCCTATGTCATTGGCACCCTCATACTCGGCTTCTTCCTGAGCAAGCGCGTAAAGACCGCGCAGCACTATTACCTTGGTCAGAGGACGACGCCGTGGTGGGCGATCGGAGTCTCGGTGATCGCAACCTATATCGGAGCGCTCAGTTTCCTAGGTGGTCCCGCCTGGTCTTACGCTGAGGGATTCTCGGTCATCTTCATCCACATCAACTACCCAATCGCGATCTTCGTCGTCGTCACGGTCTTTCTGCCGTTCTTCTACAACAGCGGCGTCGCATCGATCTTCGACTATCTCGAGCGTCGATTCGGCGTGACGTCCCGGACCGTAATGTCGGCGGTGTTCCTGTTCGGCAACATTGCCTACTCAGGCATCATGCTGTACACGACCGCTCTCGTCCTCGAGTTCATTACCGGAATCGACGTCGTCAATGCCATCTTGATCGTCGCCATCGTCGCCGTAACCTATACGATGCTCGGCGGCATCTCCGCGGTGATCTGGACCGACGTCGCCCAGACCGGCATCCTTTTCCTCGGCGCGTTGATCATCGTGTTCCTGCTGATCGGAGAGCTGCCCGCAGGGCTTTCGGGCACGCTCGAATCGCTCAAAGCGCTGGGCAAGACTAATCCGTTCGACACTTCGATCGATCCGGCAAAGGTCGCAACGATATGGACTGGCGTAATCGCGATGTCCATCTACCACGTCGTGGTCTACGGCGTGAACCAGATGATGGTACAGCGGACTCTCGCCGCGAAGACCCTCGGTGATGCAAAGAAAGCCTACATCATGATGGGTTACGTAGCGTTCTTCGTGTTCGTGCTGTTTTTCGGGCTCGGCGTGCTTTTCTACAGCTATTACGACGGTGCCGCCTTCGACAACGAGAACTTAATCGTGCTGAACTTTGTCGCAGCAATGGGCTTCCCGGGTCTAATGGGCATCGTCACGGCGGCCATCGTGGCTGCCGCAATGTCGAGCCTCGACTCGAGCCTAAACTCGATGGCGACCGTTACGACGATCGACTTTTACCAGAAGTTCTTCAAGAAGGACGGTACCGAGGCACATTACCTCGCCGCGTCGCGCTGGTTTACGCTGTTCTGGGCCGTGTTCATGGTCATTCCTGCGATCATCTTTACCAAGAGCGGCGGCTCGGTCCTGGAGGTGCTGAGTAAGGTCGGTTCATTTTTTGTCGGCGCGAAGCTCGCGATGTTCGGTCTCGGCTTCTTCTCCAAACATACGTCCGAGCGGGGATTGCTGGTCGGCGTCGTCGCCGGTTTCGCATCGCTCTGGTACGTCGAGTTTCATGCCGACGTTGCCTGGCCGTGGTATTGCGCGCTGGGCGGCATCGTCAGCGTCACGGTCGCGTGGGCGACCAGCCTCGCGCTCGATGGGCGCCAAGACTCGTTCCATCCCTACACGGTCAGGGGCCAGCTCGAGCGTTACCGGGCCGAGGGACTGCCCCAGATGCAGGACGGCTGGTACGTGGTCGCCGGCAAAGTGGACCGGGCAAGCTATGCGCTGCTGGCATTCTTCGTTGTTTGCGTCGCAGGCCTGTGGGTCGGCGAGTCGATGATCTGAATGGATGGCGCCTCAGGGGTGCGAGATGCTTCGGGTTCGCTCCAGCACGTCGACGCCGAGCAGGCGCAGGTAGTGCAGGAAATCGATGAAGATCCAGTTTTCGGCGAGCTTGTCGCCGTCGCGCCGGTATACGTCCACCACGCGCATCTCGGTGACCCTGTCCGATGCCGGCAGGCCGAGGAACCCTTCGCCCTGGTTCATCACCAGGTTGGGCCAACCGAACCACGCGCCGTAGTTGCCCTCCGCGTGCTCCAGCACATGGCCGTTGAACTGGATGTTGTCGAGCCCGGCACGAAACGGGCTCTGGTGTTGCTGCTGGTAGCGCTCGATCGTGTAGGTTGCGCCGATGCCGCTCGGCCCGAACCAAAACATGTCGTCGTGCCAGGTCTTAGCCAGGTTCTCCGTCGGCGATCGCATGTCGTCGCCGACCAGGTCGTCGCACATGGCCATGATCAGGTTCAGCGTTTTTTTGGATTCGCGGCGATCCTGCGCTCCGAACATCAAGCCGTCGCCCGTGCGCGGCCCCGGGTTGACGATCTCCGCGCCCGTCTGGACCGGCATGGGATTGAGCCCCACCTGTTTCATGACGCTGATGATGTCGAGCCACAGCGCGGACTCGGCGATCACGCCTTTCTCGACGCGGTGGAACTCGCAGTAGGGGATCAAGACGAGCTTACCGGTCGGCGGAATGCCGAGCCACTCGTGATCGAACAGCCCCATGAACTTGCCCATGCTCGTGACCCACGTCGAGCGGTCGATACGATTCGGCCCGGCCATGAAGATATTCTGGCGCCGCTGCACCAGCGTGAACGCCTCACGCAGCGGCCGCCACACGTTCTCAGCGACCTCGGCCGCGCCGCTCAGCTCGTTGAACGGATGCACGCCGCGGAACCGATAGTCCGGCGCCGCCGAGTTTTCGATCGCCGCGGCAATGTCGTCGACACCGGCGGCCTCGAAGTCCTTGAAATACTCGAGGACGATGAACTTGCATTCCTGAATGTCGATCACTGGCGTATCTCATCCGGCAGCGAGCTGCATCATCAAGTCTAGTTCATTGAACAGCATCCATTCGCTCACGATGCGGCCGTCAACGATCTGGTGCTGCGTGATGCCCCAAATCTGGACCGGCCTGCCGGTCGGCTCGCCGTAGATGCCCGCACCGGAATGCGTCCCTTCCGCGCTCCAGCGCTCGGACGTCAAGTAGCCGTCGTCATCGTTGCCCATCCAGTAGACCTCGTCGACCTTAAGCTCGAGATCCGGGAAGCAGGCATCGATCGCTGCGAGCAACTCGCGATACGCCCTTGCACCTGTGAAAGCCCGGTCCGTCGGACCCCGGAAAGCGAAATCGCTTGCGTAGACTGACGAAAGCGACTTGTAGTCGCGCGCGTTCCACACTCGTTCGATCGTCTGTCGCACAAAACGATCGACGTCGAACCCGTCGATGGGCTCCGCAACTGAGATCGGAAGTTCGGGGCGCGTCGCCTTCCTGAGGCCATTCCAGATCGCCGCGTCGCGCGGCCAGCCGGCCGGCGGCGAGGCGGCGAGCTTCGGCACGATCTCCCGGAGGTCGTGGCCGAGCTGTCGTAGCATGCTCGAATTGTTGTACAGCACGTGCTCGAGAAAAATCTCGTTCTCGAGCGCCACGCAGTTGGCGATGACCAGGACGTCGATGTACCGATTCGTGGCCGGACCGTACTTGCTGTCGCCGTCGTTGGTGCCACGGATGATGGTGCGATGTGACGTATGGAAGCCCAAATCGTCGTCACCCGCCCAGACGATCTCGTCGGCGATCAGCTGAATGTCGGAGAATGCGCCGGTCGTGTGATACGTGTCCTCGATGATCTTCTGGCTGCCGAGCTGCAGGCCGTAATCGTCGTAGACCTGCGAGGTGTCGGAGTAGGTCGCGCCAATGTATTCGACGTCGCGATCCTCCCAAATCTTGTAGGTGATTCGGACGATATAGTCGATGATGTTTTGGTACGTCTCCTCGAAACCGCGCATCGACTGCTTCGGCCCGAAGTCGTCCGGTATACGCGTCTCGTGCGGCGTGCCCCGCATGGTGTATTTCTCCAGCGAGATCGAGTAGTCCCTCGGCATGTGTCGCCGCGAGAGCGGCGTGGCGATACGTGCCGTCATTGCTGTCTCCCCGTAGGCTTGAAGATATCGCTATCGTCAGTCGGCGCATGCACCGTCAATCAGGATTTCGCTCTATGATAACCGTCGAGCGCGACGCACACTAACGACCGCTCCGGTAGCAGCCAGCGGTTGTCGTCGATCGGCCGAAAGCCGTGTGCCGCGCTGACGAACCGGATCTGCCAGCCGCCGTTATCGGTCGCCGCGGGCAGCTTGAAGCGCACCGGATCGGCAGAGCCGTTGATCAGGAGCACGACCGCCGGTGTCTCGCTGTGCCATGCGTCGCCGACGTGCGTCAACACGAGGCTCAAGGCCGGCGCGTCGGCCCAATCCTCGTGTGTCATGGGCGCGCCGTCGGGCTTGAGCCACTCGATATCGCCCCAGCCGACGTCGTTGACTGCCGCGCCGTGCAGGTAGGACGGCTGCCGGAACAGGGCAATGTCGTGGCGCAAGTCGATCAGCGCCCGTATCGCGGCGAGGAACTCGGGGTCGTCGTCGCGCCCGGACCAGTCGATCCAGCCGGTCTCGTTGTCTTGTGAGTAGGCGTTGTTGTTGCCATGCTGCGAATTGCCGATCTCGTCGCCCGCGAGCAGCATCGGCGTACCCTGCGACAAGAGCAACGTCGCCAACATGTTCAGCCGCTGCCGTCGCCGTAATGCGTTGATCTCTAGGTCGTCGGTCTCGCCCTCGACGCCGTAGTTCTTGCTGTAGTTGTGGGCATGCCCGTCCTTGTTGTCCTCGCCGTTCGCCTCGTTGTGACGATGCTCGTACGAAACCAGATCGACGAGCGTGAAGCCGTCGTGCGCGGTGACGAAATTGACGCTCGAGCATGGCCCGCGTCCCTTAGCTTCGAAGACGTCGCTCGAGCCGTGCAGGCGTTTGGCAAACTCGGCGGCTTGGCCCGGGTCGCCGCGCCAGAAGCGGCGCACCGAATCGCGGTACTTGTCGTTCCACTCCGCCCATTGTGCCGGGAAGCGCCCGAGCTGGTAACCGCCCGGGCCCGGGTCCCACGGCTCGGCGATGAGTTTTACATCGACGAGCGCCGGTTCGGCCGCGAGCTCGACGAAAAACGGGTGTTCGTCCGAAAACCCGGCGGCGGTGCGGCCGAGCACGGTTGCGAGGTCGAAGCGGAAGCCGTCGACGCCCATGGCGGTCGTCCAATAAAGGAGACTGTCGAGGACCAGCCGCCGCACCGGCGCATGGTCCATGTTCACGGTGTTCCCGGTGCCGGTGTGATTCACGTGGGCGAGCGGGTCGTCGGGCGCGACACGGTAATAGAGCAGGTTGTCGATGCCGCGGAAGCTCAAACTGGGTCCGAGGGCGTCCGACTCCCCGGTATGGTTGTAGGCGACGTCGAGGATGACCTCGAGGCCGGCGTCGTGGATTGCATCGACCATCTCGCGGAATTCGGCGCGTGCGCTGCCGTGAGCATAGCGCCCGGTGGGCGCGAAGAAGTTGATCGAGTTATACCCCCAGTAATTCTTGAGTCCCTTGCGATGCAGGAAATGCTCGTCCACGAACGCAAATACCGGCATCAGCTCGACGCTGGTGATGCCGAGTGCCCCCAGATACTCGAGGATGTCGGCGTTCTTCATGCCCCGAAAGGTGCCGCGATCCGAGTCCGGCACGTCGGGGTGCCGCATCGTGTAGCCGCGCACGTTGGCTTCGTAGATGATCATGTCGGACCAAGGTATGCGCGGACCTGCGAGGGCCGGCATCGGCGCGTCCGAGGTTACGACGCTCTTCGGCACGAACGGCGCGCTGTCGGCGTCGTTGATCCGCAGCCGCGCACCGTCCTTCAGGTAGTCGAACACCTCCGGCGCCCAGCGAAACTCGCCGCTGAGCTCGTGCGCGTAGGGATCGATCAGGAGCTTGGCGGGGTTGAAACGCAGCCCGTGTTCCGGGCGGTAAGGACCGTGTACTCGATATCCGTAGCGCTGGCCCGGCTGCAAGCCTCGTACATAGCCGTGCCACACGTCGCCGGTCTGCTCCGGCAGCTCGTGCGTGCGGGTCTGCCGGCCCTCGTCGTCGAACAGGCACAGCTCGACGCGGGCCGCGCCGCCCGAGTGGATCGCGAAGTTGACGCCGTCGCGGTCGACTCGGGCGCCCAGTGGAGCAGGGCGGCCCGCTTCGATCATGCGTCGCCGTCGAGCTCGATCGGGCTCAGGCGCCAGATCTCGTTGTTGTAGTCGCGCATCGTGCGATCCGTCGAGAACCGGCCGGAGGATGCGCTGTTCAAGATGCTCATCTCGGTCCAGCGCTTGACGTCATCGTAGGCCTCGGAGACACGCACCT
>JBFGFX010000111.1:0-11293 GCA_041579335.1 Woeseiaceae bacterium | reverse complement strand
CGTCTGGCTCGACCGGCTGCACGTCATACATCAGGTAGACGACCAGCGTTTTTTCGGCGCCGGCGTCGTAGTAGCCCCAGACGCCCGGATGGCCGTCGGTCGGCACCAGCTCGGCTTCGGCGAATCCCAGCGCGTCGAGATCGGCACGCAGCATCTCCGCCATCGCCTCGATCCCCGTGTCCTCGGCCGAGATCGACGGCTGCCTGAGCCAGCGGCGGATCGCGGCGAGGTGGGTGTCGCGATGCGCGTCGACGTAGGCATAAACGGCGCTGTGGTCACCGCCATACACCGGCACCGCGGCGAGGTCGTAGGCTTCGCCGGTTGCGAGCTCGAACGCGGGACGTTCGGGCGCCGCGCTCGCCAAACCGGCGCCGTCCTCAGAGCTGCCGCCGCAGCCCGCGAGAGCGACCAGACCCAGGGCTACGGACAGTCGCAAGCGGTTGATCGTCATGTAGGTTTTTCTCCCCGCCGCTTGTCGTGCGCGGCGCGCGCGTCCACGGCCGGGACGTTACCATCTCGCGCAAGAAAATGCGGGTCGGACGCTCGAGAGGGGTCGTAGTAACGATGTTGACGAACGAACTCAGGTGTGTGGCTTTATTGCAACAAGTGCGTTGCCACGGGGTCAAGAAACCCACTTTGTTGCAAAAAAACATCAGAAAATCACCGTTTTTGGCCGCCAAACGTCAAAAAATCCGGCAGCATTTATTATCGAAATAACAGAAAGTTATCAACGCCGCCCCGAACTCGCCACGAATGCATACAAAAGAAACTGTTGCCGGAAACGCATCTGTTGGAACTATGGTACTGATGGTTGCTTTGGTATATATTCCGTCCACTTGTCCGAAGCCATTTCGCATGGTCCGGGCAGTTTCGAAAACCATAGGGGATTCTCATGGCAAGTAATCTGAACGTCAGAAATGCTGTCAAGCTTGCGCTTGCGGTGAACGCTGGCCTCGTCGGATTGTCTGCAGCCCCTGGTGCGCTCGCGCAGCAGGAAGGAGCAGGTGAGCTCGAAGAGATCACGGTTACCGGATCACGCATTAAGAAGAAGGACTTTGTGTCCAACGCGCCTGTTGCGACGGTCGGCTTCGAGCAGATCGAGCTGACAGGCACCGTCAACACCGAATCGCTGCTGAACACGCTGCCGCAGGCGGTTCCCGGCCTCGACCGCACGTCGAACAACCCGGGTAACGGCACGGCTACGGTTAATCTCCGCGGCCTGGGATCGGTTCGCACTCTCGTGCTGATCAACGGCACGCGCGTCGTGCCAACCGGATCGGGCGGTTCGGTCGACATCAACGCAATTCCGAACGCACTGATCCAGAACATCGAGGTACTGACCGGTGGTGCATCGGCAGTCTACGGTTCCGACGCGGTTGCGGGCGTCGTCAACTTCATACTGAAAGACGACTTCGAAGGTGTAAATCTGAACGCCGGTTACGAGGTCACCGGTGAGGGTGACGCGGCCATTACCAGCGCAGACATAACGCTCGGCGCGAACATAGCCGACGGGAGTGGCAACGTCACGTTCAACTTTGCGTATACGGATCGCGACGACCTCTTCCAGGGTGACCGTGACTTTGCGTTCTTTGCACAGTTCGACGATGAGGATGCCAACGGCAATCCGATTCTGATCGACGGCGGCTCGTCAGGTATCCCGAGCACGTCGATTTTCTCGGGAGCGTTTGCCCAGTTCTCACCGACGAGCTTCGGCGTCACGTTCGACGAGAGCGGCGACATCCGTCCGTTCCAGCTGGGCGAGAACAACGACTTCTACAACTACGCGCCGGTCAACTACATCCAGCTGCCGCAGACGCGCTACCAGACGACGGCGCTCGGTCACTTCGACGTATCGGACACGGCGACGGTCTACGGCCGCGCGATGTTCACCTCGTCGAAGGTGCCGCAGCAGCTCGCGCCGACGCCGATCTTCCAGACGACGACGTTTACGCTCGACGGCAGCCCGTTCCTGACGGCCAACTCGCAGACAGTTCTGTCGGGCGACAACAACGATCGAGTCATTGTCGACAACGGGGACGGTACCTTCTCGTCCACGTACAACGGCGGACTCGGTGTTCGCGCGGCGAGAGTTATTGATGACAACGGCACGCCGAACGACCCTGACGACGACTTTTGCTCCAACTGTACACACGACTCCTCGTTTGTCGACGACGACGATGATGGCATCGACGATGATCCGAGCCTGGATGCTACAGACATCATTGACTCGGACGCCGACGGCATCGCGGACACGGCAAGAGCATTTGTTCGCCGCCGGCTGCTCGAAGTCGGGCCGCGTATCTCGGACAGCTCGTTCACGAGCTATCAGATACAGGTCGGCATCCGCGGCGATATAACGGACAACTGGGACTACGATGCGTATCTGCAGCAGGGTAACGTCAACGGCGGCGAGACCCAGGCAGGCAACGTCGATCGGAATCGCTTCAATCAGGCCATGTTGCTGAATCTGTCGGATCCGTCAGGTAGAACCTGCTCGGATACGTCATCCAGCGGTGCCTCCGGCAGCTGTGCGCCGATCAACATCTTCGGTGAAGGCAACATCTCGGCGGCCGGCGCGGACTTCATCCGCACGCGCGTATCGTCGATCTTCGACTACGATCAGCTGGTCGCAGGCGTGACGTTTACGGGCGATCTCGGCGAATTC
The DNA here is from genome assembly GCA_041579335.1 of Woeseiaceae bacterium. Taxonomy (GTDB): domain Bacteria; phylum Pseudomonadota; class Gammaproteobacteria; order Steroidobacterales; family Woeseiaceae; genus JBFGFX01. The sequence goes on along the minus strand of JBFGFX010000111.1, from coordinate 8,628 downwards.
GAGCTTCCCGGCGGCGAGATCGGCGTTGCAATCGGTTTCGAGCACATCGAGAACGACTTCAACTTCCGTCCGTCCCAGGCGCTGGCGACCGGCAATATCGCCGGCTTCAACGGCGCGCCGGCGGTTGCGGGCGGCTTCGACGTGGATTCCGCGTACGTAGAGTTCTACCTGCCGTTCTTGTCAGGCGCACAGTTCGCCGATCTGCTGGACATGGAGCTTGCCTACCGCTCGTCGGATTACACGACGGCCGGCAGCGTCGAGAGCTTCAAGGTCAGCGCTTCTTGGGCGCCGACCGACCAGTTCCGTATCCGCGGCGGCTTCAACCGGGCGGTGCGCGCGCCGTCGATCGGCGAGCTGTTCCGGCCGCAGTCCGAAAACTTCCCGGGCTCGACCGATCCCTGCTCGGCGGAAGGTGTGGACCAAAGTGCGGCCGTCGAGGCTATCTGTCTGTCGACCGGTGTCCCGGCGAACGTCATGTTCTCGCCGGCGATCAACTTGGCGGCCGGTCAGGTGCGCGAACTGCAGGGTGGCAACCCTGATCTCTTCGAAGAGTCGGCTGACACCTACACGGTCGGTGTCGTCGTCACGCCTTCGGCAATCGAAGGCCTGACGTTCAGTCTCGACTATTTCGACATCGAGATCGAGGACGTGATCACAGGCTTTGGTGGCGGTGCAAACAACGTACTCAGCACCTGCTACGATCCTGCGAATCCCGCCGGCGGCATCGGTTCGCTGTTCTGTAGCGTGGTCAACCGGCGTCCCGACGGCACGATCGAGTTCGTTCAGACGACAGACCAGAATGCGGCCAGCCAGACCCTCAAGGGATTTGACCTGCTTGCCAGCTACGACATGGACCTGTGGGGCGGCGATATGCGGATCAACTACGTCGGCACGTTTACGGACGAGTCTGTCTTCACGGCATTCCCGGGCGATCTCAACCCGGTCCGCTGCGCAGGCGATTTCGGTAACGATTGCGGCGAGCCGCTGCCGGAGTACAAGCACCGCATGACGTTCCGCTGGACGAGTGACGAGTGGACGGCACAGCTGCTGTGGCGCCTCGTAGGTGAAGTCAAGGACGACGACGACGATACGACTTACTTCGTAGAGAAGATCGATCCGACGCATTATTTCGATGCGTCGGGTACGTACCGCTTTAGCGACAATTACGCGGTGACGTTCGGTATCGACAACCTGCTCGACGAGGAGCCGCCGATCCTTGGTGACAACCAGGAACAGGCGAATACCTGGCCGGCGACCTACGACGTCTTCGGTCGCACGTTCTTCGTGAGAGCGAGTGCCGAGTTCTAAGGAGCCCGACACTACGTCAGGGAAACGGCGGGCAATTGCCCGCCGTTTTTCTTTGTAGACTTAGGTACATGAGCAAGGACACAGGCTGGTCGGAGTACTGGGACCAGGAAGGCAGCGGTGGCGAGGTGTTTGTCAGCGGCAGGGGCGAACGTCATCCGGCGCTCGCCGCGCATTGGCAGCGCGTGTTCGGAGGGCTCGGTCCCGGAACGCGCGTTCTCGACATCGCGAGCGGCGCGGGCTCGATCTTCGCGACGCTCCCCGAAGGCCACGACCTTGCTCTGACCGCGATTGATATTGCTGGCGAGGCGCTGGCCGCGCTGTCCGAACGCATCGCCGGCGTCGAGACGGTCCTGGCTTCCGCCGGCGATCTGCCGTTCAGCGATCGCAGCTACGATCTCGTCGTCAGCCAATTCGGTATCGAATATGCCGGCATACCGGCATTTGCCGAGGCGGCGCGCGTCGTCGCAGACGGCGGATACCTCGCCGTGCTCGCGCATATCGAGGACGGCTACATCGACGGCAATAATAAAGCACAGCTCGCCGAGGCGGACCTCGTCCGTTCATCGCAATTCATCCCGAAGGCCGTCGCGTTGACCGAGGCCGCGTTCGGCGGCGACGCCAAGCGCCTGCGCGAGCTGGAGGAGGATTTCGTGCCTTTGATTCGCACGCTTGGCGACGCGGCGCGGCGCTGCCCGCGCGGCGTCCACAGCTACCTGCTCGCCGGTTTCCGGCAGCTGTACGAAAACCGGCAGCGCTACGACTGCGGCGACATCACGGGCTGGCTCGACGGCATGCAGGGCGAGGTGGACAGGACCGTCGACCGGCTAACGCGTATGCGCGCTGCCGCGCTGTCCGACGATGGCGTAAAGACGGTCGGCGATCTGATCGCCGGTGCGGGCCTGACCGATTTCGTGGCAGAGCCGTTCACGACACCGAGCAACGACATACCGGTCGCGTGGGACCTGCGGGCCCGGCGCCCGGATTGACAACGGGGCGATCACTGATAGGCTTGCCGGCCCCGACGACGAGGCGAGCCTGGAGCTTTACGCGCTATGCAAGAGACTGAATCTGTGACTACGGCGGGCACCGTATCCGGCAAGCTGTTCCTATATAAGGAGCCCGAGCTGCTCGCGCCGGAGACCCACGGTCACATGGGCCTGACGCCGTCCGAGCATCCGTTCGACCACGTACGCAATGAACGCGTCGTGCCGCTGACCATGGCGGAGTTCTCGAACGCGCTCAGGCACTATCCGATCATCTTTGCCAACATCGACAGACCGCAGCCGCTCGCGGCGCTCGGCGTCCTCGACGATAACAACCTGTTCGTCGACGACGACGGCAAGTGGGACCCGATGTGTCACGTGCCGATGTATCTGCGCTGCTATCCGCTGGCGTTCGCGCACGGCGGCGGTGATCGCGTCGCCGTCGTTGTCGACCGCTCAGCGGACACCGTGACCGAGAATGCCGAGTTCCCGTTTTTCGACGGCGACAAGCCCAGCGAGCACACGGAGCAGCTAATGAGTCTGTGCGCGCACTACGACGCCGAGCGCCGCCGCACCTACGATTTCTGCCAGAAGCTCGTCGAGCTCGAGCTGCTGACGCCGCTGCGCGCGACCTACACGCCGGAGGGCGCAACGGAGGCGGTGCCGCTGGCCGAGTACGTCGGCATCGACGCGCAGAAGATCGATGCGCTCGACAAGGAGCAGATCTTCGAGCTGCACAAGAAAGGCTACCTGTCGGCGATCTACCTGCAGCTGTACTCGCTCGAAAACTGGCGCCACCTGATGGCGCGTCGCGAGGCCCAGGGCCGAACCTGATCCGCGGGCGCGAGTCAGGCGGGCACGACGTCGAACGGCGCCGTAACGCGCAGCGATTCGTGCAGAATCGCCTCGGTGCCGTGCCACAGGAACGACGGGAACAGGACCACGAGCCCCGGTTCAGGCCGGATCCATTTCTGCGGCGGTGACGGCGGCGTCGTCACAAACGGCGGTTCGCCGAACTTGATCCAGCCGGCCTTACGCTCCTCGTCGGCGACATCGTCGGGCACGACGACGTAATACGCGGAGCTGATCCACCCTTCGGGGTGCACGTGATTGACGTGCCAGCCGCGGCCGTGCAGCCGTACCGACCAGCTGCCGGCGATGCGGTACTCGCCCGTGTTGCGCGCCGTCAGCGGGTGACCGCTGCCGGCGCCCACCTCGCGCATATACTGTCGGATCGGCGTATCGAGCGCGACGATGTAAGCCCGGATCACCGGGTCGTCGACACCGGTCAGATCACGTGACGTTTGGCTGCCGTCACGGAGCGACTGGTCGAGCGGGTGATGCCGATACGCGTACAGCGGCGTCAATGCTGCGTAGAGCGCGGTGTTGAAGTCCTCGATCGATTCGTAACCGTCCGGCACCGGCAGTTTGTATACGCGGACGAAGCGCTCTAGGTCGACCAGCGCGTCGTAGCGCGGGTCGCCGAGCAGCCGGAGCGCCGTCGCCTCATACGCGATCCAGTGTTGCCGCAGCGGTTCGGCCCGGCGCAGCGGTAGAACGGCCGCGAGCGCGTCGTCGGCCTTCCCCTGCATCAACAGCGCGGAGATAAGGCTGGCGATTACGATGCGGTCGTCCGGGTGTTGGGCCAATGCGTCGCGAGCGGCACGCTCGGCGGCTGGCCCGTCACCGAGGTCGACATAGGCCTGTATTCGGGCAACATGCGCCTCGAGCCGCAAATCACCGACCTTGGTCAATGCGTCGACAGCGTCGAGTGCGCGTGACGTGTCGCCGCTTTGTCGCCAGAGCTCGGCTGCCAGCGGTGCGAGTTCCGGCACCGTCGCCGCTCCGTTCAACAGGCTATCGAAATCCTCGTGCCGCTTGCTCATCCAAAGCGCTCCCGCCAGCGCTTTCAATGCCAGGGCGGTCGGTCGAGCAGCGAGCGAGATTGTCAGGTCCGAAATGGCTTCGTCGATTCGGCCCAGCTCGAGCAGCGCGCGAGCGCGCATGAAGCGGATTTCGGGACGATCGTTACCTTCACGCAGCAGCCCGTCGAACGCGTCGTGCGCTGCTTCGCACTCGCCGCGATTAAGCTGCGCCGTCGCCAGGCCGTAGCGTCCGGTCAGGCTGTCCGGGCTCCGCGCGAGCACGTCCGCATACAGGGCCGCGGCGTCGTCCCAGCGCGCAAGGTCGATCAGCAGGCGGCCGAGCGCCTCCTCGGCCTGCGCGAAGCCGGGTGCGAGTGCAAGTGCCCGCCGCAGCGCAGCCTCCGCCGCACCGGCATCTCCCTGATGCTGCGCGGCGACGCCCAGCACGTACAGCGCTTCCGGGTGGTCGATGCCGGTCAGGCGTTCGCGTGCCGCGGCGAAGTCACCGCCTTCGAGCGCGCGGCGTCCCACGACGATCGCTTGCACTGTTTCGGGATGGTCGGCCGGAGGCATAGGCTCGGTACCGTGTCGACGTGCCGCTAGTGTGCCGCAATCAGGGGGCCATTGCCTCCGAGCCGAGACGATAGGGAACGTTCCAGTGCATGCCCTCGTGGGTCACGGCGTCACCGCCATCGAACTGGGGCCGGAAACGGAACTTGCCGACGTGGTCGACGATGAGGTCGTCCCAGTAGCTGCCCGGATCGCCTTCGACGACCTCGATGTCGCGCGGCAGACCCTCGGCGTCGATGTCGAATCGCACGAGAACCTGGGCGTCCGGGTTGGCCCCGATTTGCTCCAGGTTCTGCATCAGATTCTTCATGATCGGCGACGTGCCGGCAGGGATCTCGTTCAAGAGCTGCGGCTCGCCGAAACGCTGCTCGAGCGCGTCGGCGAACGCCTCGTCGGCCGCGAGGATGGTCCAGGCCTTGCGATAGCGCCGCTCGGCGGCAGCCCGGTCGAGCGTGTAGATCGACAAGAAGTCGCCGATCGCGATGTACGCGTCGGCGCGTTCGATCGCTGAAATGTCGTCGCCATTGTCGGCAATGTATTCGGCGCGCTGTATGAAGCGGCGCGCGGTCGTGTAACCGTTGTAGCCGTCCATGATCGAATTTCCGGCCAGCAGCCACGCCAGCTCGTAGATTGCCTCGAGCAGATGCGGCGAGCGCGTGCCGTCCGCGCGCTCGACCATAGCGATGGCCCGCCGGTACGTCGCGTGCGAATCGACCAACATGTCGAGCTTTCTTAAAAGCTCCGCCTCGGCCAGCAGCGCCGGCAGCTTGCGGACGTCGTCTCCGGGGTAGTTCCGATGATAGACGTGGGTAATAGCGCGCTGCTGCGCCAATGCGCGATCCGGCCTGCCAAGCAGGGCGTATGTGTCACCGAGCCGCTGCAGCGCTTCGCATTGCGTCATGGTCGACGGGCCGTAGTTGACGTGTTCGAGGTGCACAACCCGTTCCAGCATGTCGGCGGCGCCGCGGAACTCTCCGAGTTCGATCAGGCTTTCGGCCGCGGCGGACATTGGTTCAATCAATAGCGGATCGAGGCGATCGCCGGCGTCGAAGTAGGTATCTATCGCAAGCGCGTAGTTGCCGAATGCCGCCTCGTGGTCGCCGCTGGAGCGCTGCGCGTCACCGAGCCGCACAAGCCCTCCCGCCCATTCGAGGCGGTCGTAGTCGGGATCGGCGAGCAGCGTCGTTATGTACTCCGCCGCGGCGTCGGCTGCTTCGGCGTAGAGTCCGGCGGTCATCGACTGCTCGTAGCGATCTCCGAGCGAGCCGAGCGGCATCGGATCGGTTTCAGCGGCGAGCGACGATGCTGCGGCCATCATGCCGAGAACGGCCGCACTGAGCGTCGTCACGATGGGACGACCTTGCCTCGATGCTGTGACGCTTGACGTCTGGATAACCCGCCTCCGAACCTTGAATTTGACCGGGTGGCAAGACCAAAGTTCTCACAGCCGGGCAGCGGGCGGTAATAGCGGATGGTTATGAGGCTACCGGAGCAGGCTTCGTGACCCGACATCAGTTGGTGAAAGGCCAGTTCCCTCAGGACACTCATCCGGATGGTGCACGTCGGCGGTACGCACATTGTTCGGCCGAGGAGGCCATCGCGAGATGCGGCAGGCAGGTTGCCCGCGTATGAGTTCCGGAACTCCCCGGACGCAGCCAGCGATCCGATTTAGTCGGCCGGAATCGGCTCGTCGAGCATCATCGCGCGCACGTACTTCGCCGGGGGCGAGCCGTACGACAGCACCTGATCGTGGTAGCGGCGGAGCGTGAAAGACTCGCCCCAGCGTTTCTCGACCGCCTTGCGCAGGTCGAGGTGCTCCAGGAAGCCGACGAAGTAGGTCGACAGCTGCGCGGACGTCAGCTGCGCGCGCACCCACTTGCCGGCTGCCTCGCGCTCTTCCTGAAAGCCGCCTTCGATCATCAGCTTCATCGCCTGCTCGCGGGTCATGCCGTCGACGTGGATCGCCGAGTCGATGATCGCGTTCGTGATCGCGCGCAGGTACCACTTGAGATTGATCAGCCGCATCAGCGGATCGCCGCCGAGGTAACCCTCGTCGATCATGACGCGCTCGGCGTATACGGCCCAGCCCTCGACGAACGGTCCCGACCAGAACACGCTGCGCAGCGTGGACGGATAGCGGTTGCTGAGCGCGATCTGAAGATAGTGTCCGGGCACGCCTTCGTGGATCGTCAGATCCTGCATCGAGTACAGGTTGTACTCGCGCAAGAAGGAGCGCACCTGCTCGTCGGTCCAGTCCTCCGGCAGCGGTGCGACTGCGTAAAACGCTTTCTGGTCCTTGTCGAGCGGTCCCGGCGGATCGAGGTACGCGACCGATACGCCGCGCTGGAACTCCGGCATGATGATGATCTCGACCGGCTCGTCCGGCATCGTGACGATGTTGTTCTCGATGACGAAGTCGGTTGCCTGCTCGAGCTGTTCTTTCGCGACCTCGACGATGCCGTCGGGTGGCGGCAGCTCCGCATAGGCCTGCTCGAGCGCGGCGCGGATGATGGCCTGCTTGTACGCCTCGTCGGGCGCGTCCGGAAACGACGTGTAGGGATAGACCGACCGATAAACTTCTTTTGCGACTTCGTACATCTGCGCGCGTACGGCCTCGTACTCGGCCTCGGCGCGGGCCCGTATCGTCTTCCGGTCGAGCGGCGAGTTGAGCGCGAGCGCGAGCTTAGTATCGTAAAGCTCTGCGCCGATGCGGAAGTCGCCCTCAGCCTGCGGCAGCAGTTCGCCTTCGAGCCAGGACTGGTGTTCGGCGATCGCATCGCGCGCGATCTCGATTGCGGCCTCGAGGCGCGCGCGTTCGGCGGCGGGCAGCGCCGCCATGTCGGGCACGATCATGTTGTCGATGATCGATGCGAGTCCCTGATTCTGCCGGATCGCCGTTTCGGCATGCACCTTCGGCACGCGCGCCGGTTCGAGCGATGCCCGGGCCTCGGCGAAGAATCGTGGCAGCTGCTCCATGCGTGCGGCGGCATTGCCGAGACGCTCCTCGAGCGGCGCGAAGTCGCGCGCGACGAGACCGTAGATCGCGCTGCCGGCCGTGTTGATGTAGACGAGCGGGTTCCAGGCCCACTCCTTAAGCGTCTCCAGCGCCCAGAGCGACGATTCGACTTCGTGCTCGAGCAGCTCGGCGTCGATCTGGTTGGCACGCGACAGCTCGGCCCGGTCGATCGCTGCGAGCGCATCGCGGTAGTCGAGGTAAAGCTGCCGCCTGCGCTCGCGCGCCGCCGCGTCGACGCGGTCGAGCTCGTCGTCGGCGCTGTGGTCGCCGATCAGCGTCGCCGCAACCGGCGAGAAGTTGGTGAGATCACTCAGAAATTCCTGGCCGAGGTTTTCGAATGCCTCGTTGGCATGGTCCGCCGCCTGTGCGGCGGCAGCCGAAATCAGCAGCGCTGCTGCGATCGCGATTCGCCAGCCCGACATCGGGATCTCCGTGATTCCTGCGACAGCCGCTGACCTTAGCATGGCGATACGCCCGGGGCAGCGCTAATATCGGCGTTATGTCGCGGCTCGTTTGTCTGTTCACGCTGTCGCTTGCCGCGCTTTCTGTCGGCAACGCGCAGATGCGCGTGCCGGCGTGGATTCTGGAGCTACCCGAGGAAGTCCACGATACGTTCATCGCCGATACGGGCAGCGCGACGTTCTACCATCTCGAACGCGGCGCGAGCGGCGTCGACGTCGTCGATCGAAGCTACATGTCGATCGGTGAGCATGGTGTCGGTAAAGAGCGCGCATGGGACGGCAAGACGCCGCTCGGCGTGTACTTCGTCGTCGATCAGCTGGATACGCGCCGGCTGCACGAGAAGTACGGCATCACCGCGTTTCCGCTCGACTACCCCAACGTCCGCGACCGGCAGCTCGAGCGCGGCGGCGACGGCATCTGGGTG
>JBFGFX010000110.1:0-11308 GCA_041579335.1 Woeseiaceae bacterium | reverse complement strand
CGGTAAGTGAACGTCTCGCCCGGCGCGATGCCGGGAAAGCTGATGCCGGGCACGCCGTCCATCGTGAACGGCAGCAGGATGCCGTGCCAGTGAATCGAGGTGGATGCCGCGAGGCGATTATGCACGCGGATCAGCGCCTCGCCGCCTTCCCGCATGCGGATCACGGGGCCCGGTATCGAGCCGTTGATCGTGATGGCGAGACCGGGCCGGCCGCCCACCAGCAATTCGCGCCGTTCGAGGTAGAGATCGATCCCGCCGGGGTCGGTGGCGCGCAGTTCGCCCATGTCTCCGGCGGGCGGGGCATCGCTGTCGCGAGCCCACGCCGGGCCCAGCAACGACAGGTAACCGGTCGCGGCCGCCGTCGCCGATGTGCCGACGAAGCGGCGCCGTGACATCCGCCGCGAACGTGATCGATTGCCTTCTGTCATCACGGTTATTGCAGCACAAGCGGCAGTCGCTGTCAGGCGAAGAGAGTCGGTCGCCAATTCGGGAGGGCGAGCCGGCCATTGTCTTCGCTGTTACCGACCCGGACGGCACTACGGTGCATTACGTGCCGGGCCCGGTCGAGGGGGCTTCCACTGCGTCGCCTGGGACCCGCGCTACCCGGCGCCCGATCCCTGGGTGCCGGAGGAGGAGCGCGAGTCGCGCTGGGACCGGCCGGCCGGCGTGCTGGCAGCGCCCGGGACGTAGGAGGTCGCGATGTGAGATCGTCATCGAGCAGGACGTCACCGACCCGGGCTTCGACGACGGCGACTGGACCAGCCAGTGGCTGCAGTTCGCCTGCGCGCTGCCGAGCCTCACCAGACCGCCGGCCGGCCTGTCGGCGGATAGGTCGTATAGGCGGCCCCATGTGAGCTGAGGCGCCCCGAAGGCGGCGTTGGTGGCCAGGAGCAGCCGGCGCCGCAGCGCCAGTCAGATCAGCCGATGCGACCTGGATGGCGCTCGGCTCGGATGCGCGGGATCGACGGCGCCAGCCTCACGGCCGAGGTGCACGAGGATCCGGTCGATGACCGCCGGTTGCTCGATGCCGGCGATGACCCGCAGCCGGCCGCCGCATTGCCGGCAGGTTTCATCGGGCACATCCCTGTGCCCGACCGCTTCGCGGTGACCTTCGATCGTGCACATCGGCAGTCCTGCCGATTTGTCGATATCGATGGCAAAAACCCGCGTTAGGCGTGGCGCTTGAGGCTGAGGGATTGTTGCCGGCCGATGATTGATACCGCGGCACGCTCGTTAGCGGCGGCGCGTGTCCTGGGCACGATCCGGACCCGGTCAGCACTCGCTGGCGCAAACACGCCGTAGTACCTCGTCAGGTGCGCGGCAGGGAATCCCTTGGGAAACGTTCTTCACCAGCGAAGACAGCCCGGATTACGGCTGCGACGAACTCGACATTGCCGCAAGCGATTCCGCCCGGAGTGCCACACCCGCGCACTCCGGCGCCCGGTCCGCAGAGACCTGCTGCGACAGCAGGGCTACGACAGCCGGGTCCCACACCCGCGGCTGCTGTGCATGACCGCACGAGGGCGAGCGGCTACCGGGTACGACGCTCGTGTGGCCCTGCCGGCATAGAGCAGGCCCCGCAATCGGTCGGGGTCCTTCTCGTTGCGGCCTGCTGCCTGGATCAGGGCGCCTTTCTGCGCCTCGCGAATCCCACCGCGGCCAGTCCGATCCCCAGCAGACCGAGAGTCCCGGCCTCGGGTACGGAAATCGGCCTCCGTGACCAGTCCTGCTGAAGTTCGCAAATCGGCGACAGGAAGAAGCAGTTCGCGTTCGACGAACTCGAGTTGACGTACGCGACTCCGATCGAGATCGGTGCCGCAAATCCGAGTCTGCTGTCGAACAGTGTCATGGTGATATCGCCAGCGGGGACGCCCCAATCGAAGCCGGAAATCTCACCTAGAGCGACGGCGTAATCGGCTCCGGTTCCCGTAACCAGATCGGCCAATTCCAGGACAACACCCTCGATTTCGAAGTGAAAATCGAGCAGCGCACCGTCCAACTCGAACACCCCGTCCGCATCGAACGCATTGTCGGCGAACGTGGCCACGCCGGTACCCGAGATTCCCTCCGAGCGGCCCGACCCTGTCAGCGTGATGTCATAGACGACCGGTAAGGCATTTGCTGCGACAGGACATCCGAGCGCCAGTGCCGCGATTGTTTGTAGAATTTTTTTCATCGGCATTCCCCTTCGAGCGGTTTTTCGTATTCTCTGCCTTTGCGCCGTATTGAGGTGAGCCGGGCAAGGCTTCGCTTCTTTAAATCAACGAGATTATTCGAATGCGGCGCGTTCGCCTATCGTGGAAAGTCCCGATGCCCGTGCCGTCGCAAGGCATCCTTACCTAGGTGTATACTGAAGAGCGTAGCTGACAACGTGAATTCAGGGGAAAACCATGAAAAGAATCAACCTGCTCCTTGTCCTGACCGTCGGCCTGTCACTGAGCACGGGCGCCCGTGCCGTCATCCTCGATTTCGATGCAGCCGCGAGCGGCCAGTTTTTTACGAATCCCTACAGCGAGGACGGCTTTACGATCGAAGTCGACTCTGGCCACTACGACATTTTCGGTACCGGCGGCGACCAGTATTTCAATATCGACGAGCAGATGTTCGGCTTGACGACCGTGACCCTGAGCATGGACGGAGGCGGTCTGTTCGACGTTGTAAGTCTCGATGTGATCCAGGCGGCGATAGCGCCAAACGTGTTCGAATTCGTAGCCATCGGCGGCGCGGGGAGCGTTTCCGCTCCGACCGTGCAGGGTTTGTTCAACTTCGGCGCAGGCTTCCAGGGAATCAGCGCCCTCGTTCTCACGCAAAACGTCAGCGCCGCCGGCATCGGCTTTGCTTTCGACGACTTGACGCTCGAGCCTGTCTCCGTTCCCGAGCCTGGCACTCTGGTGCTGCTCGTCATCGGTATCGCCGGGATGAGATTGGCGAAACCCGGAACAGGCAACAGGCACTAGGCCAGGACGTCGAACGTCCAGGCGCGGATCGATGATGTCTACCCGCTCATCAGCCCGGCGGACAGGACGCATAAGCGGCCGAATGTGAGCCGAGGCGCCCCGAAGGCGGCGTTGAGGACCAGGCGGCAGACGGGTGGGCGGCGCGATCGAGGCCGTCAGGCGTGCCGGGGCGGCCAGACCGGCGTCATTCAAAGGTCGGAATCCTGGGGCTCGGTCCGCAAAAGCCGAAGGGGGAGGGCTCAGGGCCGAACGCGCCCGTCCAGGCGCGGGGGGCCGGGAGCAGCAGGCGCCGCAGCGGCTTCAGATCAGGCGATCCGGCTCGGGTGGCGCGCGGTTCGGATGCGCGGGATCGACGGCGCCAGCCACATGGCCGAGGTGCGCGACAATCAAGTCGGCGACAACGGAGCGAGCGCCACCGCGACCAAGGAGCTTGACGACCGTGCTAATGAGATGAATAAGAAGAAAAGCGAGGTCGCGCGTCGCGATATCGTAGCGATCAGCGCGAGGATGACAGGACTTGGAAATCCTCAGCATCTATGCGACAAATTTGCAATTTGCCACAGACAGGCAGCGGTTGTTCCGCGGTGGGTCGGTGCTCGACCAGCCGGAATGGGCGGGCTAGCCAATTCCCGGGTACGCCGCCTGCGGCGCGGCGTACCCTAGCTCTGCCGCCACGATTGCCGCAGCCGCGCGCGCACCTGAGCCGCTATTTTGCGGGGGGTTCCCGGCAACCGCGCTCACGATATCCCAAGACGGAAATTGACAAGATATGCCTGACGCCAGTTCTTTAGAGTGAATTTTCGTTGACAGCCATCCGGTTTTTTAAGATGCTCAGAGCGAAATCGCCGGTCTTGCAAGGCTAGGCTAACGCTAAACTAATAACTAGAAATGTCGTCATTCTACGCGCCGCCGATTGGCTAACGAGATTCAGCCCGACTCTCCTCTGCATCGGCCTATGGCATGACGCCTCTGGCATGACGAAAGGGGAGACAAATCATGCCGGTCTTCTTCCGCGCGGCCCTTGCGGTCGTCGTCGTGCTCATTGCAAATGCAGGATGGTCGCCCGCGGCCCAGGCCCAGCGATTCATCGACGTCCCCACTAACTACTGGGCGTACAGCTTCATCGAGACACTTGCCGACTCCGGCGTAACCTCCGGCTGCGGCAGCGGCAATTACTGTCCCGAGAACGCGGTAACGCGTGCGCAGATGGCGGTGTTCATCGAACGCGGCATCCGTGGCGCGGGCTTCGTTCCACCACCGGCGACGGGTGCCGTGTTTCTCGACGTAGCGGCGAACGCATTCGCGGCGGGCTTCATCGAGCAATTCTTTGCTGACGGCATCACGGGCGGTTGCGGCAACGGCAACTACTGCCCGAACGACCCCGTGACGCGCGCGCAGATGGCGGTGTTCCTCGAGCGCGGCATGCGCGGCAGCGACTACGTGCCGCCGCCACCGAGTGGTGTGTTCGGTGACGTCCCCGTGAGTAACCAGTTTGCGGCGTGGATCGAGCAGCTCGCAGCCGACGGCATCACGGGCGGTTGCGGCAATAACAACTACTGCCCGAACGACCCCGTGACGCGCGCGCAGATGGCGGTGTTTCTGGTGCGGGCCTTCGGCCTGGTCGTTACGCCGCCTGCCCTCACGGGCGTGAGCCCCGTCGACGGCGCCACGAATGTCACCTTGGCCCCGGTCGTCTCGGCGACCTTCAGCGAGCCCGTCGCAGGCGCGAGCCTGAACGAGACCACGTTCAGCCTGAGCCGCGACGGCATCGACGTTCCGGCCACCGTGATCCTCGTCGGCAACGACAACCGCGCCAAGCTCGGCACGGACAGAACACTCGCACTCTTGACCGACTACACCGCCACGCTGAGCAGCGCCATCACCGACTTGTCCGGAACTCCTCTGCCCGAAACGAGCTGGAGCTTCACGAGCCGAGACGGCACCTGGCGAGCAAGCGCGGCGTTGATAGGCATGGAAGAATCCGGCGCTGCATACAGCACGCAGATTGCTGTCGATCCCAACGGCAATGCGTTTGCAGTCTGGACACAGGGCAACGGCGTCATCAACAGTGTCTGGTCCAACCGCTACATCGTTGGACGCGGCTGGCAGAGGGCTGTGCTCATCGAGACGGACGACACGGGTAACGCTTTCGATCCGCAGATCGCCGTGGACGAGAACGGCAATGCGCTCGCCGTGTGGACTCAATCCGATGGCATGCGCGCAAATGTCTGGTCGAACCGCTATGTCGCCGGCATCGGCTGGGGTAGCGCCGAGCTCATCGAGACGGACGACACGGGCAACGCTTTCGGTCCGCAGATCGGCGTGGACGAGAACGGCAACGCCCTCGCGGTATGGAGGCAGTTCGACGGCGCGCGTCTGAATGTCTGGTCGAACCGCTATGCCGCCGGCATCGGCTGGGGTAGCGCCGAGCTCATCGAGATGCAAAACGATGGCTCCGCCTTTAACCCACAGGTCGCCGTCGTCAACAACGGCGATGCGCTCGCGATATGGTCGCACTTCGACGGTGCAGATACCAACATCTGGTCGAACCGCTATGTCGCGGGCAGCGGCTGGGGTAGCGCCGAGCTCATCGAGAGCGACCCGGGTCAGGCCGTCGAGCCGCAAATCGCCGTGGACGACAACGGCAACGCGCTCGCCGTGTGGACCCTAGCCGGGAATATCTGGTCGAACCGCTATGTCGCCGGTAGCGGCTGGGGCAGCGCCGAGCTCATCGAGACGGACGACGCAGGAAGCGCTCTCGAGCCGCGAATCGCCGTTGATGCGAGCGGCAACGCGCTCGCGGTCTGGGCTCAATCCGATGGCCTGCGCGACAACATCTGGTCGAACCGCTATGCCGCGGGCATCGGCTGGGGGATTGCCGAGCTCGTCGAGACCGATGATGGCGCAGCCACTGCGCCTCGAGTCGGCATAGATGACAGCGGCAATGCGCTTGCCGTGTGGGCTCAATCCGATGGCCTACGCGACAACCTCTGGTCGAACCGCTATGTCGCGGGGAGCGGCTGGGCTACTGCCGGGCTCATCGAGACGAACGATCGCAGCGATGCGATCTCTGCGTCGAGAATCGCCGTGGACGACTACGGCAACGCGATCATCATCTGGACTCAATCCGATGACGCCCGCTTCAATATTTTCTTCAATCGCCTCAGCGGTGGCGGCGAGCCCACGAGCACGCTGATCTCCGACGCGCTCTTCTCCGACCTGCGCTTGGGCGACTGCATACGCGCGGCAGCCGCCGCCAATGCCTGGCACTTCGTCCAGGAGGTCACGACGCTCGATTGCTCGCAGCCGCAGCTCCAGCTGCTCGGCGGCATCGAGCAACTCGTGAATCTCGAGAGCCTCGATCTGAGCGGTACACTGGTCTATGACCTCAGCAGGCTGGGTCGGCTCAGGAACCTGCAGGACTTGAACTTGTCGTCCATGCCGAACCTCGTCGACATCGAGCCGTTGACGGCGCTCGGCAGTATCGCGACGATCGATCTCAGCGGGTCCTCGCCCGGCAGCATCGAGTGCGCGAGCCTCGATACGCTGACGGCGAACGGTGCGTCCGTGACGCCTCCGCCGAGCTGCAGGCAGCGTATCGTCGATATCACCAACTTCGCCGATCCGGATCTGGAGTTCTGCCTGAAGTGGTTCGCCGCGCTGGCCGGTTTGACGTTCGCCGACGAGCTCAGAGGCCTCGACTGCGGTCGCGACCTGGGCTCGACGATGGGACTCATCGGGGACCTGTCCGGCATCGAGAGTTTCACGAATCTCGAAGAGATCAACTTTTCCCGGCAGAGCTTCTCCGATCTCACACCGCTGGCCCAGCTTCCGAGTCTGCGCACCGCCGATCTTTCCGGTAACTTCATTGACGATATCTCGCCGCTCGCCGGGTTGCCGCTCGAAACCGTGAGCCTCAAGAGCATCCCGTTCCTGACGGATGCGAGCATCGGCGTTCTGCAGAACATACCGACGTTGCGGGCCGTCGAGCTCAACGAGACCGAGGCATGCGCCAGCGGCAGCAATGCCTGCGTGACGGGGCGAGGCGACCTCGACTGCAGGCTCCTCGACACGCTCGCGGCGGGCCTCGAAGCCTTCTCGCCGCCGGCACGCTGCAACATGCCGATCGCAGAGGTCGTATTCCCGGACGCCAATCTCGCGACCTGCGTTGCGGACTGGGTGGCGATGTTTGGCTGGGTCCAGACCAGGCAGGTGAATCAACTCAGGTGCCGGAACCTGGGCATTCAATCCCTGGACGGTCTCGAGCGCTTCGGCGAGATTCAGGACCTCTGGCTCGACGGCAACCAGATCACGGATCTGGCTCCGCTCAACAACCTCCGCCCGTTCCTGACGTTCGTCAATCTCACCGACAACCTCATCAGGAACTTCCACGGGCT
Source organism: Woeseiaceae bacterium (assembly GCA_041579335.1). Classification (GTDB taxonomy): domain Bacteria; phylum Pseudomonadota; class Gammaproteobacteria; order Steroidobacterales; family Woeseiaceae; genus JBFGFX01. The sequence goes on along the minus strand of JBFGFX010000110.1, from coordinate 3,954 downwards.
CAGCAAGCTGCACGCTCTGAGCGGACTAGAAGCGGCGAACATAACGGGTCTGCAGGACATCTCCACGCTGACCACCAAGACTCGCCTCTTCGGCGTCAACCTGAACATGTCCGGCGAGGCACCGAACAACATCAGCTGCGCCGACGTCGCCGCCGTGGACGCCATCGTGATGGCCAACGGCGGCGTTCTTCTTCCGCCTCTGAGCTGCGACAATTCGCCGATTATCATCCCCGAGGCGCCATCGACGGATATCGATTTAGACGGCGACGACGATCTCGTGCTGGAGCACACGCCGGCGAGCGCGGCGGTCACCGCGAGCTGGAGCCTCACGCCCTCGCTCGGCAATAGCTTCGGTTTCGCCGGCGGCATACCGGCCTTCGACACGACACAGTATACGAGCGCGAGGGTCGTCGGCTTCGCCGACGCCCTCAATGACGGCCGCGACGACCTGCTGTTTCGGTTGATCTCGGCAGCCGACGGCTCCGTCAATTGGCAGGTGAGACTGTCGAGCGGCGGCCTGCGCGTTGGCTCGATCTCGCTGCCCGGCGGCGACGATGCTCGCGCGATCGCGTTCGAGGACGTCGACGGCGACGGATATGCCGACATCCTGATCCGGAACCAGGTCAACCAGCAGGTCAACTTCTACCTGTCCATGGGCGGCGCCAGCAATCCGTATACGAGCCTATCCCAGATCTTCAGCTTCGACGTAGCGCAAGATGGGAGGCCCGAGATCATAGCGCTCGAGGACATCAATAACGACGGCACGGCCGACCTCGTGCTGGACATCGCGTTAAACGGCCCCGGCTCCCACTGTTTCGCCCCAGTGCTTTATCGCGCAGGCACCGGATTCGGGCCGCAGGACGAAATAGTCGTAACTTGCGGTGGGGGGATCCCCGTGGGCGTCGCCGATCTCGATGGCGATGAAGTCATGGAGCTCGTGGTCTCTACTGCGATAAACTTTGTTTCTCTTTCTGGTGTTATTTGGCGCCGCGCCCAGGACTGGTCGTATCTGACTTTGAACGAAACAGCTCTTGCGGGCGGAAGCTATTGGGACGATCGGACGAAACGAACCTTTGCCCGTGAATCGTTACCCCTCGACAGCGAGGTCACGTATCGCACGGTCGCGCTGGCCGATCTCGATGACGACGGTCGCGAGGACCTGCTGCTCGAGGTTACCGACGGTCTCGACAGAAGCTGGATCGTGCATGCGGCAAGGACCGACGCAACGGAGGGTTACCTCTTCTTCGAGCGCCAGGTCTGGCTGCAGGGGCAATCGAACTTCCGCACCCTGGGGCTGCGCGACTACAACAACGACGACCGCCCGGATCTGCTGCTCGATATCCCGCTGACCGAAACGGGACAGGCACTCTACGTTCAAGAGAACCAGCCGGCCAACCTGTGCGCGCTGCAAAGCGATCACGCATGCTTCAGCAATTCCTTGTCCATCTGGCGCTCGGATAATGCCGAGAGCCCTCGAGTCCTCGGCCTCGAGGAAGAGGGGCTGACCGTGCTCGCGAACAATAACGACGGTCTCGTGGCCTGGAGCGAAGTCAGGGGCAGCCCGCTGTATACGCAAAACGAGTTCGCTGCGGCCCTTGCTGCGAAAGGTCTCAATCTCGTCATGGACGACACCCCGCTGACCAACCCCAACGATTGCAAGCTGACGTATTTCGACTCCGACAAGAAGGACCTCTCCGTCGAGTTCGGGCTGGTGGCTTGCAAGGTCGAGGTGACCGAAGGCGTGCAGCTGAAGACGCAGTCCGTTTACGGCGGCTGCGATATCTCCAACCACGAGTACCAGATCGGCGGCAGCGAATGCGAGATCGGCACTGTCAAGGGCACACTGGAGGTGGACATCTTTGGCGTCGAGCAGACCTTCGAGTTGGAAGGACCCAAAGCAGGCTACTGCGCGAGCATCTCGCTGGAGAAGACCTGTGCAAACTTTGGCGCCCAGCTCGTCGGCGCGTCCAGGACCATCAAGGCCGCCGGCGTCGGGCTCGGAGCCGGCGTCTCGGTGGGTCCGGAAGCCGGATTCGACGAGTTTCCGAGTCTAGGCGTCGAGGATGGCGTAATCTCGGGGAGCTTCGATGCCAGGTTCGGCGTCGGTATCGAATTCGAGTTTTCTGTCGACTATAACGAGACCGGCCGGGCGCTGACCAAAGTCGGCGAGACCGGGTACGCCTTCGTCGGCGACGTCGTGGACGGCACGGCAACCGGAATCGTCGCTGCAGGCACTCGGGTCTACGACGCGGCGGCGGGCGTGGCCGATGACTTCAGCAAGGTCACGGAGATGGCGGCCGGGGACGTGGTGTATCTCGCCAACGAGATCTACTATGTCGTCGACGCGGACAGCATAGAAGGCCTGACTGTAGACGACGTCATTAACGGGGTCGAAGCAGGCGCGATCGCCGTTGGCAACGTGCTCGAGGCGACGGGCGAGGCCGTCATCGATGTGGGCACGGGCGCCGTCAACGGTGTCGTGGCGATCGCAAACGACGTCAGCGATTTTTTTGGTTCGTTGTAGTAGACATTGATATCACCCGGGCCGATCGTTCGTCAGGCACCGGGAGACTGCAACAGCTCGCAGGCTGATCGGGGCCTTCCCGCGTGAAGCGCGTCGGGATACGATGCGGGTGAGCGCTGCATCGTCTCACATGGCTGGTGCCGAAACCCCGGGCGCAGCTGATCCGGTATCACGGGGTGCTCGCGCCGGCGAGCGCGCTTCGGGCCGAAGTCGTTCCGAGTGTTCGCGGCCATCGGCACGCAGGCAGGGTGGTGTCAAAGCCTCAGGCGCCGCAGCGGCTTCAGCTCGGGCGATCCGGCTCCGGTGGCGCGCGGTTCGGATGCGCGGGGTCGACGGCGCCAGCCTCACGGCCGAGGTGCACGAGGATACGGTCTATAACCGCCAGTTGCTCGATGCCGGCGATGACCCGCAGCCGGCCGCCGCACTGCGGGCAGGTTTCATCGGGCACATCCCTGCGCGCCATGAACTCCTCCGGCTCGAAGATCACGTGCGTCGTGCCATCTCGAAATGGCGTCTTCGGCGCATGGCGTACGGTCCGGACGATTCTTCGTCTCCGGTCAGTCGGCTTCGACGCGACAGGCATCGCGGCGAGCGCTGCGTGACCCCGCGGTCGTCCCGCACCCCCCGCTTCAAGGCGTTCACGTCGCCCCGGTCTCACTGGTTCGCCCTGTCGGCAGACGTCCGTCGTTTCGCTGCGCCGGAGCGCAGCCGGTGGCCGCTTCTCGGTTACAATGAGACCGCCCATGGCGCGCGCCGGCGCCGTGGCCCGATGTTCCTATCCACGGGTGCCGTATGGCGAAAGGCAAAGAATTCTGGAGCCGCGATTTCGCGTTGCGCTACGGCCATTCGGCCCTGGTTGGAGAGCACGACCGTTACCTGAGCGCGCGCGAGGAGCCGCGTTATCGTTTCGCCGTGATCGGCGCCGGCAACATGGGGCAGGAGCACATCCGGGTGACGCTTCTCGAAGGCCGTGCGACGATCGCCGGCATCTGTGATCCGGAGCCGCTGAGCATCGCCAATGCGCAGGCGGCGTTCGCGATGTTCGGCGGCGGCGCCCTGAAGATTTACGAATCCGTCGAAGCGGCCTGCGAGGACCCGGAGGTCGACGGTCTGATCGTGTGCACGCCGAACTTCACGCATATCGACATCGTCCGTCGTGCGGCCCGATTCGGCAAGCACCTGCTCGTCGAAAAACCCGTAGCGACCACGATCGAGGATGCCCGCGAAATCGCCCGCCTGGCGGACGGCTATCCGGGCATCTTCCAGGTTGGCCTGCAGTACCGCTACAAGGCCATCTACACCGAGGCGATCCACGAGGCGCTGGTGCGTGGCGTGCTCGGCGACATCAAGACGATAAACATGGTCGAGCATCGAATCGCGTTTCTCGACAAGATCGGCCAATGGAACAAGTATGCTCGTTTCTCGGGTGG
>JBFGFX010000109.1:0-11313 GCA_041579335.1 Woeseiaceae bacterium | reverse complement strand
GCAGAGCCGCCAGAGCTTATTGAGCTTCGCCTCCGGTAGCCGCAAGCGGAACGTCACGAGCGACCCGTACAGGCGCTCGTCTTCCGGCGTCAAGAGCTCGGCATAAGGCAGCGCCCGTGCGTGCGTGTACGTCGCCCGCGCCAATTCGTGGATCCGCGCGTAGATCCGCTCGGGTCCGATACGCTCGGCGAACGCGAGCCCTGCCATCATCCCTTCGATGATCGCCCGATTGTTCGTTCCGAAGCGCATGAAGCGGCCGGCTTTGAGCGCGTGATCGTCCCATTGCGCCGTCGCGATGACCGGGAAGTGCTTGTCGAGCCGCTCCTCACGGATGTACAGCAACCCGCTGCCGGCGGGCGCGAACAACCACTTGTGCGGGCTGCCGGCAAAATAGTCGCAACGCATGTCGTCGATACGATAGGCGATCTGGCCGGTCATGTGAGCGCCGTCGACGACGGTGATGACGCCTTTGTCGCGCGCCGCATCGCAGATTTCGCGAATCGGCATGATCAAGCCGGTGGGGCTGGTGATGCCGCTGAAGCTCAAGACGCGAGTTCGCGGACCGATCGCCGAGACCACGATGTCGGCGAGCTCTCCGGAATCCCGTGGCGGCAGCGGCAGCGCGACCTCGCGAACACTGATTTCGCCTTTGGCGGCCCTGACCCGCCAGGGATCCCTGCCGCTGGGATGCTCCTGATTCGTGATCAGCACTTCGGCGCCTTTTTCGAGTGGCATGCCGCCGGCGATGATCGCCAGCGCCTCGGTCGCATTGTGGGTAATGGCAAGCTCGTCTTTCTTGCAGCCGACAAACGCCGCGAGCGCCGCTCTCTCTTCATCGAGCGTCTCATAGCCCCAGCGCGGATAGCCTTCCTCGATGTGCAACGCCGCCGACCGATCGAGGTAGTCCTTGACCGCCACGAGGACCGGCCGAGGCACGACGCCGAGACTGCCGTTGTTCAAGAACGCCCGCACCTCGGGCATCAAGAATTGTTCCTCGCGCAGCGAGGTCCAGTAGCGATCCGGATTCGAGTCGACGAGGGACGCTGAAGGCAGCGGCTTCGCGTCGGCCGCGGCTGCGCTGGCCGGCAGTCCGAACAGCGCCGCCGAATAGGACAGGCTCTTGAGCAATTCGCGGCGATTCATCATGGTGATTCCCGCGAGCGGGGGCAGACGAAACAACTGTCCCCGATCCGAATGATGGTCGGGGCGGCGAGATTCGAACTCGCGACCCCCACAACCCCATTGTGGTGCGCTACCAGGCTGCGCTACGCCCCGACCGCGATGCAAAACGAAACGAGGGCAGCAATAGTACTTGCTGCCCTTCGTCCTGGAAAGCGCTAATCAGCGTCGCAGGATCTTGAGGACCTGCTCGAGCTCGACGCGTAGTTGTTTGATGATCTGCTGACTCTGGCTGACGTCGGTCTTGGCCTCGTCGCCGGTCAGGCGCTGTCGCGCGCCGCCGATCGTGAAACCGTCGTCGTACAGCAGGCTACGAATCTGACGAATGATCAACACGTCCTGGCGCTGATAATAGCGCCGGTTGCCGCGTCGTTTGACCGGCTTGAGCTGCGGAAATTCCTGCTCCCAATAACGCAGAACGTGCGGCTTTACGGCGCAGAGCTCACTGACCTCGCCGATTGTGAAATAGCGTTTGCCTGGTATTGGAGGTAGTTCGTCGTTATTCCCCGGTTCCAGCATATGCCTCTACTCGGGCTTTTAGTTTTTGTCCTGGCCTGAATGTTACGACACGGCGTGCCGTGATTGGAATCTCCTCTCCCGTTTTGGGATTCCTGCCTGGACGTTCGTTTTTATCCCGAAGATCAAAATTTCCGAATCCCGAAAGTTTGATCTGCTCACCGACCGCGAGTGATGCTCGCATTTCCTCAAAGTATAGGTCAACAAGTTCTCTGGCTTCACGCTTGTTCAAGCCCAATTCGTTGAACAAAGATTCCGCCATATCTGCTTTTGTCAGCGCCATATGTACTATTCTCTGAGATCTGCGTTGAATTCTTGCTTTATTTTTTGCACGGCCGTGGCGACGACGGCGTCCGCGTCTTCGTCGGTAAGGGTGCGGGATGTTTCCTGCAAAATCAAGCCTAAAGCGACGCTTTTTCGCCCTGCTTCTATTCCTGCGCCCCGGTAAACGTCGAAAATCCTCACCTGTTCGATCAACGTCGGCTCTGCCGACCGGGCGACGCGCGCCAGCTGCGCCCCGGTTACTTCGTCATCGACGATGACTGCGATGTCACGGCGAATGGCGGGGAACTTCGAAATCGTCTTCGCGAGCGGAATTTCCGCGGCGAACGCCTTTTCGGCGTCGAGCTCGAACACGAATGCGTCGCACTTGATGTCGAACGATTTCGCAACGCTCGGGTGCAGTTTGCCAACCAAGCCCAGCAGTGTTCCCTCGTGCATGATCCGCGCTGCCTGCCCGGGCTGCAGCGCAGGATGCTCGGTGGCCGTGAAGTCGCATCCGTCAGGTCGACCCGCCATGTCGAGCAGCACCTGCACGTCCGCTTTCAGATCGTAAAAGTCGACCGCGCGAGCATCGGATGCCCACTGTTCCGGCGCCGCGAGACCCAGCACCAGGCCGCCGACGCGCACGATCTCGACCGGCTCGTCCCGACTGCCGTGATAGGTCTTGCCGATCTCGAAGATGCGAACCCGCTCCTGCTGCCGTGCAACATTACTCGCAGCGACGTTCAGCATGCCGACCCACAGCGACGATCGCATGACCGACATCTCCGAAGAAATCGGATTGCTTAGAACCAACTCGGACGCCGCTCCACTCACGCGCTGGTCCGCACGCTCATCCACGAAACTGTAAGTGATGACCTCCTGATAGTCGCGGGCCACGAGGGCATCGGCGACTTGATCGAGGTCGACGAACGTCTCGGTGACCGGTCCGAGCGGCATGTTCGCGGTCGCCGTCGTTTCAGGTATCCGATCGTAACCGTAGATCCGCGCGACTTCCTCGACGAGATCGTCTTCGATGGCGATATCGAAACGATAGCTCGGCGGAATGACGCTCCAGTCATCGCTGCGCTCTTCTTCCTCGAGCCCGAGCGCCGTGAGTATGTCCGTAACCGTGTGTGCCGGAATGTCGGCACCCAACACGTTGCGCAGGCGCGCAGCCGTCAGTGTGATCGCCGCACGGTCGGGCAACAGCTCCTCGTCGTAGTCGTCGACCAGCGGGCCGGACGCGCCGCCCGTGATGTCGAGCAGCAGCTCGACGGCACGCTCGACCGCGCGCGCCTGGCCGGCCGGATCGACACCTCGCTCGAAGCGTGCCGACGCGTCGGTGTGCATCGCGTAGGATCGGGCGCGCCCCGCCATGACCTCCTGTGGCCAAAACGCCGCCTCGAAAAACACGTCCGTCGTCTCGTCGCTGACGGCCGTGCTCAGGCCGCCCATGATCCCGGCAATGCCGATCGGCCCGGAATCGTCCGTGATGATGACCGTGTCTTCGTTCAAGGCGACCTCGCGCTCGTCGAGCAGAGTCACCTTCTCGCCGGCCTTGGCGTAGCGCGGCCGGACCGGACCGTTCAGTCGATTCAGGTCGTATGCGTGCAGCGGCTGGCCGAGCTCCAGCATCACGTAGTTGGTCACGTCGACGACCGGATGGATCGCGCGCAGCCCGCTCTTCCTTAAGCGCTCGGTCATCCACAGCGGCGATCGCGCTTTGGGATCGATGTTCCGGACGACGCGGTGGGCGAACCGCGGGCACGCTTCCGGTTCGGGCCGCTCTACCGGATGCACGGCGTCGATCGTGGCCGGCACGATGTGCATCTCCGGGCCCTTCAGCGGTTTCTGCGTGAGGGCCGCGACGTCCCGGGCCACTCCCAAGACGCAAAAGCAGTCGCCGCGGTTCGGCGTGATGTCGATGTTGATCACCACGTCGGGCAGGCCGAGGTATTCGGCCAGCGACACGCCAACCGGCGCGTCGGCCGGCAGTTCCATGATGCCGTCTGCATCAGTGCCGAGAGCGAGTTCCATTGCCGAGCACAGCATGCCGTTCGATTCGACGCCGCGGATCTCGGAACGCTCTAGCTCAAACCCGTTCGGCAGAATCGAACCGGGCACGGCCAGTGGGCTCTTCATACCGGTCACGACGTTCGGCGCGCCGCAGACGACATCGACGGCGTCTCCGTCGCCGGCAGACACCCGACAAACGCTGAGCCGGTCCGCGTTTGGATGGCGGCGCACTTCGATTACTTCGGCGACAACGACCCCTTCGAGCCGATCACCGTCAGGCTCGATGCCATCGACTTCGAGTCCTGCCATCGTCATCCGATGTGCCAGCTCGTCGGCTGACAACGGCGTATCCACCCATTCGCGCAACCATGACACTGCAAACTTCATCGTGGCTGTCCGTCAGCTGAATTGGCGCAGGAAGCGCAGGTCATTGTCGAAGAAGGTACGCAGGTCGTCGACGCCGTAGCGCAGCATAGCGAGCCGCTCGACGCCCATGCCGAACGCGTAGCCGGTGTATTCGCGGGAATCGATGCCGAGGTTTTCGAGCACGTTCGGATGCACCATGCCGCAGCCTAGGATTTCGAGCCATTTGCCGGCCGACCACAGGACGTCTACCTCGGCGGAAGGTTCCGTGAACGGAAAATAGGAGGCGCGAAAACGCAGCTCCGCGTCGCGCTCGAAATAGCTTTCGACGAATTGGTGCAGCACCGCCTTGAGATTTGCAAAGCTGATGCCCCGGTCGACCACCAGCCCCTCCACCTGATGGAACATCGGCGTATGGGTCTGATCCGAGTCACAGCGATACACGCGCCCGGGCGCGATGATCCGAATCGGCACGCCCTCTTCCACCATCGAGCGGATCTGCACCGGCGAGGTGTGCGTACGCAGCAGATTTCCGCCCGCAAAATAGAATGTATCGTGCATCGCCCTCGCGGGATGGTTCTCCGGGATGTTGAGCGCGGTGAAGTTGTGATAGTCGTCCTCGATCTCGGGACCGGACCGCACGCCGAAGCCCGCGTCGCGGAAGATGCGATCGATGCGGGCCATGGCCCGTGACACCGGATGCCGGCTGCCGCGGCCTGTACCTCGCCCGGCGAGAGTCACGTCGATGGCGTCGTCGGCGAGCTTGGCCGCCAGCGCCGCGTCTTGGAGCGCGTTGCGCCGCGCATCGAGCAGCCCGCTGATCCTGTCCTTGGCCGCGTTGATCGCCTGGCCGGCTGCCGGGCGTTCCTCCGCGGACAGTTTGCCGAGCCCCTTCATCCGCACCGTCAGGGCGCCGTTCCTGCCCAGGAACGCGACCCTGACCGCATCCAGAGCGGCCAAGTCATCGGCAGCGGCGATGTCAGCCTCCGCCTGCTGAATCAGCTCAGAGAGGGCCTGCATGGGATCGGCAACGCGGCGCTCGCCCACCGCGTCGTGCAAACGATCAGCTGGCGCCGAGCGCGGCTTTCGCCTGAGCGACGATCGTGCCGAACGCGTCGGGATCGTGCACGGCGATGTCCGCAAGCACCTTGCGGTCGATGTCGATCTCGGCCTTGTTCATGCCGTCGATCAGCCGGCTGTACGACAGACCATGCAGCCGCGCCGCGGCATTGATTCGTGTGATCCACAGGGCGCGGAACTGGCGCTTGCGCTGGCGTCGATCGCGATACGCGTACTGCCCGGCTTTGATCACGGCCTGCTTGGTCGTCTTGAATAGCTTGCTGCGCGCTCCGTAATAACCCTTTGCTTTCTTCAGCACCTTCTTGTGGCGGGCTTTTGCGGTCACGCCTCGCTTGACTCTGGCCATCGTGCAATCCTCGCTCAGCTATAGGGAAGCATGCGCCGCACGGCTTTTACGTCGGCGTCGGCGACCTGCAGCGTGGAGCGCAATTTGCGTTTGCGCTTCGGCGTCTTCTTGGTGAGGATGTGGTTCAGGTGGGATTGGGCCCGCTTGTAGCCGCCCTTACCCGTTTTCCGGAAGCGCTTGGCCGCGCCCCGGTTCGTCTTCATCTTGGACATGTCTGTCTCCGAGTTTTTGGCCGTGCCAGGTACGAGCTTCGAGTGCTCGCCGCGGCAGGCGGGTATTGGCCGTCGTCGGCGCTAGGCGCCCTTACGGCCGTTACTCACTTTTTCTTCGGTCCGATGATCATGATCATCTGCCGCCCTTCCAACTGCGGCATCTGCTCCACCGTGCCGAGCTCTTCGAGATCTTCCCTGACTCGGGCGAGGAGCCGCGCGCCTAGTTCCTGATGCGCCATCTCCCGACCCCTGAATCTGAGTGTCACCTTTGTCTTGTCGCCGTGCTCGAGGAACTCCCGCAGCTTGCGCAGCTTGACCTGGTAATCGCCCTCGTCCGTCCCCGGCCGAAACTTGATCTCCTTGACGTGAACCTGCTTCTGCTTGCGCCTCGCCGACTGCGCCTTTTTATTCTGCTCGAACACGTACTTACCGAAGTCCATGATTCGGCAGACTGGAGGGTCTGCGTTGGGCGACACTTCGACCAGATCGAGCCCTTCGTCTTTCGCTAGGTCGAGTGCGTTGGGCAGCGGCATGACACCGGCCTGCTGGCCGTTAGAATCGATCACCCGCACCTCGCGGGCATCGATCTCGTCATTGCGCCGGGCACGTTTTGAAGCTGCGATATTCAGGTCCTCCAGGCGAAAAACAATAACCGCGGCGCTGGAGCCCGATTTCGGCGCCAAACAGACCGCGGGAGGCGAATTCTATAGCTGACCATGGCATGAAACAAGCCCGGAAATGCCTGATTTCGCAGTAAATCAGGCGATTCATGCGGCCTCGAATGCGGTTCGGTATCGGACCCGGCGTGGCCTGCCCCGGGTCTCGAGAAGCTGGTGGGCGATGGTGGTTTCGAACCACCGACCTCCACGATGTCAACGTGGCGCTCTACCCCTGAGCTAATCGCCCCTTTCGAGACTGCTTCTATCGCCTTTGGTGCCTTCGTTTGGCTGCCCCTGAGCTAATCGCCCTAATCGCCCTTCTTGAGAAGGTCAGTCGCTTCGTTCCTGTGCCACCTGGGCTTCGCCCGGACGAGCGGGCGACAACGATACTGAAGCCCCAAAGCCCATGCAAGAGTCTCATCCCGCCTTGCGGTCGCTCAGGCCGAGACCGCTCTCGCGAATGCGGCGGATCTCGTCGCGGAGCCTCGCCGCCTCCTCGAATTCCAGGTCGCGGGCGTGCCTCAGCATCTGCTTTTCGAGCTTTTGCGCCTTGCGCAAGAGCTGCTCGGGCGTCATCGACCGGTATTCGGACGCGTCCTCGGCGACGCGGCGACGGCCGCGGCCCGGCACCGGGTAAGCCGCCTCCATGATGTCTGCGACCTTCTTGACGATAGACGCGGGTTTGATGCCGTGCGTCTCGTTGAACTCCATCTGCTTCGTGCGGCGCCGATTGGTCTCGTCGATGGCCCGCTGCATCGAGCCCGTGACCGTGTCGGCATACAGCAGCGCGGTGCCGTTCAAATTGCGCGCCGCCCGGCCGATGGTCTGAACTAAAGAGCGCTCCGAGCGGAGGAAGCCCTCTTTGTCGGCATCGAGCACCGCGACCAACGACACCTCGGGCATGTCGAGGCCCTCACGCAGCAGATTGATGCCGACTAATACGTCGAAAGCGCCGAGCCTGAGATCGCGGATGATCTCGGTCCGCTCGACCGTGCCGATGTCCGAATGCAAATAGCGGACCCGCACGTCGTGTTCTTGCAAATAGTCCGTCAGGTCTTCCGCCATGCGTTTCGTCAAGGTCGTGATAAGCACGCGTTCGTCGGCCGCGACGCGTTTCCGAATCTCGGAGAGCACGTCGTCGACCTGGGTCCGCGCCGGGCGCACCTCGACCTCAGGATCGACCAATCCGGTCGGCCGTACGACCTGCTCGACGACGTTGTCGGAGCGCGCGTATTCGTAGTCGCCCGGCGTCGCCGACACGTAGATCGTCTGCGGAGCCAATCGGTCGAACTCGTCGTAGCGGAGCGGACGATTGTCGAGTGCCGACGGCAGCCGAAAGCCGTATTCGACCAGCGTCTCCTTGCGCGACCGGTCGCCGCGGTACATGCCGCCGAGCTGCGGCACGGTCACGTGGCTCTCGTCGATGATCAGGATCGCGTCGTGCGGGACGTAGTCGAAGAGACACGGCGGCGGCTCGCCCTCCTCGCGTCCGGACAGATAGCGGGAGTAATTCTCGATGCCCTGGCAGTAGCCGAGCTCGCGGATCATTTCCATGTCGAACAGGGTGCGCTGCTCCAGGCGCTGGGCCTCGAGCAGCTTTCCGTGCTTGCGCAGATACTCGAGTCGATCCTTGAGCTCCTCTAGGATCTGATCGACGGCGGCCAGCAGTTTCTCGCGCGGCGTGACGTAGTGTGTCTTGGGGAACACGGTCAGGCGCGGCACCCGGCGTATCACCTCGCCGGTCAGCGGATCGAACTAGGACTGCGATTCGATCTCCTCGTCGAAGAGCTCGATTCGCACGGCGTCGCGCTCGGATTCCGCCGGGAAAATGTCGATGACGTCGCCGCGAACTCGATAGCTGCCCTGCGCGAACTCCAACTCGTTGCGCTTGTACTGCATCTCGGCCAGGCGGCGCAGAATCGCGCGCTGCTCAATGGGCTCACCGCGATCGAGGTGCAGCACCATGCTGAAGTAGGCCTCGGGATCGCCGAGCCCGTAGATCGCCGACACGGTCGCGACGATGATCGCGTCCGGCCGCTCGATCAGCGCTTTGGTGGCCGACAGTCGCATCTGCTCGATGTGCTGATTGATCGATGCGTCCTTTTCGATGTAGGTGTCCGAACTCGGCACGTAGGCCTCGGGCTGGTAGTAGTCGTAGTACGAAACGAAGTACTCGACCGCGTTCTTCGGGAAGAACTCGCGCATCTCACCGTAGAGCTGCGCCGCCAAGGTTTTGTTGGGTGCGAGCACGATCGCCGGACGCTGCACTCTTTCGATGACGTTGGCCATCGTGAAGGTCTTGCCGGAGCCCGTCACACCGAGCAGGGTTTGCCGCGCGAGCCCGTCCCGCAACCCTTCGACCAGACCGTCGATCGCCGCTGCCTGATCGCCCGCCGGCCCGAATTTCGAGACGAGCTTGAAGCGGTCCCGCTCGTCGGGCGCGGTCTTCTTGGGCAGCTGCGTCGTTTCGCGTACCATACGCGGCGGTTTCCAGGGGCAAACAGATGAGTGTATCAGTTTCGGAAAGGATGGGCCGCGTCATGCCGTCTGCAACTAGTGCCGTGCTCGGGCTCGCGGCGCAGCTACGCGAGGAAGGCCGCGACGTCATCAGCCTCGGTGCCGGGGAGCCGGACTTCGACACGCCGGGCCACATCAAAGAGGCCGCGATGCAGGCGATTCGCGACGGGCAGACCAAGTACACTGCGATCGACGGAACGACCGCGCTAAAGGAGGCAATTCAGCGAAAGTTCGAGCGCGACAACGCGCTCGGCTACGGCCTCGACGAGATTCTCGTGTCCTGCGGCGCCAAGCACACCTTGTTCAATCTGTGCATGGGCCTGCTCAGCCCGGGCGACGAAGCGATCATTCCGGTGCCGTACTGGGTCTCGTATCCGGACATGGTGCGGGTCGCCGACGGCGTGCCCGTGTTCCTGGATACCGGCATCGACAGCGATTTCAAAGTCACGCCGGACCAGCTCGAAGCCGCGATCAACGATCGTACCCGCCTCCTGTTCCTGAACAGCCCGTCCAATCCCAGCGGCAGCTCGTATACGCGCGACGAGCTCGAGGCGCTCGGCGCCGTGCTGCTCGAGCATCCGAACGTCGTGGTCGCCGCGGACGACATCTACGAGCATATCCACTGGGGCGATGCGCCGTTTTGCAGCCTCGCCACGGCGGTGCCGGATCTCAAGCCGCAGGTCGTGACGATTAACGGCGTGTCGAAGTGCTACGCGATGACGGGCTGGCGCATCGGGTATGCGGGCGGGCCGGCCAACGTCATCAAGGCGATGAAGACGATCCAGAGCCAGTGCACCTCGAATCCCTGCAGCATCTCGCAGGCGGCGGCGATTGCGGCCCTCGATGGCGATCACGGCTGCGTCGCCGAGATGAACGCGGCCTACAAAGCCAGAAGCGACTACATCGTGGATGCCCTGAATACGATCCCGGGCTTCGAATGTCGCCGCGGCGAAGGGGCGTTCTACGCGTTTCCGCGCGTGACCGAAGCGATCGAAACGCACGGGTTGAAAGACGACTTCGAACTGGTCGAGCGGCTGTTGAGCGAAGCGATCGTCGTGCTCGTTCCCGGCAGCCCGTTCGGCTCACCCGGGTACGTGCGGATCTCGTTCGCCTGCTCGATCGAGGAGCTCGAGGAAGCGGTGCGGCGGATAAAATCGGTGCTCGAATAGCCGCCTGCCCGAAACTTGCCGAGTCGCAGGGGTTTGCTTGACTTGGGATAGTCCCTGGCACAGAATCGCGGCCCTCGTCGAGCCTCCATTCCCCGGTAGCTCAGTTGGTAGAGCGGTTGACTGTTAATCAATTGGTCGCTGGTTCGAGTCCGGCCCGGGGAGCCAAACGTTACAAAGGCCCCTTTTGCAAGGGGCCTTTGTCATCGCGAAACTCGGCTCAGAGAGCGGCGGACTGTCGGCAGCCCTCCAATACCTGATCGATCGCGGCGTCAAGCCGTTTGCGGCGATCGGCCCGCATCGACCTGTATCCGCTCAATTCCCACCAGAAACCCGCTAAACTTGGCAGTGATCCGATCGTCGAGCTCCGGGAGATGCCCATGCGATTCGCTCTTCGCCCCTGCAATCTTGTCAACGCGTTCGTGGCCGTTGCGCTGATGTCTGGTTGTTCGCAATCCCCGGCGCCTGCGGCGTCCGGCGACGACGGCGCCGCAATGGATACGCTGGTTACCGCCGAATGGCTGAGCCGGCATCTCGATGATCCGGATCTGGTGGTGCTCGACTGTACCGTGCTCATCGAGCAGGCCGCGGACGGCGGTTTCCGAAGCGTGAGCGGCAAAGCCAACTACGACGCTGGCCACATACCGACCGCGGGATTCGCCGATCTCATGGGCGAGCTGTCCGACCGCGATAGCCCGCTGCAGTTCGCCGTGCCGTCGCCGGAGGAATTCGCCGCCGCGATGGGCGCACTGGGCGTCGGCGACGACAGCCGCGTCGTGCTGTACGACACTTACAACTCGGTTTGGGCCGCACGCGTCTGGTGGATGTTGCGCTGGATCGGATTCGACCGAGCCGCGCTGCTCGACGGCGGACTCGACGGGTGGACCGCGGCGGGTCAGCGCCTGTCGACGGAGCCGGCGAACCGGCCGGCTAGGACTCTCACCCCCGCGGTGCGGCCGGCCTTGATCGCCGACCGCGACGAAGTGCTCGCCTCG
>JBFGFX010000108.1:0-11367 GCA_041579335.1 Woeseiaceae bacterium | reverse complement strand
GAAAACAGCGCCGTGAAATGCCAGCCGTCGCGCTCGGTGTGCAGGATCGGGAGCCAGGCGCGCCCTTCCGGATTGAAGCGGCGCGGTGCGATCGTCGGTAGCTCGCCGGCTGAGGCTTTTTTACGGTACTCGCGATCGACGTCGAGCACGAGCTCGACAGCAGGTCTACCCCGATGCCGCCGCCGGGGCGACCGTCTGCGGCCGAGGAGCGCCGCGAGTCCTGCGCGAACCGCCGCGGCTCGGCGGGGGCCGATGCCCGGCACGTCAACGAGCCGCCCGTCGTGCGCGGCGAGTTCCAGCGCTTCCAGAGAATCGACGTGCAGAGCATCGTGAATCGCATGCGCGAGCGTCGGACCGATACCCGGAACCGCTTGAAACAGCGCCTCGGGCTTGACCTTGCCGCGGATGCGATCGAGCTGCGACAGCCGTCCGGTCCTGGCCAGTTCTTCGATCGCCGCCGCGAGCCCTCTGCCTATAGCGGGCAGCCGTATCAGCCCGTCGATGCCCTGTTCGTCTAGGATCTCGCGGGCATCCTTCGGCAGTGCCTCCAGCGTCTGCGCAGCCCGAAGGTATGCGTTGACGCGGAACGGATTCGCCGCCTGCTCTCGCAACAGCTCTGCACAGTCGCGAAACGCTTTGGCGGCCGTCAGATTGAAAGAGTCGCCGTCCACCAAACTCAACCGAAAACCAATACAATCAAGGATTGTAACTCCGATACGTTCGTCGTCTCGTTCCTCGATGAAAGGTGACACTATGGACTTTGTGCTGATGTCTTCGGCGTTTCTCAACGACGGTGAGATCCCCGTCCAATACACGTGTGACGGCGACGATCTGTCGCCGCCGCTGAGCTGGGCGCAGGTTCCCGACGGCACTCGCTCGCTGGCGCTGATTGTCGACGATCCGGATGCGCCGGATCCCGCGGCACCAAAGATGACTTGGGTCCACTGGGTCCTCTATAACCTCCCCGCCGACACGGCGGGACTGCCGGAGGGGACGGGCAGCGCCGACCTGCCGATCGGAGCGCGAGAAGGCAGGAACGACTGGAAACGGACGGGTTGGGGCGGTCCCTGCCCGCCGATCGGGCGCCACCGGTATTTCTTCAAACTCTATGCGCTCGACGTCGAACTGCCGGACCTGAAGCAGCCGACTAAGGCTCAGTTGGAGTCGGCGATGCAGGACCACGTCCTCGCCGAGGCGGTACTGATGGGCACCTACCGCCGGGACCGCTGAGAGGATCGTACGTGCCGAGGCGGTCCAAAAGAGCCTCATCCAAGCGATGGTCGGCGAAAGTGACCGAAGAAAGCCACGCGCTGGCGCTGGAAGACGGCGTGTTCACCTGGAAGGACCCGAAAAGAATCGCGCGCTCACTAAAAGCGTCGGCGGACACGAGCGCCGAACGCAAAGCGCCGCCCTTTCGGTCCGCCATGTCGATGCTGGTTTTTTACATCAATCGCGCCGGCACAAATCTAGACAACGATCAACTTCAGGTACTCGAGCAGGCCAAGGACGAGCTGCGCAAACTCTATGGCAGGCTGTGATGCGCGGCGTCATGCACTTCAGAGCGTCAGCCTTTTCACGCAGCGTTCGAGAGCGTTGCTGATCTTTGCCGGTTCGCCGTCCCCCTCGCCTCGCTCCAGCAGCCTGTCAACGGTCTGAGGCCGGCCGAACACCACGGTAATGGGCCGCAGCAGCCTCGGCAGAAGACGGTTCGCCGGCCAGGCCTCGAAACTGCCGTGTACACGGACCGGCACTGCTCTGACCGGGTTTTCCTGGAGCAGGACACCAATGCCGCGTTGAAATTGCTGAACGTTGCCGTCAGGCGAACGGCGGCCCTCCGGAAACCAGACCAGAATACGACCGTCCCGCAGCGCGAGGGCGCCGAGCCGGACACCGCCCCCCAGATCCTGATCCGGATCGACCGGGAAGACTCGTGTAGCTCGACTGACCGCGCGAAACACCGGGCCCTTGTGCATCGTGCGAGCCCAACCCGCCCAACAGGTGCCTGCTAGCAGACGATGAGGCAAGGCCGCAGCAACCGCGAGCGGGTCGAGATAGCTGGCATGATTCGGCGTGATCACAAAAGGCCCTTCACTCGGCAGCCGGTCTGAGCCTCGGACCCGCAGCCGAAAGCAGCCGTGCATCACTAGCCGGTTCAGTGTGAGCAAGAGCCACCTGAACACCCTCAGCGGTGGCCCCGGGGTCAGTAGGTAGCGGTCGGTCCGGCCCGCGCCGGGCTCTCCGGTGATGTGCGACTCCCGAGGCGCCGCGCCGATTGCGCACAACAGATCGCGAATCGTCAGCACCCTGCTCAGAGCCTCCGCGCTCAATACGACGCCGAGTTCTTCCTCGAGCTCGCTGGAAATCGCCACCCACTTGAGGGAATCGATCCCAAGATCGAGTTGCGGACTCGAATTTATCGTAATGCCCGGGAATCGCCTCTGCAGCCAAAGCCAGGCTGCATTGACCGTCGGCGATTGCAGCAGTCGTTTGTCTTCCGCGTTGAGCTCCGCAGGCGGCGGCGTCGGCACGGCCTGCGCCTCAGTTTCGAAGATGTCGGGCAGCAAGTGCCGGCGGAGTTTGCCGAGCCGCGTACGGGGCAGACTCCGGCGCGTCAGGCGATACTCGGCGATCCGCTGGTGAGACGGCAACGTCTGCATCGCCTTTTGGACTTGATCACGCAACAGCGCTTCCTCGCGCATCGCTCCGCGCTGACGGACAGCCTCGTCTTCGGGAACGATCAGTGCCACGAGCTTCCCGTTCCGCTCGAGGACCGCCGCTTCGTGAATGAATGGGCTGGCCTCGTAGACCTGCTCCACCTCCTCGGGCGACACGTTTTTGCCATCGGCCAGTACGATCAGCTCCTTTTTGCGGCCAACGACGTGCAGATAGCCGTCGCGATCCAGATAGCCGAGGTCGCCCGTTCGAAACCAACCGGTCGGCGTAAAGGCTGAACGTGTCGCCGCATCGTTGTCCCGGTAGCCTGAGAAGACGTTCGGCCCTTTGACGAGAATCTCCCCGTACGGCTCGTCGCCGGTTTTCTCGAAATCTAGCTCGACGCCGGTTAGCGGCACACCCTGCGAGCCGAGCCGTTTGCGACCAGGCTTGTTGAACGTTACGACCGGCGACGTCTCGGTGAGCCCGTATCCCGTAAAGACTTCCCACCCCATCGCCTCGAGCTTCCGTGCCAGTGCTGGCTCCAGTCTGGCCCCGCCCGACGCCAGAATGCGCAATTCGGTGCCAACGCGCCTGTGAATGCGCCGAAAAAGTAGGCGGCCGGCGCGTATACCGAGGCCACGACGCAGCACGATGCATGCTCCCATGAGCAAAGGAAACAGTGCGCGGACTGCGTACCCGCTGCTTGCGACGGTCGCTTCGATCGAGCTCACCATTTCGGCATACAGCCGCGGTACGCCGAGCAATACCGTCGCTCGCGCGCGATTGGCCGCCGTGGTGAGCTCCGGACCGGAGATGCCGGACGGCAGTATCAAGGCCGCGCCGCGGGCCAGGGTGGTGAGCATTCCGACAGTCGCTGGATACGCGTGATGCAGCGGCAGCGGTACTAAGACGCGATCCTCGCTGGATATCAGGTTCGCGCCGATCAAGTCACGCACGTTAGACATCAGATTGGCATGCGTCAACGGCACCGCCTTCGGTGGCCCAGTCGTACCTGATGTGTAGAGTAGTGACGCCACTCGCTCGTTACCGGAGTCGGGTATCCGATCGGTCAGGTCATCGGCGCACAGCTTTCTCCAGCTCGGTGCATCCGCTTGATCCCCGTCAAGTAAAAAGCAGTGGTCGGTGTAGGCATCGCACGCGTCGAGCACGGGCAGGTGCCGGACGGAAGTGAATACACATGCTGGACGACAGTGACGGACCACGGTAGACAACTCCGCAGCCGACATTTGATCGTCCAGGGGAATCACGACGCTACCGGCGACGGCGCTCGCGAGATACGTGATTACCCATTCGGCGCAATTTTCGGCCCAGAGCATGACCATTTTGCCGTCGCCCAGACCGCTGCGCGTGAGTCCGACCGCGAGACGAGAGATGTCTTCAGCAATTTCCGGGTAGGTGCGCGTGACTATCGAGCCGGACTGATCCACAGTGATGATCGCCGCGGCCTCCAGGTTGCCGCGAAACCGGTCCACAAGACCGTTCAGCGTCTCGGGTTGAGCGAGGCTATCGTCGGTGTGCGTTCCGCCATTCAAGATCATCGGCCGCCGCTTGGTAAATGACAGGTGCCACCGTCCCGATGTCAGAGCGGTATGCTATCCCGACTACGTCCCATCCGCGGCATCGGTACTGCACAGCGCAACGGCCTTGGAGTTTCACGGATTGTCACTGTCCGCGGGACCCGCCTCGATCCAGATCCCACGGTCGCAGCGCAGCATCGAGGTGCCGCTCTTGACGACCGCGCCGTGGGCGAAGGCTTCGTTGTTGAAGTAACACACCGGACCACCGGGAGACTCTTGACGCAGAAACTGCGTCTCGTCGCTGTCTTCCCAGGCGATCGGGGAGTTGTTTTCGGTCGGGTCCTGGGCGCCGACATCCCTAATTTCGTCAGTCACTGTGCAATCTCCAGTGCTCGAGCGAGCGCGGCGGAAACTCGTGCAGAATCGCCGCCACTTCACCCGGAATCGGCCGCGGTGTCCGCGCCCGAGATGCGTCGCCGGGTCGTGCCGCACGGCGCATCCCCCGCCGAAGTCGACGTCGATTCTATCGCGTGTGCCAATCCCTGTGCAGGCGAGACGTGACCCAGGACGCGCTGGCGCCAGCTCTCCAGCCTGCCACCCGGAACGCGTCACACTAGGGCTCCCTACGGGCAAAGGGAATACGTAGAATTCGCAGACCGAGCCACGACGGCGATGGGCCCGTGAAAAACACGATATTCGGCTAACCCCTAGTGACATTTGCCGTTGCCCGGGTATGTTGTGGCAACGGGCATCCGACACAGCCTAAGACTCAAGCTAAATGGCTTCGACCACACACCGTGATTTCATCGTCCCCCACTCCGAGCTGAGGCGCGCCTGCGAGCCCACGGAGCTCGAGTTCGAGCGCAGCGACGAGCTCGAACTGGACAATCGACACCTGGGGCAGGAACGGGCGATTGACGCCTTGCGCTTCGGCATCCTGATCGATCGCGACGGTTACAACGTGTTCGTCCTCGGGGCGCCGGGCAGCGATCGCCAGGGCCTCGCCGAGGAGCTCGCGAAAGACCGCGCGGGCGCCATGGCGCCGCCCGCCGATTGGTGCTACGTCAACAACTTCGGCGACTCGGAGCGACCGCATGCGCTGTGTTTTCCGGCCGGCCGTGGCGCGACGTTCCGCGATGACATGCGCGACCTCATCGAGGAGCTCAGACTTGCGATTCCGGCGGCCTTCGAAGGCCACGACTACCGCGACCAGCTAAAGGCGATCGAGGCGGAAACGCAGCAGGAGGTCGAAGACCTTTGGAAGGGGTTCGAGAAGCGGGCCTCAGAAGAAAGCATCGGCGTGCTGCAAACGCCGACGGGCTATGTCCTGGCGCCGATCCGCGACGGCAAGGTCTTAAGGGACGCCGATTTTGCGAAGCTGCCGGAGGCGGAGCGTGAGCAGCTACAGGCCGCCATCAAACGCTTGAGCGACGAGCTCCAGCGCCACATCGAGCAGCTGCCGCAGCTCCGCAAGAAACATCGCGAGCAGGTCAAGACGCTCAATCGCCACGTCACGACGCACGCGGTCGGCATCTTGTTGGCGGAGCTCAAGAACAAGTATCAGGAACTGCCCGCGGTGGTGACCTACCTCGACGAGGTACAGCAGGACCTCATCGAAAACGCGCAGGATTTTCGCGAGCCGGAGCCGTCGCCGCTGCCGTTCCTGTCCCGCGATCCCGCGCGCCTGTTTGGCCGCTACGAAGTCAATCTGGTCGTGGGCAACGACCCGGCCGACACGGCGCCGGTCATCTACGAACCGAACCCGAGCTACCAAAACGTCATCGGCAAGATCGAGCACCGCGCCGAGATGGGCGCGCTCGTCACCGATTTTCGGATGGTACGCAGCGGCGCGCTGCTCCGCGCGAACGGCGGGTTCCTGATCCTGGACATCCACCGCATCCTGAGCCGTCCGTTCGTTTGGGAGGCGCTGAAACAGGCCCTGTTTGCGAAGCGCGTGCGTATCGAATCCCCGGGCGAAACCTATGGCTTCGTGAGCACGACCACCCTGCAGCCCGAGCCGATTCCGCTGGACGTCAAGATCGTGCTGATCGGCGAGCGTTGGTACTACTACCTGCTGAGCACCTACGACAGCGAGTTCAACGAGCTCTTCAAGATCGCCGCCGATCTCGACGACGAGCTCGAACGCACGAGCGAGAACGTCGCCAGCTTCGCCAGCCTGATCGCACAGCGGATTCGCACCCACGAACTGCTGCCCTTCAGTCGCGACGCCGTACAGCGCGTGATCGAGCAGCGGGCCAGAACGGCGGAAGACAGCGAACGCCTGTCCATGCACATGCGCTCGCTGGACGATCTGCTCATGCAATCGGACTATTGGGCGCGCCAGCGGCAGTCCGAGCAGGTCGACAGGGCGGACGTCCTCCGCGCGGTCGACGAAGGCCGGCGCCGGCTGAGCCGCACGAAAAACAAGCTTGCGGATGCCATCCAGCGCGACACGCTGTTGATCGACACCGACGGCGCTCGGGTCGGTCAGGTGAACGGTCTGTCAGTTGTCGATCTCGGCGAATTCAGCTTCGGCCACCCGGTCAGAATTACGGCCACGACCCGGATCGGTACCGGGGAGGTCGTCGACATCGAGCGCGAAGTCGAGCTCGGCGGCGCGATTCACTCGAAAGGCATGATGATCTTGTCGTCCGCCCTCGCGGCGCGTTACGCGGCCGATACTCCACTGTCCCTTCAAGGTAGCGTCGTGTTCGAGCAATCGTACGGTGGCGTCGAAGGCGACAGCGCGTCGGTGGCCGAGTTCTGTGCGCTCCTTTCGTCGCTGTCGAGGCTGCCCATCCAACAGAACCTGGCGGTCACCGGGTCGGTCAACCAACTCGGCCGCGTCCAGGTCGTCGGCGGCATCAACGAGAAAATCGAGGGCTTCTTCGACGTGTGCAAGGCCCGCGGCCTCGACGGCTCGCACGGCGTGCTCATACCGCGTGACAACGTCAAGCATCTGATGCTGCGTGAGGACGTTGTCGACGCGGTCCGCGCGGGACAGTTCAACGTCTACGCCGTAACGGACATCGACCAGGCCGTCTCCATTCTGACCGGCGTCGACGCCGGTCAGCGAGACGAGAACGGTGACTTCCCGGTTGATTCGGTGAATCGTCGGGTCGAGCAACAGCTGCTGAAATACGCCGAATCGCGCAAGCAATTCAGCGACCACGGTGAGGACCATGAAGACGAATAATGACAGCGTGCGCATCGTCATAGCGGTCACGGAGACGAGTCCCGTGCAGACGCTTTGGCGTGCCGCCTTGGACCGCCTCCGCGAGGCGCCGGCCGAGATCGTCGCGTTGTTCCTCGCCGATGATCGCTGGCATCGCGTGGCGAGTCTGCCATTCACGTGTGAGATCTCGAGGATCGGCGGTTCGATCGCCGCGTTCACGCTGCAGCGAGCGGAACAGCTCAATGCCGAAGCGGTGCGCCGTGCTCGGCGGGACATTGAGCGCCTCGCCGCCGAAGCCAACCTGGCGCTGGCGTTCGAGGTGCTCTCCGAGACGGACTCGAACCGCATTGCGGAGCTTGCCGGCGGAAGTCGCAACGTCATCATCGCGCCGTCGTTCATCATCACACAGCCTATCTACGCACACTTCAGCCGGCTCGGTTGCCGCGTCGAGCTGATCGAGACGACGGAGGTATATCGTGAAAGCGAGTGAATTCTGTAATCGCGAAGTCGTGGTCATCGAAAAGGACGCTTCGGTGACGGAGGCCGCGCAGCTGATGCGCGAGTACCACGTGGGCAGCGTCGTCATCGTCGAGACGAACGGCGACGGGCGGCGCCCGGTCGGCGTGCTGACCGATCGCGATATCGTGATGGAGTTCGTGACGCAGGACCTGTCGCCTACCGACATCGCGGTCGGCGACGCAATGAGCTACGAGCTCGTCACCGTCGACGAGGACGCCGGACTGTTCGAGACGATCGAGCTCATGCGGAATCGCGCCGTCCGACGCATTCCGGTCGTCAATTCACAAGGCGAATTGGTCGGCCTCGTCGCCAGCGATGATGCTTTGGAACTACTGGCCGAGCAGCTATCGGACCTGGTCTCGGTCGTAGCGAAACAGCGACGACGTGAGACCAGCCACCTCGGCTAAGAGCCGACGCGTGCCCATGCGATCGGCGGGGCGTGTCAGCACCCTGCAAAGGCTTCATGCGCCTGGTCGAGATACTCGCGAACTTCCTCGTCGCTGGTCTGCGCGAAGTTTCTATAGAACTGGCCGACGGCGTAGAACTCGGCCGGGGATACGAGGCAGATCACCTGGTCGACCAGCTCGGACACCTCGGCCACCGCGGATTTGGAACCAGTGGGCACGGCCACGACGATCTTGGACGGCTTGTGCTCGCGCACGGCTTCCGCGGCGGCCCTCATCGTTGCACCGGTCGCCATGCCGTCATCCACGAGCAGCACATCCCGCCCTGCCAGATCCGGAAAAGGCCTGTCGCCTCGGTACCGCCGCTCGCGCCATCGTAATTCCTGCAGTTCTTCTTGGGTGATCGCCTCGACCGCCGCTTCGTCCAAGCCGAGATGAGTACCCACCAATTCCTCGTTCAGCACACGAATGCCGCCTGAGGCGATAGCGCCGATGGCGAGTTCCGGTTGCATGGGTGCCCTGAGTTTCCTGACCACGACCGTATCGAGCGGCGCCTCGAGCGCTTTGGCGATCTCGTAGGCGACCGGTACGCCGCCGCGCGGCAGCGCGAGGACGATGGGTTGATCGAGCTCACAGCGCTTGACGCGCTCGATCAGCGCTCGGCCGGCGTCATGCCGATCATCGAAGACCTTATACACGTGCCTCGCCGCATCTGATCATACGATGCCAGTATCCTCACCGATCCCGAAACTGACTGTACGTAAATGCACCTATGGGGAACGGCAGGCGTCAATGACTACACTGCGAAACGGCCAGCGGCATAAGACAGTCTAGCCATTCCACCAGCGTGCCCCCGTCATCGTACAGAGAGCGGTCGAACAATCAGGGCGACATCGTCCGTTTCCTGAGCGCCCCCGAGAGCTACCCTGAGCACACGCAGCGCGTCTCCGTCATCGAGACGCACCACGCCTGGGTGTTCCTGACAGATGACCACGCCTACAAGATGAAAAAAGCGTTCCGTCGGGGACGCTTCGACTTTTCCGAGCTCGATTCACGACGGCATCTCTGCAATGAGGAGTATCGATTGAATCGCCCGCTCGCCGCCCGAACGTACCTCGGCGTCGTCGACATCGTGATCGAGAGCGGCGGTCAGCTCGCCATCGGCGGCCACGGTAGAGTTGTCGAGTGGCTGGTCAAGATGCGCCGGCTGCCGAGAGAGAGCGCGCTGCCGGTGGCCGCTGGGAGCGGGACATTGAAGCCGAGTGACGTTCACGGTCTCCTGCGCAAGCTCCTGCGATTCTATCGCCATGCACCAGACTGCCGGTCCGAGGCGCGCGAATACGTGAGACGGCTACAGGATCAGGGCAACGACGTGTACGAGGAGCTGCGGAGACCGCAGTTCGGTTTCCCGAGCGCACTCGTCGAAGACGTGTTCGAGCGACAGGTCGCGTACATTGGCGCGAACGCCGAAGTCCTCGGGAACCGTGGTCGAGATGGATTCGTGCGCGAGATCCACGGTGATCTGCGACCGGAACATGTCTTCCTGATTCCGGATGCGGAACCCGAAATCATCGACCGGCTGGAATTCGACCGAGACCTTCGTTGCATCGACGTTGTGGAGGAACTCGCCTTCTTCGGTCTGGAATGCCGGGTGATCGGCCAGCAATGGATCGAGGATGAGTGCATCGACTGGTACGGTGCCAACGGCGACGACGAGGCGCCGAGGCATCTGTGGAACTTCTATGGAGCACGGCGCGCCAGCATGCGTGCCATGCTATCCGCCTGGCACACATTGGACCAAGACGACGGAGCTCGCTGGCTTAGCCGAGGTCGAGATTATCTCGGCCTGGCGCTGCACTATCTAAGGGCTTCGGCGATCGTTTGACGCGGCCGCATCATGTCTGCATCGAACGCAGGCACTCTACCAAGAGCGGCGCGCACCCGATCGTGATTATCCGTTCGCGGCTGGCTGCCGCAAGCGACAGCCTGTCTATCGCAACCGTATCGGTCACGACGATGGCGTCGATGCCTGCCTGTTCGAACAGACGCGGCGCGCCCTCTTGAAACAGGCCGTGTGTGGCGCCGACCGAGACGCGAGTCGCGCCGGCTTCGATGCAGGCCGATGCGGCCCGGCATAGCGTCGTGCCACTCCCGATCATGTCGTCTACGATGAGCACGTGGTCGCCGACCGTGCCAACCAGACCAGAACCGCTGACGATCCCTTCACTGCGCCGCTTGTCCATCACCGCCATCGGCAGCGACGCGTGGGAGAGATCAGCGTACGCGTCGACGAAAACCCGCGTCGCTTTTACCCCACCAAGGTCGGGTGCAACGATGCTGTCGACGGTGTCAGCGATCGTGCGAAAAAAATAGTCGGCGAATAGTTCCGTGGTACTCAGATTCACCGCTGGGCAGCGAAAACTGTTGTCGAGCGCCGTCGGACTGTGCACGTCCACCGTCACGATCCTGTCGACACCGACGCTCTCAAGCGTCGTTGCCAAATAGCGCGTCGTGACCGGATCTCTCGGCTTCGTTCGGCGATCCTTGCGCGAGTACGCGAGATACGGCAGCACCGCGGTGACGCTGCTCGCGCCGGCGTCCTTGAGCGCGCCCACGAAGAACAAAAGGCGACAGATCTTGTCGTTGACCGACAGCGTGCTGTCACCGTGGAGCGAAGAGATGACGTAGACGTCTTCCGACCACACGTCGACCAAAGGGCGGACCTTGTGCTCGCCGTGCGAGAATTCACGCTCCTCGTGCGCATCCAGCCGGTGCCCAAGCAGCTCCGCGACCCGCTCGCCCAGCCCCGAGCTGGCGTTCATCGCAAAGAGTTTCATAGCTCGATTCTAGTGAGCGCGACGCCGCCTTGCCGTAAGGACTATTACGGACGCCCTGCTTGGTTGCGACGGCCGGGGACGGGGTAGGTAGAACTACGCCTATCGCGGCGCCGGTCGCGTGTGCATAGTCGACGCCTGGGAGGGAGCGTCCGAGCTCGCTCCTTTGACGATGAAACGGCGGCAATTCCTGCAAGCGATTAGAGACGGGCTGCTCCTCTGTCAAGCCGCCGGCGTAATCG
>JBFGFX010000107.1:0-11406 GCA_041579335.1 Woeseiaceae bacterium | reverse complement strand
TACATGCCGATGAACCGCGGCACGTCCTCGCATTCGGCGGCCCGCGCGCCCGAGGTCAGCGCACCGATCACGGCGGCCATCGCGAGCCGGCGAAACCACCGCTGGCTCATGAAGCTACCCATACGACCGTTCCTCCCGAACTTCGTAGTGTGCCGAGGTCCGATCCCAGCGCGCGAGGACCTCGCGAGCCGCGTCCGGCACATAGCTCTGCTCGTAGTCTTCGCCCTGAAAATCGATGACGTTTTGCAGCGAATCAAAGCTCATTATCGTAATGAATTCCACTTCGTCGTTATGATCCAGCCGCAGCAGCTCGATGCGGCGATACCCCGGGATGCGCTTCGCCTCGATTGAGGGGAACACGTGCTCGCGCAGCACCTGCTCGTATCGCGCTGCGTTGTCGGGCGTCGTCCAGCCGTGCCAGATTCTTCTTATCATTTGCGTCTCCGCATGTCGCTGCAGCTTGCCTTCCTGGACGCCGCCTTGACCTCGGCTGCTAGTGAGATACGCTTACCTTAACAAGACCCAACATATCTGAATACCAGATCCCGACCACCGCCTGTCACAACCGGATGGGACAATTCGCCCCTTCGGCCCAATTGGCCTGCGCCGCGAGCTGCGCGACATCTATCACGAGAAAAGGAGATCGATCGATGAAGAGAACTTTGGGATGCCTGCTACTACTGTCGCTCGCGGCAACCGCCAATGCGGGCGTCGGCAACAAGAAACTGAGCTGGAGCGAGTGTTACAAGGACCTTGCGGCGCAGTTCGCCGCTTTCGGCACACGTTACGAGTGCGCTCAGGCCAACGTGCCGCTCGACTACGACCGTGAGAACGGCCCCGTGATCTCACTGGCGCTCGTCCGCCTGCGCGCCACCGATCCGGACGTGTACCGCGGCTCGCTGTTCCTGAATCCGGGCGGCCCCGGCGGCTCGGGCGTCGACTTCGCGCTGTTCTTCGGACCGATCGCTCAGTTTTTCATCGGCCCGGTGGCGAACCAGTACGACATCGTCGGCTTCGACCCCCGCGGCATCGGCCGCTCGACCGGACTGCGCTGCTTCGGCAACCTCAACCAGGCCGTCCAGGCATTCCCGCCGCTGCCCTTCCCCACGGTGGCGGGGAGCTGCCGCTGTTCGAGGCAGCGGATACGCTCTTGAATGACCAGTGTACGCAGCGCGGCAACAAAATCTTGGAGCACATGTCGACGGCAAACGTCGCCCGCGATCTCGACTACCTGCGACAAGCTGTCGGTGACACGCACCTGAATTATGTCGGTCTGTCGTACGGCTCCTATCTCGGCCAGACATATGCAAATCTCTTCCCGAACACCGTCGGTGCAATGGTGATCGACGGCGTCCTGGATCCGATCGCCTGGGCCAACGTCGACGCCCAGGTTCCGTTCAGCGTCGCGCTGCGCTCGGACACCGGCGCACAGGCCACGCTCGAGGAGTTCCTGCGACAGTGCGACGCCTCCGCGGCAGGGAACTGTGCGCTGGCGCCGAACGCGGCGGACCGGCTGGACGCGCTGCTCGAACGCCTTCGTGAAGGGCCGATACTCATCACCGATCCCGCGACCGGAGAGACGTTCCCGTATCTCTACTCGTTCGGCGTCCTCGATCTGCTGCTCGGCCTTTACAACCCGTTCGGCTACGCGGACCTGGCGGCGTTTTTCGCGTTTCTCGAATCGGTTCCCGATCCTCTAGCGCTCGGGTTGGCGCGGCAGACGATGCAGGGCTCGGTCGGGCTCGTCAACAAGCGCGGTTTCCCGAACTATCCCAATTTCGCGGAAGGCTTCCCCGGCGTGGCTTGCGAGGACACTACGAATCCCGGCGGCGGGCACGGCACCTGGTTCCAGGCGGGCAAGCAGGCAACCGAGGATTTCGGCATCTTCGGCGAAGCTTGGGCGTGGGCCTCCAGACCCTGCACCGTGTGGTCCAGTTTCGACGATGGCGTCTACAAAGGCCCGTTCGATACGACGACGGCGACGCCGATGCTGGTGATCGGCAATTTCTATGATCCGGCGACCCGCTACGAGGGCGCGCTTGCGGCGAACGGGCTGCTCGGAAACTCCGCCCTACTGTCCGTCG
This sequence comes from Woeseiaceae bacterium, assembly GCA_041579335.1. Lineage (GTDB taxonomy): Bacteria > Pseudomonadota > Gammaproteobacteria > Steroidobacterales > Woeseiaceae > JBFGFX01. The sequence goes on along the minus strand of JBFGFX010000107.1, from coordinate 9,322 downwards.
ACGAGCCCGGACATACCTCGCTCGGCTTGAGCGGCTGCGCCGGGTTCTTCACGGGCCTGTACCTGCAGGATCCAGCCGCCTATGCCCTCGCGTTTCCCTCGTTCACCTGCCCGTCGGAAGGTAACTGGTTCGACAAGGCCGCAGCGGCCGCTGCCGGTGCCGGTTTGGAAGCGAGTTTCCGCACGCGGATGCTCGAGCAAATCGCCTTCCGGCCGTGATGCGGCACGACTGGGGGGCCGGACAACGGCCCCTCAGTCGGCGCGGCAGTGCCGATCCAGGTACTCGCGGTGCGCGGGCAGCCGTGACACCGACTGGGCGATGAGCCGTTTCATGTCCGTCATGAACCCGTCGAGCTGGTCGGCAGCGGGCAGGTCGGCCAGTGGATGGTAGTCCTCGGGTTCGATGCCCTGCCCCAGCATGACCTGCAGCCAGGCGACCTCCGTGAACAGCTCGTCGGCTTCACGGACGATGCGGCCGCTCTGTCGGAACTGCTCCATCTTGCGCTGGAGCGTCTCCGGCACCTGCATCTCGCGCCGCCCGACCCAGAACTCGCCATCACGCCGGTTCGCGTGATAGTGCAGGATCAGGAAATCCCGGATGCGCTTGAACTCGAAGCGCGACTGGCGGTTGAACTCGTCGATGTCGGCCGGCGAGAATCGCGCGTCCGGGAATAGATTGATCAGCCGGCTCAAGCCCGATTGCACGAGGTGGATGCTCGTCGATTCGAGCGGCTCCATGAAGCCGCTGGCGAGCCCGAGCGCGACGCAGTTCTTGTTCCAGAGCTTCTTGCGCATGCCGGTCGTGAAGCGCAGCGGGCGCGGCTCGGCCTCCGGTTCGCCGTCGAGATGGTCGAGCAGGATGGCCGTGGCCTCGTCGTCGCTCATGTGCTCGCTGCAGTAGACGTGGCCGTTGCCGATCCGGTGCTGTAGCGGGATCCGCCACTGCCATCCGGCACGGCGCGCGATCGCCTGCGTGTATGGCGTCAACGGCTCGACGGACCTGCACGGAACGGCAACGGCGCGGTCGCACGGCAGCCATTCGGTCCAGTCCTCGTAGCCTGTCTCGAGCGCCTGCTCGATCAGGAGCCCGCGGAAGCCGGAGCAGTCGATGAAGAAGTCGCCGTTCACACGGCGACCGTCCTCGAGCGTCACCGATTCGATGAATCCGTCGGGCTCCTTGAGCGTCACGTCGACGATCTTGCCTTCCGTGCGCATCACGCCCTGCTTCTCGCTGAATGCTCTGAGGTAGCTCGCGACCAGCGACGCATCGAAGTGATAGGCGTAAACCAGTCCGTCGAGCCCGCTGTCGCCGAGACGATCGACGCGCGCGTAGCGATTGGCCTTGGCGGCCTGGTAGGTGAACGAATAGTCCCAGAGGCTGCCGCCGTTTCCCGTTTTGTGTCGGCGCAGCCAATAGTGGTGGAACGTCAGTAGCCCTAAGCTCCGGCCGATTGCGCCGAACGCGTGCATGTATTTGTCGCCCGGTTGACCCCAGCCATGGAACTCGATGCCGAGCTTGATGCTGCCCTGACTGTGCCGCAAGAAATCGTGTTCGTCGATGCCGAGCAAGCTGACCAGCAGCCGGATCTGCGGGATCGTCGCTTCGCCGACGCCGACCGTGCCGATCGCCTCGGATTCGATCAGCTCGATCTTGAGCGTCGGGCCCATGACGCGGGACAGCACGGCCGCAGCCATCCAGCCCGCGGTGCCGCCGCCGACGATGACCAGCTTTTTGATGCGTCGGTCGTTGATGGGCGCCTACCCTGTCGTGTGCCACCAATCCATTTAAGTCGCCCGCCAGGGCGGGCTCCTACGTGAGGTGCCGATTCGGTCTCGGTCGCCCGCCAGGGCGGGCTCCTACAGATCTTCAATCGCCACCCCGTAGAGCAGGATACGATGGCGGCCAATAAAAAGCCCCTGCCGATCGCCGATCGGCAGGGGCGTCAACGGGGGACGGACCGTTGTTATTGTGTGGTGTACGAGAGCCCGATCATGTACCAGCGGCCATAGCTCTGATAGTCGATCACCTGCCGCGGATCGCCCTCGGTGATAGTACGGAACGGCTCGTCCGTCAGGTTGTAGCCCTGCAGGTATGCCGATAGCCCTTCCAGCCGACCGCTGAAGAAGTAGCTGAGCTGCGCATCCACGACCGTCTCTTCGTCGACGTTCCGGAACTCGCGGCCGGCGCCGAAGCCGGAGACCTCGCCGCGGAACTCCGAACGATAACGCGAGCTGACGCGGGCGCCGAAGAACTCGTTTTCGTAGTACAGGGTCGCGTTGATAATCTCCTCGGACAGACCCGGGATCGGCTCGGACGGATCGCCCGGATTCGGCTCGATCGAGCTGTCGGTGAACGACGCGTTGACAACGGCGCCGAAGCCGTCGAGCGCTTCGGTGAACAGGCCACCCTCGATCTGCACCGCGACCTCCACGCCCGAGATATCCCCGCCGGTGCCGTTCTCCGGCGCGGTCACGAGACCGGCCGACAGCGCCGGATTCTGTCCCGGCGGCACCGGGAAGCCCGTAAAGTCCGCTACGACGGTGTCGGTGAAGATGTAGCTGTCCAGGTCCTTGTAGAACACGCCCAGCGCGAAATAGCCGAGCCCGTCCTCGAAGTACTTCTCGTAGGACAGGTCGACGGCGTTCGCGATCCACGGGTCGATCTCCGGATTGCCGAGGTCGCCGCCCCACGGCGAGTTGTTGATGTCGGTCGAGTCTTCGTTGTCCGGGTTGTACGACCAGGTGCCGCTGGCGCGCATGTCGTCCATGCGCGGGCGTGCCAAGGTGCGCGCGCCAGCGAAACGCACGTAGTTCTCGTTACCGAAGTCGAAGGTCAGGTTGAAGCTCGGCAGCACCTCCGTGTAGTCCTTGCCGCCGGTGTTCGGCACGCCGGTGAAGCCCGAGCCCGTTCCGCTTGCCGCCACCGCGATCGAGCTCTGATCCGTGTAGACGACCTGCACGCCGAAGTTGCCCGTCACGGGTATGCCGCCCAATTCCGTGTCCAAGCCGAACTGCGCGTAGGCAAGTGCGACGTCCTCCTCGACCGTCCAGCTCTTGATCGCGACGTCGCCGTTCGGGTTGCGGGTCAGGCTATAGGTGGGGCTGAAGTAAAGCGCGAGCGGATCGTAGGCAACCATGCCCGGGATGCCGAGGAACGAAAGATCGGTCGTGCCGGTCACGTTCGGGATCGGCGCTTCGAGGCAGTTGCCGTCCACATCCGCGAGCAGACAGCTCGCGGGATTGGCCAACGCCGGGAAGAACTCGTCCGCGATCTTCTCCTTTTCGCGGGTCTGGTAGTTGACGCCGAACTCCATCGAGCTGATTACGCCGTCGAGCGCCTTGCCGATGTTCACGCGAATCGCGTTCAGGTCGTCCTCGATGTTCGGGTTGTTGAGGTAGCCGAGCTGGCCGCCGGGGACGACGTCGCCGCCCCAGCCGCGCGGGCTCGTCAGCACGATCCGATTGGGATCCGCGTAGTTGATATTAGTGTCGAAGACCGCGCCGGACGTGCCGAGCGCGAAACCGACGGTGTCCGTGACGGGATTCGGGTTCGCGGGATTGCCCGTGCCGGCGTAGCTCTCGGCAAGCCGATCCTCGCGATCCACCGACGAGTGGCTCAGATCGGTCTCGAGGTACCAGTCGTTCGCCAGATCGAATTGCATGTTCCAGCCGATCGCGGTGAGGTCCGCGTCGCGCCGGTCGATGTCGTTGCGCACCACGTTGACGACGTTGTCGTACGTGCCCGACGTGACGAGCCCGTTCTCGACCGTCTCGCCCGGCATCAGTGTCGCGCCGCCCCACTCCAAGGGGATCTCAATGCCGGAGAGCTGTTGTGTCTCCTCGAACTCCGAGTAATAGACGTCGATGGCCGTCGAGAACGTGTCGCTCGGCTGGTACTCGAGGATGCCGATGACGCCCTGCCGCTCGAGCTCGCCGGAGCGCACGAACGGTTTGGCGCCGCCCAACACGAGATCGCCGTTCGGTGACGTCGCATACCCCCAGGCGTTGTAGCGCTCTTCCTGCGACGGGTTCGACATGTGCGAGAAGCCGACCGCGACGCCGACGGTGTCGTTCGCGAACTGATCGATATAGGACAGCGTGATGCGCTCGCCGTCGTCCGCGGAACCGGCGTTCAGCGCGTCTTGCTCGGTCCACTCGTAGCGGATGCCCGCGTTGATCGTCTGCTGACCGTGCGCCAGCGGGCGGACGGTGCGCATGTCTGCGGTGCCGGCCAAGCCCTGGCCGATCAGCTGCGCATCCGGGGTCTTGTAGACGAGCACGCTCTGCAGCAGGTCCGACGGGTACTGGTCGAACTCGACGCCGCGGTTGTCACCGGTGGACACCTGCTCGCGGCCATTCAGGAGCGCCGTCGTGAAGTCGGGCGAGAGGCCGCGCACGCTGATGACCTGGCCGCGGCCGTTCAGCCGCTGGGCCGTTAGCCCAGGCAGCCGGGCGAGCGATTCGGCGATGCTGAAGTCCGGCAGCTTGCCGATGTCCTCGGCCGAGACCGCCTCGATGATCGACTCGGACGTCTGCTTCAGCGCCATCGAGTTTTGCAGGCTGCGACGATAGCCGGTGACCGTCACCTCTTCCATGAATTCGGGTTCGTCCGCGGACTCCTGAGCCAGCGATGCGGCCGGCAGCGTCAGGGCGGCGCCCGGCAGCGCCGCGGCCACCGCCAGGGACAGCGCCGAGCGGCGGAATGTCTTCAATTCTGTCCGGGAAAGCTGCGCATCGGACGTGGCGGCGCGCTTATGCGACCTATTAACCATTCGTCGTGATCCCCCACTGCAGGTCAGTTGCAAAAAACATACGGTTTACGCCGAATCTTGCGCGAATGGTATGAATCGCGTTGCATCGCCGCAATACGATGCATACGTATTCATTTCTGAATACGTTTGCATCGAGTTGCCTGGGGCCGGCGCGACGGCTAGCTTGCGTGCTGCTGTCGTGTACCCGCAACGGCGGTGCGGCGCTGGCGGCGGCCCGGGAAATCTGTATGAGCGCGCTGAGTACCCTGGATTGGCTGGTGATCGGCCTCTACTTCGCCATTCTCGTTGGCGTCGTGGTCGCCGCTGCCCGCCGTCAGAGCACCTCGACCGACTACTTCCTGGCCGGCCGCAACATCGGCTTTTTCGCCATCGGCGCCTCCATCTTCGCGTCCAACATCGGCTCCGAGCACATCGTCGGGCTCGCGGGGCAAGGCGCGTCCACCGGCATGGCGATGGCGCACTACGAGCTGCACGCCTGGATCGTGGTGCTCCTGGCCTGGGTCTTCGTCCCCTTCTACTACCAATCCAAAGTGTTCACGATGCCCGAGTTCCTGGAGCGGCGCTTCGGCCCGCGGCCGCGCTGGATCCTGTCGCTCGTGTCGCTGGCGGCGTACGTGCTGACCAAGGTGTCGGTGACGGTGTATGCCGGCGCGCTCGTGTTCGAGACGCTCTTGCCCGATACCTTCGGCAGCCCCGAGAACGCGTTCTGGATCGGGGCGATCGCGACGGTGGTATTGACCGGTCTGTACACGGTCGCGGGCGGCCTCCGCGCCGTGCTGTTCACCGATTCCGCACAGGCCCTGATCTTGCTCGTCGGCTCGGCCGCGATCACGTATTTCGGCCTGGAGCGACTGGGCGGCTGGGCCGAGCTACAGAGTTTCGCCTCGCAGAACGTGGCCCAGTACGCGCTGTGGCGGCCGCTGTCCGATCCCGACTTCCCGTGGCTCGGCATCTTGATTGCATCGCCGATCGTCGGCATCTGGTATTGGTGCACCGATCAGTACATCGTGCAACGCACGCTGGCCGCGAAAGACCTGAAGACCGCGCGGCGGGGCGCGCTGTGGGGCGCTTTCCTCAAAGTCTGGCCGGTGCTGATCTTCCTGGTCCCGGGCCTGATCGGCGCCGCACTCAACGCGAAGGGGCTCCTCGCCCTGCCCACCGACGCCGCGGGCAGCATGGCGGGCGATCAGGTGTTCCCGACGATGGTCGCCGTACTCCTGCCCGAGGGCCTGCGCGGGCTCGTCGTCGCCGGCATGATGGCGGCGCTGATGAGCTCGCTGTCCTCCCTGTTCAACTCCACGGCGACCCTGTTCACGGTCGACGTCTACGAGAAACTCAGGCCCGGCGCGTCCGAGCGCCAACTCGTCACGGTCGGGCGCGCGGCCACCTCTGTCGTCGTCATTCTCGGCCTGCTCTGGATTCCGGTGATGCCGATGATCTCCGAGGGCGGTCTGTACCAGTACCTGCAGAGCGTCCAGGGCTATCTGGCACCGCCGATCACAGCGGTATTCCTGCTCGGGCTGTTCTCGACCCGCATCAACAACCGCGGCGCCGTCTGGGGGTTGGGACTCGGTTTCACGCTGGGCATGTCGAAGCTCACGATCCAGGCGCTGTTCGGTGCCGGCAAGATCGAGAGCCCCGCGCTGCTCGCGGCGATCGGCGACTTCAACTTCCTGTACTTCTCCGGCGTCCTGTTCCTGATTTGCACGATGGTCATCGTCGTGATGTCGCGCACGGCGGCGCCGCCCGATCGCGAGCAGATTCATGGTTTGACGTTCGCCTCGATCGACCGCGCGGCCGTGCGCGCCAGCTGGGACGCCCGCGACGTGGCCGTGACCGCCGTCGTGTTGGGACTGGTCACCTGCATCTATCTGTATTTCTCATTCTGGATATGAGCGATGGAGCGACGCCGGTGCGAACGCAAGCTACTAGAATCGAGCGGTTATGACGGAAACACGACAGCAAGAGACGCTGCCGATTGAACGGCAGGCAGGCGTATGCCTGCATCTCACGTCGCTGCCGAGCAACTACGGCATCGGCGAGATCGGCGACGCCGCGTTCGCGTTCATCGACACGATGAAGCGCATGAACTTGAGGGTGTGGCAATTCCTGCCGACCGGCCCGACGGCCTACGGCGACTCGCCGTATCAGCCGCTGTCCACGTTCGCCGGCAACGAGCTCTTGATCGATACCGCGGCCCTGATCCGCGCCGGCCTGCTGACGTCCAACGAGGCGGACAGCCTGCTCAAGCTGCCACGTAGCAGCGTCGATTACGGCGCCCTTATCCCGGCCAAGAACGCGCTCTTGAGGCGCGCCACCGGACGTTTCGGGGCCCAGGCCGATTCTCGGGTGAAGGCGGACTTCGATCGCTTCCTCGACCGGAACGATGCAGAGTGGCTGCATGACTATGCGCTGTTCCGGATCCTCAAGACGCGCCACGGCGAACGGCCGTGGCCCGAGTGGGCGCCCGAATTCGTCCAGCGCGAAGCCAGAGCGCTCAAGGCTGTGGAGGACGAGGCCGGTCGCGAGATCGAGTCCATCAAGCTCGTCCAGTTCCTGTTCGACCGGCAGTGGCGGCGGCTCAAGGAGTACGCGGCGGAGCGCGGCGTGCTGCTGTTCGGGGACATGCCGATCTGCATCGCGCTGGACAGCGCAGACGCCTGGGCGAATCGGGATATCGTCCGGCTCGATCCGAACGGCCGCCCGTCCCACGTGGCCGGCGTGCCGCCCGACTATTTCAGCGAGGACGGCCAGCTCTGGGGCAACCCGCTCTACGACTGGGACAAGCACGCGGCCGACGGCTATCGGTGGTGGATCGAGCGTCTCAAGAAGTCGGTCGAGCTCGCCGACCTCGTGCGCATCGATCATTTCCGCGGCTTCGAGGCGTACTGGTCGGTGCCGTCCGACGCGAAGACGGCGCGCGACGGCGAATGGATACCCGGTCCCGGCGATGCGATTTTTAAGGCAATGCAGAGCTCGATGGGACACCTGCCGATCGTCGCCGAAGACCTGGGGGTCATCACGCCGGAAGTGGAGGCGCTCCGCGACCGCTATCACATACCGGGGATGAAGGTGCTGCAGTTCGAGGTCAGCTACGATGAATTCGACCTCGACGACATCGACGACAACTGCGTGTGTTACACCGGCACGCATGACAATGACACGACGCTGGGCTGGTTCCGCGGCAGCCCCGACGACAACCGCAGCGAGGAAGAGATCCGCCGCACGCAGGCGCTGGTCCTCGAGATCACGAACGGCCATCCGGACACGATCCACACCGATCTGATCAAACTCGCGTTCTCGAGCGACGCTCGACTCGCGATCGCGCCGCTGCAGGATTTCCTCGGGCTGGGCTCGGACGCGCGCCTGAATACGCCCGGCACATCGGCCAACAACTGGCGCTGGCGGGTGCAGACTGAGCAGCTCACACCGGCGCTCTGCGACGGCGTCGGCGAGATAGTAGCCGCCGCCGGCCGCAGCGCGGTCGATTGAGACGCCGGTCGCCGGCTGGGCCGACGGCGTCGGAGACGGTGCGTGCTCGTCGGCTGGTTTTGGCATTCCTGGCGCCGGATCTGCTATACACTGGGCGGGCCATAATAAGAAGCAAGGTGAGAGGAGACCGATGGCCGAAATCACCGTCGATGCCCGCTACGTCAGCCGGCTGACGCGCGAGACGCTCGCGCTGATCCTGGCGGGCGGCCAGGGCAGCCGTCTGCACGAGCTGACGACCTGGCGCGCGAAGCCCAGCCTGTATTTCGGCGGCAAGTATCGAATCATCGACTTTCCGCTGTCCAACTGCATCAACTCCGGCGTGCGCCGTATAGGTGTCCTCACTCAGTACAAAGCGCATTCGCTGATCCGCCATCTCGTGCGCGGCTGGTCCCGGTTCCAGTCCGGTGACAACGAATTCGTCGAGATACTGCCTGCCTCGCAGCGCATCGGCGGTGAGTGGTACCGTGGAACGGCCGACGCCGTTTACCAGAACCTCGACATCATCCGCACCCACGCACCACGCTTCGTGTTGATCCTGGCCGGTGATCACGTCTACAAGATGGACTATGGCTCGTTCCTGGCGGCGCACGTCGAGAAGCTGGCCGACATGACGGTGTGCTGCCTCGAGGTGCCGATCGAGGAAGCCGCCGGCGCATTGGGTGTGATGACCGTAGACGAGTCCGGTCGGATCATCGATTTCGCGGAGAAACCGGAGCATCCAACGCCCGTGCCGGGTCGCGACGACGTCTGTCTCGCGTCGATGGGCAACTACGTGTTCAACACAGAGTTCCTGTACGAGCAGGTGATCAAGGACGCCGACACCCCCGGAACGCAGCACGATTTCGGCCGCAACGTCATCCCGTCGATCATCAAGAGTTACCGCGTGTTCGCGTATCCGTTCCGTGAGCCCGACACCGGCAAGCAGGCGTATTGGCGCGACGTCGGCACCCTTGACGCGTTCTGGGAGGCGAACATGGAGCTCGTGTCGGTATCGCCGCAGCTCAACCTGTACGACCGGCTCTGGCCGATCGTCACGCATCAGGCGCAGGCGCCGCCGGC
>JBFGFX010000106.1:0-11586 GCA_041579335.1 Woeseiaceae bacterium | reverse complement strand
TGGTTTTCAGATACGGCCAGATGCGCCCGGTCGACGCTCCATACCGACTGAGATCACCGCTGCTCGCGCTCAACGTGGTTCCGATATGGTTTTTCCTCCACTGCCTGAGCCCTTACGTCGGGCTCGGCACCGGTGGCACGATGGCGATGTTCAGCGGCCTGCGCACGGAGGGCGGCGTATCCAATCACTACGTCATCCGCGAGCCCCTGCGCCTTTTTCCGTATCAGGATACAATCGTCTACGCAGAGGCAACGAGCAATCCTTCGCTGCAAGTGCTCGTGGAAGACGATCAGGGCATGGTCATGTTCGATTTTCAGCGCCACTTCACGTCCAGGGAACCCCTGGCATTGCCGATCACCCTGCGCGTCGACGGCGCACGCTACATCTTAAGCGACCTGCAGTCCGTCGAGGCGTTCGCGAATCAACACTTTATCAATCAGTCCTGGCTCGAGCGGAAATACATGTCATTCCGCCTCGTCGATGCGCCTCGCCCCGACCGCTGCCGCCACTGATTCGCTCGACACGCATGCATCCGGGCAACGCGCATCCGCTGATACTCTTCGACGGTGTGTGTAACCTGTGCCAGCGCTCCGTGCAGCTGGTCATCCGTAACGATCGCGACGCCACGTTTCGATTCTCATCCTTACAATCGGAAGCCGCGGCAGAAATACTCCAACAGTTCGACTATCGACATGCCGAACTGAGCTCGGTCCTCCTGATTCTCGACGGCAGGCTGTACCGCAAGTCGCGAGCGGCGCTGCACATAGCGCGACGCATGGACGGCCTGTGGCCGTTGTTCTTTTATCTTCTCTTCTGGATCCCGCCGTTCGTCGCAGATCCGATCTACGATTTCATCGGCAACCGCCGCTACAAGTGGTTTGGAATGAAAGAGACCTGCTGGGTGCCCGACGCGGAGCTCCGCGCACGCTTCCTGGACGACGGCATCGTCGAACGGCCGACCGCCAACGAACCCGAACGATCGCGGCTCGGCTAACCGACCATGTAATCCAAGATCGGATACCGGCCGCTGCGCGCGAGCAGAGCCTGCCGATCGAAATCGGCGAACCGCTTGTCGGGCTGCGCTGCGTATATTCGCTCCCGCAGCAGCTTGGCCTGCTTACGGGCGTCCAGCATCAGCAGCCTGGCCGCATCGGCGGCCGCCGAGTCCTCGCAGGCGGAGACGTAGCAATACAAGTCGAAGTACTCGGCGTAGACCGATTCGTAGAGCTTGATCAGCCGGCTGCTGATCGGATCACACATGACGTTGATCAGATGATCCGCCGAGACCCGGCTCGAGACGGCGAGCATGTACTGCTTGTGCTCGGTCACGATTGCATCGGTCACATCGCGGGGGCCGTAGAATGTGGTGAACAGCTTGTCTCGCTCCTTGGCGACTACCTTGTTTCTGCGAACGTGATCGATGAACGCGCGCCTATGCACCAGGCTGACTTCGATTGCGCGCAGCGCGACGACCTGAGGCGTCCTTTTGCCCTGCTCGGCGACCGGCCGTACGAGCTCTGCGTGACGCGATTCCCACATCCTGTGGGCATTAGCGTCGTTCAAGACGTGATGGACGATGCGCCCAGCGCGATTCCGGGACGTGTCCGCCATGTCCCACAGCGCTTGCTCGGACTCGTCCATCAGGCGTTGATGCCGGCGCGACTGATATCGCAGCATCTGCGCGGCCTCTCAGATTCTTGGTTGTTATCCCTTTGCCAATAACCTTACTGCCAGCCGCCATCAGTGAGCAAACGAGAGTCGCACAAGCGCGCGATGATAACTGCGAGCGCGCCGCTCCGGCGCCCGTCCACCACCTACCGGCAAGGGCTACAGCCCCGCATCCGAATCCATAAGTCATACGGTTACTGATCGAAGCTGCGAAACCACATGAACTAGGACCGACATCTCCTTTGCGCGGGAGAATTCGGCCCAATGGCACGAGTGGGACGCATGGCGCAAATTTTTGCGCAGCCGCAGAGGCCGATTCGCGCTGCTAGGTACGGGCCGGTTTGGACAGGACCTCGATCAGGGGCGCGAGGGCATCCGCATAGGGACGCCATGCACCGATCGAGCCTCGATACAGAGGTTGGCGGACCTGCGACGAGCTATGCGTCGATACGGGCCGTACGGTCCTGTAAAACTCGAGGCAACCCGCGTGCCACGGTAGTCGGCATGCATCGAGCAGTTCCCGCGTCGTGACCTCCTGATCGTCGATCAGGCTCTCGTAGCGGACCTCGTGGACGAAACCCGGCAGCATTCGATCCCAGTGCCTCAGGAGATCCGCGTAGCAGTTGTAGTAGTGCCCGAGCTCTTCGAGATCGTAGGCAAAGTTCAGCCCGCGGGCGCCGAAAAAATGCTTGTAGATCGAAAAACAGGTATCTATCGCGTCTCTCACGCAGTGAATGACCCTCGCCTGCGGAAACAGTATTCGAATCATGCCGACGTTGAAGAAGTTGCTCAGCAATTTGTCGGTGACGTGCCGAGACCGCGGCCCGACGGCGCGCAGCTCCGTCAGATAACGGTCGGCGACGCCCGTAAAGTCGTCGCCGGATGCCGAGGCGAGACCAGCCGTGTAGTCGGTGCCGTCGCTCATCTTGAATCGTGAGGCGATCGCACGGGGCAAGAGTGCCACCTCGCCGGCGCCGAATACCATCGGGTGGCTTGCGAGAATCTGTTCCACGAGCGTGCTGCCCGATCTCGGCATGCCGACGATGAAGATGGGCGTGGCGTCGGCGACGCCAGCGTCGGCCCACGCCTCGAAGAAGGGCGCGTCGAACGTCGCTTTGAATCGATCGAAGGCCCGATGATCCCGCTCGATGGCATATGCGATGCTCGCCCGGTGCAGGCGATTGCCGCGACGGTAATGCTCGATCGCCTCTGCGTGGAGCCCCGAGTCCTCCCGCGCTTTCCCTAATGCGAACTCCAGATGCTTGCTCTTTTCCGGTGACAGCTCGGGCGACCGAAGCAGTACTTCGATCGTTTCGATATCGCCGTCGTCGAGACGGTGCCCGGGCAGTCCGGCGATAGCGCGCCAGGCTTTTGTGCATAGCGGATCCAGGGACACGGCGCGGCGGAACGCGGCCGCGGCTCGCGAGTTGTCACCCTCATCTTGTCGAGCGACTCCGAGACAGTACTGGGCCTCCGCGTTCTGCGGATCTACGCGCAACGCCTGCTCGTACGAGGCGACGGCCTCGTCGACTGCGCCGAGCTCGCGTTTTGCATCGCCGAGGCTGCACAGCACGGGCGCGGCATCGGGCATCGCCTCGAGCACCGCCTCGAAGCAGGCAATTGCCTCGTGGGTCTTACCGAGAGCTTGGAGCACGTTACCCATGGACAACCGAATCTCGATGGCGTCGGGATCGGCATTTGCAGCCTGCTGGACGTGATGCAGCGCCTCGTCCGGGCGCGAGCGCACCAGCAGCGCATTCGCGAGGTTGCGCCTCACCTCCACTAGCCCGGGCTCGATGGCGAGCGCCGCTTCGTACTGCTCGATCGCTTCGTCCACGCGGCCGAGCTGAGCCAGCGCGTTACCGAGATTTGCGCGCACGGCGGCCGAACGCGGCGTAAGGGCAAGCGCCTGCCGGTAGGCGTCGATAGCGTCATCGTGACGGCCGAGCGCCTGCAGCGCAGTGCCGAGATTGACCAATGCGTCGTGATTGCGCGGCTCTAGCCGAACGGCCGTGCCGATCAACCGGGCCGCATCCGCGAATCGACCGCACTGCAGGCCGATCACGCCGAGGTAGTGCAGCGCCTCGACGTGCTCCGGCTCAGCCTCGAGAATTCGACGGTAGAGCGTCTCCGCCTGCTGCAGGCGACCGGCACCGTGGCTTTGCAGCGCCTGCTCGAGCGTCAGCTTCAGATCGATGGAATCGCGGTTCATAGAAAAATGCGCGTGGGCTCGAGGCGGGATCATCATACTCCCGTCTCAAAGCCACGCGCACAACCGCTCTTGACGCCGTCGTCGCCGTAGCGCGATTGACCGCACTTCGACGCCGGCTCTCGTGCCGACTCAGGCGATGCGATTTCGCCGCATCACACCGGCCGCCAGCAGTCCCGTGAGGAACAAGGCCAACGTACCGGGCTCCGGCACGGCGGTAAGCTCGGCCGTCTGTGGCGCGGAAAACGTGAATGTCCCTTTACCGCCGATCGAGCTCGTATCGTCGGGATCGGACTTGAAGCTCAGCGGGTCCCCAATGCTTGCCAGCGTACTGCCGCATCCGTTGCTGCCGCAGCTTGCGAACTCGGCGCGCACGTAGGTTCGGACGTCGTACTCGAACAGCCCGCTCTCGCCTGCACCGAGCACGCCCAGATCGAGCGTGCCGATGTAGTCGGCCCAGGCGTACTGATAGCGATCCGGCGCACCGATCAGCGGATGGGTCATCGGGCCGCCGAGTCTCGTACCGAACGTAGTGAGGGACGCACTCGTGTCGGAGTCGAAGATGCCGATCTGCCGGAGCAGCGCGCTGCTGTGGAATACGACTGCACCGGCGAACGACATCGTGATCTCGTAGCCCGCTTCGAGGAACTCGCCCGCTCCCGGCACGCTCTCGAAAACCGTCGTCACGAGCTTGCCGGCGTTGATCAGAAAATCCGCCGATAGCGCCTGCGCGATCGCGCTAGGGTTCGTGATCGACTCGGAAAACTGAAACCTCGATTCGTGGGCGTGTGTCGCCTGACCGAACGCGGCGAGGTTGAAGTAGCCGTCGCTCGTTCCTATGACGGCCACCTGCCCCAGCACGGTTCCTTTCTGCCCGCCGTTCACCGTGGACATCTCGTTGATCAGCACCGGGGAGCTCGTGTCCGCAAAATGGAGTTCGACGAGCTCCGCCGAGCCGTCGGTGATCTCGGCGTCGCCTCGAATCGGTCCGGCCATCGCCACCGAGGCCAGGAACATCGCCGTCACGGCAGCGATAGCGGACGGCCCGCGCCCGCCGATAAACAGCTTCATAGCGTTTCCCCCTAAAGTGATTTCTCTAAAGAAAATTCTTGTTTTAGTTCTTCAAGCGATTGAAAAGAAAGCAGGAATCGTGCCAAACGCTAAGCATCCGATATTAAAAGGATTATGTAAGACGGCCGTTGATTATTGTAAAAAAAACCGACGTTATGTCGCGTAGGCATTGCGATATATGGGATCGAAAAACCGTTCCGCTTGCCGTCAATTGCGCGCGCGAGCGTGTCGAGCGCAGCCCGCTCGGTGTCGGCGCGACCTCACAGCTTGATGCAAATGTTGCTCGGCTCGGAATAGAAATCGAGCGAGTACCGGCCGCCCTCGCGGCCGATTCCGGAGAGCTTGACGCCGCCGAACGGCGTGCGAAGGTCGCGCAGGTACCAGGTATTGACCCAGACGATACCCGCGTCGATACGTCGCGCGACCGTGTGCGCACGGCTCAAGTTTCGGGTCCATACGGCCGCCGCCAACCCATAGGCGCTGTCGTTGGCAAGCGCGATGGCTTCATCATCGTCGGCGAACGGCGCGATATGGCAGACGGGACCGAAGATTTCCTCTCGCACCGAGCGGGCCGTTTCGTCGAGCCCTACGAATATCGTCGGCTCCACCCAAGCGCCGCGGTCGCGCGCGTCACCGAACTCGGGAACGCCACCGCCGCAGACGACCTCGGCGCCTTCGTCCCGGGCCAGCCGATAGTAGGACAGGACTTTGTCCCGATGGCCGGTCGAGATGAGCGGACCGATCTCGGTGTCCTCGTCGGTAGGCCAACCCATGCGCAGCGATCGGGCGCGATCCGCCAGGCGTGTGACGAACTCGTCGAAAACGGACCGGTGGACGTAGACGCGCTCCGAACAGAGGCAGACCTGGCCGCAGTTGGAGAAGACCGAGCGCACCGTGCCGTCGATGGCCAGGTCGAGATCGGCGTCGTCGAAGATGATCGCCGGGTTCTTGCCGCCGAGCTCGAAGGACAACGCTTTGACGTTGTCGGCCGCGGCACGCATGATCGCGCTGCCGGTGCTCGACTCGCCGGTAAACGTGATCGCGTCGACACCGGGATGCGTCGTCAAGAACTCTCCGGTCGACTGCGGCCCGTGCCCGTGCACGAGGTTGAAGACGCCGGCCGGAACGCCGACCTCGTCGATGACTTCGGCAAGCAGCGATGCGCTGCCCGGCGTTTCCTCCGACGGTTTGCCGACGACCGCGTTGCCCGCCGCGAGCGCCGGTCCGAGCTTCCAGGTAAACAGCAGCAGCGGCAGGTTCCAGGGAGAGATGATCCCGACGACGCCGAGCGGTTTGCGCACCGAGTAGTTCAGCGCGCGACCGCCGTCGGGCGTTGCCATCTCCGACGCCTCGGTCGACGACGTCGTCACGAGGTCCGCGAAAAAGCGCAGGTTGGCGGCGCCCCGCGGGATGTCCAACGTGCGCGCCTGCGACACAGGCTTGCCGGTGTCGGCGATCTCGGCCGCAACGAAGTCGTCGAAACGCCGCTCGATGCCGTCGGCGATTCTGTGCAACAGGCGACTCCGCTCCGCCGACGATGCCGATCCCCACTCACCGGCGAGCGCGGCCCGAGCCGCAGCGACGGCCGCGTCGACCGCCTCCGCGCTGGCTTCTGCGACGAGCCCGACGACGGTACCGTCGACCGGATTGACGTCCTCGAAGTGCGTATCCGAGGAGACGAATTTCCCGCCGACGTAGCTCTGAAAGCGCTCGGCATTCGACGACGGCGCGCCGGCGCTTGGTCGCCGGCGCGCTGCGGCAGACAAATCGCGGGACCCTTTAGTCGTCTTCATGTCGGCGCTCCTTCCACAGGCGCATTTGTGCCGCAAACCTCATTCAACCAGAAACGGCGCCGCGATTGGAGCGGATCGCAACGCCTCGGCGCGCCGGCGCCAGGCGCCGACTCGACCACCCGAGCCGACGCGGATTTCACATAAAAGACCGCAAATGGCGGCATCCGGCCGGCGCCGCCGCGCCGAAGGCGTTGAAATCATTGGTGCTTGACATAAGACTCAGTCTAAATTGACAAATGAATCCTCATATGTGCCAATATAGACCGCATGAGGCCTATAACAGAAAAAACTATAAGTGGCGTCTGTGCCAGGATCCTCGAACCGCTCGTTCGCATACTGCTCAAAGCAGGCTTTACGTACCACGAGTTCGCCAGTGTCGCGCGCTCGACGTTTGTCGACGTCGCTTCGGGCGAGTTCGGCAAGCGCGGTCGTCCCGCCAACGTGTCGCGCGTCGCGATCATCACGGGCCTGAGCCGCAAGGCCGTCAAGAAGGAGCGCGATCTGATCGAAGAGCGACTGGCCGGGGCATCGCCGGCACCGGTTGAGCAGCTCTGGAATCCCGCGATGCGCGTCATCTCGGGCTGGTATCAGGACGCAGACTTTCTCGACAGCGACGGTCATCCACGCGACCTGCCGCTCAACGGCGCGAAATCGTCGTTCGCTACCCTGCTCGATCGCTACTGCGGCGACATCCCGCACAACGCGATGGCATCCGAGCTCGAACGCGTCGGCGTGATCGCGATCCAGGACAACGTCGCCAGAATCCTGCAGCGCAGTTACGTCGATACGACGGACACGATCGAAGTACTCGACATGGTCGGCACGTTTTTGCACGACTTTACTGCAACTATCGAGTTCAACCTCAAACGCGGCGCCGACGAGAACGCGTGGTTCCAGCGCGTTGCGGACAACACTCAATTGAAACCCGGTGCGCTGCGCTCGTTGCGACGAATATTGACCGCCGACGGTCAAGAGCTGTTGGAGAAGCTCGACCGTTGGATGTCGAACCACGAGGTCGACGAGCACCGCAGCGAGCAGCCGGTGCGAGCCGGCGTCGGCATCTATTTTTTCCAGGACCAGGCCCGGACCCGATCCTACAAGCCTACCTATTCGGAAATGCAAGCCAATAAAAGCAATAGCGACATGCACCAGGCCGACCGGCGCGGTGGCAAGACTGTCGCCGATCAGACGGGAGTAGTCAGATGAACAGGGTTCAGTTTTTGTTCCTAAGCACGGGCACGGCGGCACTGCTGGCCGCTGGCCTGGCCTCGGGGGGCATCGGCGGCACGGGTCGCATCACGGGCCCGGCCTCGGGGAAGGGCAGCATTCTGGTCAATGGAGTCAAATTCGAGACCGATGCGGCAATGGTCTATGTCAATGGCGTGCCCGGCTCTGATCACGATCTGAAGGTCGGTCAGATCATGGACATCGAAGGCAGCGTCGACGCGAATGGCTCGACGGGCGTCGCCCACGTCGTTCAGGTCGACGATACGATTCGCGGATTCATCGAAGCCGTCGACGACGACGCTGGTCTGCTGACGGTCGCCGGCCAGGCGATCTCGGTCAACGGCAAGACCGCATTCGACCTCGACATGAGCGATGAGCTGGAAGACCTCCGCGTCGGTGACTTCGTGACCGTGTTCGCGCAATTCGATTTCGCGGCCGATCCGCACGCGACGCGAATCGAACGGGCCCGTATCTCCGAAGGCCTGCGCGTGACCGGAGACGTGGACGATTTGCTTTCGCCCTACCGTCTGTCGGTAAACGGCATGGTCGTGGACACGAGCGGCGCGCTCATCGATGAAGAGAGCGGGCCGATCGGCGCTGGCGACCGTGTCCGGATAGACGGGATGACGACCGGATCGGCAGGAGAGCTACTGGCCACCGCAATTACGCGCATCGATCCGCAGATCGGCGATGCCCCCAACGTGTATCACAGCATCGAGGGCTTGATAACCGAGTATGACTCCTTCGCCGAGTTCGCTATTGACGGTTTGCGCGTCACTACGGATGCGGCGACCGTGTTCGCCACCCCGTTCTGGCAGCTGGGGTTGGACAATGCAGTTGTGGTCGAAGGCGTCGCGCAGTCGGACGGTTCGCTCAGAGCGTCGATCATCACTGCACTCGATGCGCCGGACACGACGCTGCTCGGCACGATCACGCGAGTCGACGACGATGAGATCGAACTGGATCACTCGATCACGATCGAGTTCGACGAGTTCACTCGATTCCAAGACCGGTCCGCCAGTGTCGCCCTGGCCTTCGGGCTGCAGCACTTGAGCGAAGACGATCGCGTGCAGGTCCGGGTGCGTGCTGACGGTGACGGCTACGAGGGCGTGTTCCTGATCCGGGAGACACGCGGCTCGAGCGACCTCGATCAGCTCATCGGCTGGATTTTGAGCTGGTTCGACGGCGATGACGACGAAGACGATAGCAATGGTGAAGACTGAACCATCGGAGCGTCCGGGGCTGCCGAAACCGAGAGCTTGAACGATGCGGTATAGAAGATTTGGTAAAACCGAGCTGACTGTCTCCAGACTGGGGATGGATTGCAGCGTCTTCGCCACCCGAGATCTCGACCGCGGTTGGGACCCGTTCACCTACGAGGGTCAGATCTTCGCCGAACGTACCGTTCACGCGGCGCTCGACGTAGGCATCAACTACTTCTCGACATCGCCTGGCGATGGCGACGGCTACGCCGAATCCTTGCTAGGAAGGGCGCTGCAAAAACGCCGGCACCAAGTCGTCTTGGCGGCGAACCTCCCATGCAAGCCGGAATCGCAGGGCGCGATCGAGGAACGCGTCATCGCCAGCCTGCGCAGACTGCGGACGAACTACATCGACATCCTGCAGATCCACGGCGACAAGTCAGGCCGCCAGCCTACCGACAATAACCCGCTGGATCGTTTGCTGGAAACGCTGGGACGCTTCCGGGACAAAGGCATCATCGGGCACTTCGGCTTCTCGTCATTGGATCCGCGGAATTCGAGCAGCGCCTTCAGCGCGGCGCAGCTGCAGTACGATGCGGCCGACGTCGGCGCCGCAGGCCTCGCCTTGAGCTGGTGCGGTGAACAAGATTTGGGCGTCAGCATCGTGCAGGCGCAGGCCGGCATGGCTAATCGGCGTGTTACCGACGCGCTGAAGTCCAACTGGTCCTTGTTGGATCAATCCGACCTGTTCCGACTGAACTTTCTACTGAGCGACGGGCGCGTGCACTCGATCAACGTCGACATGCGCTGGGAACATGAAATTCATACGAACGCTGCACTGATCGAATCGTGCGCGTCGGCTTTCGAGCCGGCCGAAATGGAACCGATGACAGCCAACGCCCACAGAGCCTGCTCGCGCGCGACTCTCGGCGCGCACGTCGGCGTTCCCGCCTAGGCCGGCCGGGTCCGCCGGCGCGCACGATCGTCCAACAAGAACGGGCCGGAGCATTGCTCCGGCCCGTCTGCTCATTCGGCCGATGGCGGCTCTGGGTCAACCGGTCTGTGCTGCCGCGAGTATTTCCGCCCAGGTCGTATCGATCGTGTCGTCCAAAGCACCGTCGCCATCGATGTCGATTTCCAGACGGACGGAATTGCTGTCCAACGCGATCAGCACGATGACGGAGTTTCCGGCGGCCGCAATCCTGAGCTCGCCCATGAACGGGTACTCGTCTCCCGAGCTCTGGAGCGCGAGCGACGTACTGACGATCACGTCACCTCCGATCCGCGGACTCGAGATCCTGAACGAGGTGTCTACCGTGACCGCCACCGGGAACATGCTGTCGTCTTCGGTGATCGTCACGCTCAGATTCGACACCGTCTCCGTCGTACCCTCGGTCGTCGTAGTGAGGGCGGTCGTTGACACGGTGATCGTCGTCAGTGGCGGCATCGAGGTGTCGATCACGACGCTGATCATGCCGCTCGCACCGGTCGTCTGACCGTCGTGCGTCACCTGGAACGCCTGCAGCTCGACGCTCATGCCGAGTACGAACTGCTCGCTCGCCATGTCGCCCTGAAAGTCCGTCACGGTCATGATGATGACGCCGTCGGTGACGGTGCCGGTACCGTCGTCGCAGGCACTGAACGTCAGTCGGAACTGGTCGTTCACCGACAGTTCCGGCGGATTCTGGATCGTCACTTCGAAATCGACCATACCATTGACGAGGCAGGGCGCCATGCTCATTTGTGCCGCGAGGATCTCGGGCGGCAGCGGCGCGTTCAGTACGCCGGAAATCGCGAGTAGCGCCCCGGTGCCGCTCGAACCAAGCGGAACCCCCTGCCCCGCAACGACGCCGAAGATGCCGTCTTCGAACGCCGCCTCGGCGACGACGCCGGCGATCGTCGGCGCGTTCTGCGAGGTGATCGTCGCGAGATTGCCGCCGATCGGCCCCTGGTTGGCATTGTCGTCGCTGCCGCCTCCGCAGCCTGCCACGAGCGCAAAGCCTGCGACCGCGACCATGAAACATCGAGTTGCTTTCAACATAATCTGCTCCTAGTGCCCGGCGTATTTGCCCCAGCGGTGCCTGGGCCGTGATGACGATCGGCGGAGTGTCGCACAGGCGTCACAGTGACTTCTGTGACGCGAGTTGAGCTTTCGGGCGGACTCTCAGCGTAAAGCGCCGTTCGAGATCCACTGACGAATCTCGGCGATGACCGCCGGGTCCAAGGCCGGCCGCGGCAAGGGCGGCATGCGGCCGCCCGTTATTCCGACGGCGCCTTCCAGCTTGTGGATCAAATAGCTGTTGTCCGGATCGCCGGCGGCAACGCGCAAGACCGCCGCCTGCTGCACGCTCAGAACGCCCACTAGCGAGAGGAAGCTGGCGTCGGCGTCACTGAGGTCCAACCCCGTCGGCAGCAC
>JBFGFX010000105.1:0-11599 GCA_041579335.1 Woeseiaceae bacterium | reverse complement strand
CGTCAGGACGGGCTCCTACGCCTTGTCCGCGGCGCCCGGGTCTCGCCGGGAGGAGCCGGGTTCGCCCGTCAGGACGGGCTCTACGGGTCGGTCGGCGGCTCGAGCTGCGGGTAGTCGATGCCGAGCTGCTCTAAGTAGGTGTCGTAGCGCGACGGGTCGTAGTAGAACGCCTCGAGCCGCTCTTTGAACTCCGCCATGACGTCGGCGTTCTTCTCGATCGCGGGCGGGTCGTCGGCGCCGATGAACGGCACGTATTGCTCCTCGGCGGTCTGCTCCTCGCGGAAGTAGCGCCAGGCGTCCTCGACGAGCGCCGGATTCGTGTAGAGGTCGATCATCGTCGCGGCGATGACTTTGGCCCCGGCCGTCGCCCCTTTGTGCGCGATCGGGGTCGCCATCGCCATTGCGCTCGACCAATGATGGAACTGCAGCCCATCGACGTTGGACGGAAATCTGAGCGTGACCGTCGGGAGGTTCCAGGACACGTCGCCGATATCGTCGGACCCGCCGGACTTGGGGTCTTCCTCGGGCTCTTCGATGGCTTTTAGCTCCGTCGCAAGGCCGACGATCTCGTCTGCGCCCATGAGCTCTTGAAGCGCTCGGGCAAACGCCTGGTCGTCTTCGGTCCAGTCCGGCAGACCGACCGACTTGATGTTCTCATCCATGGCGAGGGCGATGGGCTTGTTGAAATGTCGCGGATAGGCGGTGCCGACGATGCGCCGGCTGACGCTCGTATCCGTCATCATCGCCGCGCCCTCGGCGATGCGCTGCAAGATTGCGAAGTTGTCGCGTATGCCGTCGGCCGTGATCTCGCGGACGAAGTACCAGACCGTCGCTTTCGAGGGCACGACGTTTGGCTGGTCCCCGCCGTCGACGACGACGTAGTGCGAGCGCTGCAGCGGATGTAGGTGCTCGCGACGGAAGTTCCAGCCGACGTTCATGAGCTCGACGGCGTCGAGGGCGCTAAGGCCTTTCCAGGGATCGCCGGCGCCGTGCGCGGCGACGCCGTCGAACGTGTACTCGACCGAGACCAAGCCGGTGCCCTCGGGTCGGCCCCAGCCGACCCGCAGGTTGTCGCTCACGTGGGTGAACAGCACCGCATCGACGCCGTCGTAGAGGCCGTCGCGCGCGAACCAGGCCTTGGTCGCGACCAGCTCTTCGGCAATTCCGGGCCACAGCACGATCGTGCCAGACAGCCCCTCGCGTTCCATGAGGGCCTTGACAGCGAGCGCCGCGACGATGTTGACGGCCTGGCCGGAGTTGTGACCCTCACCGTGTCCGGGCGCGCCCTCGATCATCGGCTGTCGGTAGGCGACCCCGGGCATCTGTGAAGACTTCGGGATGCCGTCGACGTCGGAGCCGAGCGCGATGACCGGCTTGCCGCTGCCCCAGGTTGCCCACCAGGCGCTCGGTATCCCCGCGACGCCTTGCTCGACCGTGAAGCCGTTCTGCTCGAGAAGCTCGGTCAGATACCGCTGGGTCTCGAATTCCTGAAAGCCCAGCTCGGCGAACGAGAACAGGCTGTCGACGATCTCCTGCGTCAGCTTCGCGTTGGCCTCGACCATGGCGGCGGCTTCTGCCTTGAGCCCGGTCAGCGGCGCCGCCGCCTCGTCCTGCGACGCGGCCGCATCGGCACCGTCCGCTTCGCCGAGATCGGCGGCCGACGGTTCCGGGGGTTCTTTGGAGCAGGCGGCCAGCGCAATCGTCAGCAGGGCCAAAAAAAATGTGCGGATCATCGATTCCTCCTGGATTCGCGAGTCGTTCGCCAGCGCAAACGGCTGCAATCATACCGCAGCTCGGCGGACACACCTCGGATCGGCCGCCATTGCGGTCGCCCGAGCGCGCATGCCATGATCGCGGCGTTTTGCGTTGGTGTCCGAAGGGGGAGTGCGCGCATGCGCATCGTCGTTGCTGTCGCGGTCGTTGCGATTCTCGCGATCCCGTTTGCAGCCGGTGGAACGGGGCTGCCGGAGGTCCCGTGGCGCAATTTCGGCGGCGAACTGAACGCGCAGCGCTATGCGCCGCTGTCCGACATCAATGTGCAGAACGTCAAAGACCTGCAGGTCGTCTGGCGCTGGAAGGCCGAGAACTTCGGGCCGAGTCCGGAACTGCGCAACGTGTCTATGCCGATCATGCACGACGGCAAGGTCTTCATCGGCGCCGGCACCACGCGCAACGTCGTCGCGATCGACGCCGAGTCCGGCCAGACGCTGTGGATGTGGCGTCCCAACGAGGGCGAACGGTACGCGCAGGCGGCTCGCAAGAACTCCGGGAAAGGGATGTCGTTTTACCGGCTCAGCGACGGCCGCCGCCGAGTCATTACGGTCACCCCCGGCTACCATTTGGTCAGCCTCGATGCGGACAGCGGGATTCCGGATCCGACGTTCGGCGACGACGGCTGGGTCGACTTGACCGCGGGTTTGCGTCGCGCGCCCGATCGCAATCTCGACATCGGCCTGTCGGCGCCGCCGCTCGTGGTCGGAGACGTCATCGTCGTGGGCTCCGCGCACGACCTGAGTTTTCGCCCGCCGTCCAAAGCGAACGTCAAGGGCGACGTGCGCGGCTTCGACGCGCGGAGCGGCGAGCTGCTGTGGACCTTTCACACGATCCCGGAGCCGGGCGAGCCCGGTTACGAGACCTGGTACGACGGCTCCGCGGAGTACACTGGCAACGCCGGCGTATGGGCTCCGATGTCGGCGGACCCCGAGCTCGGCCTTGTCTACCTGCCGGTCGAATCCGCAACCGGCGATCAATACGGCGGCGATCGGCACGGCGCCAATCTGTTCGCCAACTGTCTTGTCGCGCTCGATGTGAAAACCGGTGCGCTGCGCTGGTATTTCCAGCACGCGCATCACGATATCTGGGATTGGGACACCCCTGCCGCGCCGATACTCGCCGACCTCCCGGACGGCCGCAGGCTGGTCGTCCTTCTGACCAAGCAGGCGTTCGCGTTCGTTTTCGATCGCGAGACCGGCGAGCCCGTCTGGCCGATCAGCGAACGCCCGGTGCCGGCCTCGGACGTGCCGGGCGAGTGGACCTCGCCGACCCAGCCTTACCCGTCGAAGCCGGCGCCGTTCGACAGACAGGGCGTGACGCGCGCGGATCTGATCGACTACACGGCGGAGATTCGCAGGGAGATCGACGCGCTGCTCGACACCATGCGGCTCGGTCCGCTGTACACACCGCCGTCGCTGTCCGAGGCGGACGACGGGACGATCGGCACGCTGCGCCTGCCGTATTCCACCGGCGGCGCCAATTGGGAGGGTGCGGCTTACGATCCGCGGAGCGGTTTGCTCTACGTTCCGTCACAGACGCGCGTCGGCCTCATGCAGCTCGTGCACGACCCCGACGCCTCCGACGTCCGTTTCATCTCCAGTCGGCCCGATGCGCCGACGGTGTTCGACATCCCGATCGCCAAGCCACCGTGGGGCCGGATAACCGCCATCGACCTCGCGACCGGCGAGCAATTGTGGATGATCGCGAACGGCGACACACCGGCCGCGGTTGCCTCGAATCCCGCGCTCGCAGGCGTGTCGCTACCGCGCACGGGCAAGCACACGCGCGCCGGTCTGGTCGTCACCGACACCTTGCTGTTCGCGGGCGAGGGCTATGGCGGCGATCCGGTGTTTCGCGCCCACGACAAGGCGACGGGGGAGATCCTCGCCGAGATCGCGCTGCCCGCAACGCAGGCGAGCCCGCCGTCTACGTATCGGGTCAACGGTCGCCAGTTCATCGTCATGACCGTCGCGGACGGCGAATCGCCCGCCGAACTGATCGCACTGGCGTTACCGAAACGTTGATATATTGTTCGCGGACGACGATCCGACTCACTGGGGGCCATAATGAACCACAAACACTACCTCATCGCATTGATGCTCATCACGCCGAGCGCCTGGGCGCAGCAGGACTTCGACGCCGTCGAGGTCACGGTTCACGACGTGGTCGGCAACGTCAAGTACCTCGAAGGGAGCGGCGGCAACATCGGGCTCTTGGCGGGTGACGACGGCGTGATCATGATCGACGACCAATACGCGCCGCTGACGGAGAAGATCGTGGCGGCGATCCGCACCGTGTCCGACGAGCCGATCCGCTTCGTGATCAACACCCACCTGCATCCCGACCACACCGGCGGCAACGAGAACTTCGGCAAGATGGGCGCTGTCATCGTCGGTCACGACAACGTGCGCACGCAGATGGAGATTTCGGAGTACGATGAAGCGCCGCCTTTCGTGACCTTCAGCGAAGACATGACGTTCAACATGAACGGCGAGAGGGTCTACGTGTTCAAGATCCCGAACGCGCACACGAACGGCGATTCGTACATCAAGTTCGAAAACGCGAACGTGATCCACACCGGTGACGTCTTTCGGACGACCGGCTACCCCTACATCGATATGAACAACGGCGGTAGCTTCCTCGGCACGATCCGGGCGCATGACCTGTTGATCGATCTGGCCGACGTGAATACCAAGATCCTGCCCGGTCACGGCAACGTCACCGACGTGAACGAGGTGCGCGAGACGCGCGACATGCTGCTGACGATCCGCGACCGCGTGCAGGGGGCGATCAACGACGGCATGACGCTCGAGCAGACGGTGGCCGCCGGCCTGACCGCCGATTTCGATCCGCGCTATGACAAGAGCAGCTTCGCGACGCCGGAGCGGCTGATCGCCGCTGCTTACGCCGACCTCGAATGATTTGTGTGCGGGCCGGCACAATCTTTGCTCCGGGACGCCGACACCAACGGATGCCAATATGATCCAGCGCGGGCCGATAGCACTTTTCCTCTGTCTCGTCGCCGGGCCGGCGATGGCCGACCCCACGATCCTGCCGATGCGCGAGCGCGCCGGCGTGATCGACCGCTGGCTGGAGTTACGGGTCCAGACCGTGTTGCCCGAGCTGATGCGCCGGACCGGCATCGACATGTGGATCATCATCTCGCGCGAGTACAACGAGGATCCCGTCATTCGCACGATGCTGCCCGCAACCTGGCAGTCGGCGAGGCGGCGCACGATCCTGATGATTCACGATCCCGGCGGCGAGGCGCCGCTCGAGACGCTCGCGATTGCCCGCTACGACGTCGGCAAGACTTTCAAGAAAGCCTGGGACAAGGAACAGCACGGCGATCAGTGGCAACGCCTCGCCGATCTCGTCGAGGAGCGCGCGCCCGAGCGCATAGGCATCAACGTATCCGACACGTTCGCGCTCGCGGACGGGATGACCCACACGGAATACCGCTTGTTGCACGAGGCGCTGTCGCCGCGCATGCGTGAACGCGTCACCTCGGCTGAGCTCCTCGCGATCGGCTGGCTCGAGACGCGCACGCCCGAGGAGATGATCGTCTATCAGCACATCTGCCGCATCGCGCACGAGATCCTCGCCGAGGGGCTTTCGGAAGCGGTCATCCAACCCGGCGTGACGACGACGAACGACGTGGCTTGGTGGTATCGCGATCGCATCCGCGAGCTCAAGTTGACCGCGTGGTTCCATCCTTCGGTGTCGGTGCAACGCGCGGAAGCCGCTGTGCTCGACATGAAGCAGGCCATCGCCGCGCGCCACGACGACGAGGTGATCGTGCCGGGCGATCTCTTGCACGTCGATTTCGGCATCACCTATCTCAGGCTGAACACGGATACTCAGCAGCACGCCTACGTGCTGAAGCCCGGCGAGACGGAAGTGCCGGAGGAGCTCGAGCGCGCATTCCAGCGCGGCAACCGGCTGCAGGACATCCTGACCGGCCACTTCGTCGCCGGTAGTACCGGCAACGAGATCCTCGCGGCGTCGCTCGCTGAAGCCGAGAAGGAGGGCATTACGGCGTCCATCTATACTCATCCGATCGGCTATCACGGACATGCGGCCGGGCCCACGATCGGCCTGTGGGATCAGCAGGACGGCGTGCCCGGGCGCGGCGACTATCCGCTCTACGCCAACACGGCGCACTCGATCGAGCTGTATGCGGAAACCGACGTCGAGAGCTGGGGCAAGCCGGTCCGTATCAGGCTCGAGGAAGACGCGTTCTTCGACGGTGAGCAGACGCGCTACATCGACGGCCGGCAGAAAGCCATCTTTACGATCCCGCGGCAGCCGCCGCAACAGTAGGAACACGAGATGCCGATGAGAATCGCTGCAGCCGCATTCGTGCTCGCGCTCGGTGTGACCGCGCAGGCCGATCTCCGCGAGCTCGTTCCTGAGGACGTGCTCAAGCAGATCGCCGCGGAGACCTCCGGCGAGGAAGCGAAACGCAACCTGGATACGATTACGCTCGAGCACCGCATGCGCGCCAGCAGCCAGTTCGACAAAGCGACCGGCCACATCATCGCCAGGCTCGAGCGCTACGGCCTCGATACGGTCGAGCGGGTCGAGTTCGCGGCCGACGGCGAGACGATGTTCGGCACGCAGAAGTCGCGGCCGGTGTGGGACGTGCGCTTCGCGGAGCTGTGGGAGCTCGAAGAGCAAGGCGGCCGCAGGGTCCGCGCTCGCCGTCTTGCGAGCTGGGAAGCGGTCCCATTGAGCCTCGCGCAGGACAGCCTGTCCGGTGAGGTGACGACCACGCTCGTCGACATCGGCGTCGGCACGTCGGATGACGACTACGCGGGCAAGGATCTCCGCGGCAAGCTGGTCCTGACCTCGAGCCAGCCGGGCGCCGTGGTCGAGCGAGCGGTCGGCGAGCAGGGTGCCGCCGGCATCGTCTCGTATGCGCCGAATCAGCGCTCGGCCTGGTGGCTCGAAGACGAGCGGCTCGTCCGCTGGGGGCACCTGTCCAGCTTTCCGACGACCGAGGCGTTCGGCTTCATGATCTCGTTGGGTGAAGCGCGTAAGCTCCAGAGCCGACTCGCGGCGGGCGAAGAGATCGTGTTCCATGCGATCGTCGACGCGCGCCACACTCGCGGCAAGTATTCGTTCGCGCATGCGGCGATTGCGGGTGCCGATCGCGCGCTGGCCCGCGACGAGATCGTGTTCACCTGTCATCTCGATCATCCGCGCCCCGGCGCGAACGACAACGCGTCCGGCTGCGTGTCGATACTCGAGGCGGCGAGGACGCTGAACACGCTGATCACGGCGGGTATCCTGCCGCGACCCAAGCGTACGATCCGTTTCCTGTGGCCGGCCGAGATCGAGGGCAGCATCATGTATCTCTCCGAGCACGACGACGCGTCGCGCTTGAAAGCCAACATCCACATGGACATGGTGGGCGGCGGCCCGGAGACGAAGTCCGTGTTCCGAATCTCCGGGGGTCCGGCGAGCCTGCCGACCTTCATCGCCGACCTGGGCTTCGAGATCGGCCACTTCGTCAATCATCAGACCGAGCGCTTCGCGAGCGGTGAGGCGGTCGCGTTTCCGCTGAACGCGCCGGAAGGCGGCAAGGAACCGCTCATGGCGCTCATGGAAGGGCTCGACATGGGCAGCGATCACGACGTCTTCCGCGAGGGCTCGTGGCGTATCCCGGGCCTCTATCTGCACGACTGGCCGGATCGATACATCCATACGAACTTCGACACGGCCGCGATGATCGACCCGACCAAGCTGAAGCGCGCCGCGTTCATCGGCGCCGTCAGCGCGTATTTTCTCGCGGATCTCTCCACGGCCGACGTGCCGGCGCTGCTTGCGCTTCTGAAGCGAAACGCGCTGGCGCGTAGCGCCACGCTGCTCGAGCGCCTCGAGCCGCTGGGCGCCTATGACGCGGCTGTGACCTCGCGCATCCATTTCGACATCGAGCGCAGAAAAGTCGCCAGCATCGAGGCGTTCGCCGCGATCCCGAGCGCTGAGCGGAAAGAGGCGCTGGACTTCCTCGCGAACCTGGAGGCGCTGCTCGACGTCGCGGAAGCGGAACGGCCGGAGCGCGTCGACGAGGCGATCTACGCGCGCAACGCGGACGTCGAGGGACCGATGAGCGCGTTCGGCTATTCGTACGTGCGCGACAAGTACGGCAACGAGCGGTACGGTCTGCTGGAGCTGCCGTTCTTCAGCGGTAGCCGCGGCGGCGGCGGCCAGTACGTCTACGAGGCGCTCAACCTGGTCGACGGCCGCCGCACGGTCAGCGACATCCGGGACTGGCTGACCGCCGAGCTCGGACCCGTTCCGTTAGAATACGTGAGCGATTATCTCGCGGCACTCGAATCGATCGACGTCATCCGGGCGCGCGAATGAGTGCGCCCAATGGAGCGGTGGTGACCATCGGCAACAGGCATCGAACAGGGGGGAAACCATGAACGGGTCCGGCACCGCAGAGCCCTTGTCGCGTCGGCGTTTCCTGACGGGCGCAGTCGCAGGAGCGGGTACGCTCGCCCTGTCCGAGCGGCTCGCGTTAGCCCGATCGCTCGCTGGCGATCCGGCGCTGACGGTCGCGGACATCCGCGGTTGGGGCGAGGTGCCCGGCGTCGTCGACATCGGCGACAACGAGAATCCGTACGGCCCGTCGCCGCTCGCGGTACGGGCGGTCGCCGATCGCATGCTCGACGTGAATCGCTACGACTTCGGCTCCGCACGCGAGCTTGAGAACGCAATCGGCCGCCACCACGGATTGCCGGAGCCGCCGCCGCCCGCGAACCGATTTGCATCGAGCAACTACCCGGTTTACGTCGAATGCGGATCCTCGTTCATCCTGCATCTCGCCGCCGATCGCTTCGGCGTCAAGAACGGCACGGGCGAGATCATCGAGGCGGACTTGGGCTACGGCGGCGTCACGCGCTTCGTTACGACCTATCGAGACCGCTACGCCGCGGAGATCGCCATCCGCCGCGTGCAGACCACCGCCGAATTCAAGCACGACCTCGACGCGATGCTCGACGCCGTGACCGCGGCCACGACGCTCGTCGTGATCACGAATCCGAACAACCCGACCGGCACGATCGTGCCGCAGGCGGACATCGAGCGCTTCGTCGCCGCCGTTCCCGAGCACGTCACGGTCCTGATCGACGAGGCCTACATCCACTTCGTGCGCGAACCCGGCTACGGCGACAGCGTCACGCTGACTCGGCGCTACCCGAACGTGATCGTGACGCGGACGTTCTCGAAGATCTTCGGCCTCGCGGGCCTGCGCGTCGGCTATGCGGTGGCCGACAAAGCGCTGATCGACGAGCTGAGGTTCTTCGGCAACTCGGGCGGGATCGGCAGCATCAACTGTTACGCGGCGATCGCTGCGCTCGACGATGCCGCGTTCGTGCGCCGGGTGCGGCGCATGACGAACGAGGTCAAGGATTTCTTCTATGCCGAGCTCGATGCGCTCGGGCTGTCCTACGTGCCCAGTCACTCGAGCTTCGTGCTGGTAGACGCGAAGCAGGACGGCGCGCGGCTCATGGAACGCATGGCGGCGCGCAAGGTGTTGCTGAGTCGCCTGAGCCTCGAGGGCAATCCGCGCATGAAGAACTACGTGCGCTTCACGATGGGGACGCCCGAGGAGATCCAGGTGACGCTCGACGTGCTCAAAGAAGAACTGGCCGCTTAAAGCGAGCCGCGAAAAAATGCAAAAAGGGGGCAACATGCTTTCGAGATCTGTAATGACGAAACTCGCGGCGTTCGCGCTGCTCGTGACAGTCGCGGCCACGACCGCGCTTGCCGAGGAGCATCCGTACCGGCCGCTGTACGGCTGGGGCAAGCTGCCGGACGGCCGCCAATGGGGTTCCACGAGCGCGATCTTTCCCGGGCCGGACGGCACGATCTGGGTCGGCGAGCGCTGCGGCCAGAACAGCTGCGTCGGCCGCGAGGACGTCGACCCGATCCTCGAGTTCGACACCGACGGCAATCTCTTAAAGAGCTTCGGCGCCGGCCTGATCACCTGGCCCCACGGCATCCACGTCGACCGCGACGGCAACGTCTGGATCACCGATGCGCGCGGCGAGGGCAACCGCGGCCACCAGGTCTGGAAGTTCAGCCCGGACGGCGAGGTGCTGATGCGTCTCGGCAAAGCCGGCGTCGCCGGCGACGGCAACGACGTCTTCAACCAGCCGTCGGACGTGCTGGTCGCGCCGAACGGCGACATCTTCGTCGCCGACGGCCACGGCTCAGAGGGGAACAATCGCATCGTCAAGTTCAGAGCCGACGGCACCTTCATCAAGGCCTGGGGCTCGACCGGGGCCGAGGCGGGGGAGTTCCGCGACCCGCACGCGCTGGCGATGGACTCGAAGGGCCGGCTCTACGTCGGCGATCGCGGCAACAGCCGCGTGCAGATCTTCGACCAGGACGGCAACTGGATCGCGACCTGGACCCAATTCGGCCGGCCGAGCGGGCTCTTCATCGACAAGAACGACGTCCTCTACTCGGCCGACTCCGAGTCGCACGCGTCGTGGTCCGGCAACTGGGGCTGGAAGCGCGGCATCCGCATCGGCAGCGTCCGCGACGGTTGGGTGACCGCGTTCATCCCGGATCCCGAGCAGCCCGACCCGCACAACGCCGGCACGACCGCGGCCGAGGGCGTCGCGGTCGACGACGAGGGCAACGTCTACGGCGCCGAGGTCGGACCGCGACAGGTCGTCAAGTACGTCGTCGCCGGCTGGGAGGCACCGGAGCGATAGGGAGCGTCTGTGCGATCAAGGGAGCACGATAAACGCATCCTGCAGTGCTCCGGAGCCCACCAACAGATCCCAAACGTTGTCCGGCTTGTTGCCGCCGCGTTTCTTGACGGTCACCGTGGCATGGATTTCGGTGTCGCTTACGACGACGACGTCACTCGCGACCGGCTTCGAGCCGTCACCGTTTTCGAACGTAACATCGATTCCATCGCTGAAACCGGTTCCCGAAATCGTCACCGAGACGGTCTCACCGACCGACGCCGAGTTGGGACTGATGCCTGTGACGGTCACTTCGCCGCCGGGGGGCGGGCTCCCGCCGTCGCAGCCGTCGGGATTCAATACGGTTACAGATTGATTGGACACGCTGATGTCGAGCAGGACGCAAGACGTATTGTCCGAGTCGTCAGTCTCCAAAAGGCGGTCTCTCGGATCTGCCTCTATCAACAGCCGGTAGTTTCCGTCTTTCAGATTTGTCAGCTCGATGGACTGTCCCGGCAACTGATACCCATATTCATCCGCCCAGCCGACGGAGATGCCCTGGAAGAAATTGCCGCAGTTCGCATACGCGGGACTGTTCGGCGCGCCCGGCAGCTGACCGTCGATAAGGTCGGTGTCCATGAGGCAGAAGCTGGTCTTCGAGCTGCTGCGCTTGGATTTTCCCTGTATCGCCTGCAGCGTGTACAACGCATAATCTTCTAGATGGAAATGATCGTGTCCCTGGTGCCACACGAATCGCCCGGCGAGGCTCTCCTCGTAGCTCCCATCCTCGCGGTACGTGCGTTGGCGCACGTTCTGCTTGCCACGCTCGACGGCTCCGGCCACGAGCTCGAGCGGTCCCTGGCCGCTGTTCCAGGTGCTGACGCTGAAACGGAGCTCGACGACACCGCCGAAGTTTTCGACCACCTGGATGTCGTAGGCCGGAAACGCCTGGAGATTCGGCAGTAGAAATTCCGACTGCTGTGCCTGCCCTGTCGTGGCTATGCAAAGGAGACAGCACCCGCCGACAAGCCGGAGTGCCCTGTTCGTAATCTGTGGGATCATCATTGGCCTCGCACGGCTGTGAATGAAAGTATCAAACCCGTGCCCGGTGGCCG
>JBFGFX010000104.1:0-11632 GCA_041579335.1 Woeseiaceae bacterium | reverse complement strand
TCGGGCGTGCGCCTGCAGCGCTACATCATCCAGGAGTGGGGCGAGATCTATCGGATACCGATCTTGAAGAAGGGCATCCTCGCGACGCTCGTGGCCGTCGGCTGCTGCTTGGCGCTCGCGTTCGGCGCGGGCGGCACGTCGGGCTCCGGCGGGCTGACGATCTGGCCGCTGTTCGGCTCGACCAACCAGATCCTCGCCGCGCTGACCCTGCTCGTCATCAGCGTGATGCTGATCAAGATGGGACGCCCCGCGCGCTATACGCTGCTGCCGATGGTATTCGTGCTGATCACCTCGGCGTGGGCCGCCGTGTTGAAGCTCATCGAGTTCTATCAAGACGGCAACTGGCTGCTCGTCACGATCGACATCGTCGTCCTTATCACGACCGTCATGGTCGTGCTCGAGGCGGCCTCGGTGATCGCCCGCTTCCGCCAGACGGCTGTCGCGCCGGAGGCCGCAGCGCCGGACTGAGCGCAGGGTGCGCGATTTTCGCAACAGTCTTGTTATGTGAAACACCCGGGCAGCCGCGGCCCGGCGCTTCTCCCGATAATGTCCATGGCGCATCGGCACGGCCGCGCGGCGGCCGCCGCGCGAGCCCGCCGGCATCCCCTTTGCCCCTGTTGCAGTGCTGCCACGCGGGAAAACCACCGCTGCCGCCGCTTTCGGCGAGCGGGCGCGGAATCGGGCTCGTTCCCGGGGATTGCCGGCTCGGCACGCGTTGTTGTGCGAGACCAACAAGCCGGCCGCGCCGGGGCGCGGCAAATCAATGATTAATAGCCCGTTCGCCCTTTATTTTGGGGGCGGACAGTGGTTCAATCACGCTTACCCGATCTGCTTCGCGGGCCTCGATGCGTATTTGTGGCGTTTGCGACACGCGGGCGGACAGCGGTTTGTAGCTTTTTTATCGGCGCGAGCCGAAAGTGCACTTCTCGGGTCGGGCGACCGGCTCACCAAAATCTGTTAATGGGGGACCTTTAACGATGAAGAAACTATCCGGGCCGGCCTGGCTGGCCATCACCACGAGCGTCCTCGCGGCGGGTGCGATACCGGCGACATCGTCGGCTCAGCAGGCCGGCGCAGACGAGGCCGTCGAGGAGATCGTAACGATCGGTACTCGACGCCGGGGACGCACCGCAGTCGATACTGCAGTACCGATCGACGTCTTCGGTCAGGAGGAGCTCGACAGCGTGTCCTCCGACGACATGCTCGACATCGTGAAGACGCTGGTACCGTCATTCCAGGTTGGCCGCCTGCCGCTCAACGACGGCGCGTCATTCATCCGACCCCCGACTTTGCGTGGCCTCGACTCCGACAAGACGCTGGTGCTCGTGAACGGCAAGCGCCGCCATCGCGCGGCACTGGTGCGACTCGGCGGTTTCGGCTCACACGGCCCGGACCTCGCCACGATCCCGAGCATCGCGGTCAAGTCCGTCGAGGTGCTGCGCGACGGCGCCTCCTCGCAGTACGGCTCTGACGCCATCGCCGGCGTAATGAACTTCAACCTGAAAGACGACGCCGAAGGCGGCGAAGTCCGCGTCCAGGTCGGTCGATATTCCGATACGGATACGACCGGTGCCAGCCCGGATGCCGAGGAATACCTCGGCGCGCTGAACGTCGGCTTCGGCCTCGGCGAAAACGGTTTCGTCAACTTCAGCATGGAAATCAGCGAAGGCGAGCCGACTAGCCGTGGGGCCCCCTACGAGATCACGATCGAGCAGTCCGGGCTGACGCCGGCGCAGTCGGCGCTGACCTCGGGCCAGTTCGATATTCTCGACTTCAATGGCGATGTCCTCTTTACACAGCAGGATCGCTGGGGACCGGACGCGCTGACGGAAGTGTGGTCACCGGACGGCCGACTGATCTCGCTGATCGAAGGCAGTGACGGCATCTGGGACGATCGCGACACGCGTTATCGGGACAACATCTGCAACGCCGAGATCGGCCAGGGCAACTGCCTGACGCAGATCTGGGGCATGCCCGATCGCGACGCCATCCGTTCGTTCGTCAACGCGGGTTACGACATCAACGCGAGCACGCAGCTCTATGGCTGGGCGAACTACTCGGACTCGAACTCGAACACCGGGTTCTTCCACCGGCGTCCGGGCGTCCCGCAGCTGCAGATCCTGCGCCTGGCGGACGGCACGATCTACAATCCGCGTGATCGGTATCCGGGCGGCTTCACGCCGCGCTTCTTCGGCAACGTGATCGACTACAGCTTTACCGGCGGTGTTCGCGGCGAGTGGGACAACGGCCTGTCGTACGACTTGAGCGGCCGCTATGGCTACAACGACATCACCTACGACATCTTCAATACGCTGAACCCGTCGTTGGGTCCGCGCTCGCCGCGCGGCTTCCGGCCGGGCACGCTGGTCAACGAAGAGACCGAGTGGAACGCCGATTTCTCGAGAGCTTTCGACATCGGCTGGGCGAACGATCTGAACGTGGCCTTCGGCTTGGCGTATCGCGACGAGAGCTACGACATCGAGCAAGGCGATCCGCTGTCGTTCGAGATCGGGCCGTATGCGTCCGTCGATCCGCATAATTTCGAGATCACCGACCAGGAGGTCCTGGACGGCGCGAACAGCAACTGGTTCGGCGCCGGCCTCGCGGCCGGCTGCTACATCCCGGGCACCCAGGGCACGCCCTATTTCGGTGCGGGCGCTGCGCCCGGAGCAAACACGGCCAGCGGCCAGTTCTGCACCGCGGGCGATCCGATCTACAGCGTGACGCCGGTCGGCTCGAACGGCTTCCCGGGTTACGGCCCGAACTTCACGTCGCAGTACGAGCGTGACAGCTACGCCGTTTACGTCGACCTCGAGTCCGACATCACCGACCAGTTCCTGCTTAACGTGGCGGGCCGTTACGAGGACTATTCGGACTTCGGCGACAACTTCTCGTGGAAGGTGGCCGCGCGGTATGCCTTCTCCGACGCGTTCACGCTGCGCGGTTCCTACGGGACGGGCTTCCGCGCGCCGACGGGAGGCCAGATCTCGACGGTCAACGTCTCGACGCGTATCGCCGATGACGGCACGCCGGTCGCGGAAGGCATCTTCCCGCCGGGCGGCCCGATCGCCGGCGTCTTCGGCGCGCTGCCGCTTGCCGACGAGACGTCGAATCAGGGCACGCTCGGGATCGGGCTCACGCCGCTGGACAACCTCACGATAACGGTGGACTACTACTTCATCGAGCTCGAGGACCGCATCATCCTGTCGTCCGACTTCACGGTCGGCCCGGCAGAAGTTGCGGCGCTCAGGGCGCTGGGAGTGCCGGGCGCGGAGACGATCGCACAGGTGAGCTTCTTCGCGAACGACGTGACGTCGGAGACCTCAGGAATAGACCTGGTCGCCAACTACAATTGGGACTGGGCCGCGGGCAACACGGCTCTGGCAGTTGCTGCCAACTGGAACGATACGGAGATCACCAAGCCCGGTCAGTTCCTGAGCCCGGAGGACATCTTCGACGAGGAGAACGACCGGCCTGATTTCCGGGCCAATGTCACGCTGCGGCACACGTGGGAGAACGACATCACGTTCACGCTCCGTGCGAACCATTACGGCGAGTCGGAGAACGTGGGTGATAGTGATTTCGATCCTCCGCCCGAGAAGTTCGGCTCGTTGACGCAGTTCGACCTCGATCTCACCTGGGACATCGGCGAGACCTATCGGGTGACGATCGGCGGCAACAACGTCTTCGACGAGCTGCCCGATACGGCAGACGGCAGCGACTTCTGCTGCGGACAGATCTACCGCACGAGCGATCCCGCCGACTGGATGGGTCCGTTCTGGTACGTTCGTGGCGCGGTCATGTGGGATTAGTTAAACGTCAGGGATGAGGTGATCGCTCTTAAGGGAGCATCATCACCGAACAAAGACCCCCGCCTTGCGCGGGGGTTTTTTTTGGCGCGATCGCACGTGGTAGGAACCCCCCTGGCGGCCGACAGTGGATCGGCTCGAGGTAGCGCGCCCGTCGCCCGTCAGGACGGGCTCCTACGGCGGCGCGGTCTTTCTGGTAGGAGCCGCCCTGGCGGGCGACCTCGTCGGTGCCGATTTCCCTACACAACCGTGTCGATCCACGCGAGGATGTCGGCCGTGACCTCGTCCCGGTTGGTCTCGTTGACCATCTCGTGACGGCCGCCCGGGTAGAGCTTCAGGGTAACGTTCTCGTGACCGGTTGCTTCGTACTCCGCCGCCAACCGGGTCAACGCTTTAGCGCCGCCGACCGGATCGAGCTCGCCGCCGGTGATCAGGATTGGCAGCACCGTAGGCACCTTGCGCAACGCGCTCTCGCGGCTGATTTCCAGCAGGCCGCCGAACAGGTCGTACCACAGGCGGCTGCCGGACGGCGCCCCGCACAGAGGATCGGCGACGTACTCGTCGACCTCCTGCTCGTCTCGCGAGAGCCAGTCGAACTCCGTGCGATTTGGCGCGAAGCGCTTGTTGAATTGGCCGAACGACATGCGGTCGAAAAGACCGCCGCCGGCGCGCGGGCCGCGCAGCATGAGCGCGATCCGTGCCAGTACTCGGCCGACGTACAGGTCCATCCGCCGCGGCCAGGTCGAGCCGGACAACACTAGCGCATCGACGGTTTTCGGGTTACGCATCACGAAATTCTGCGCGATGTAGGAGCCCATGCTGTGGCCGAAGAGCACGAGCGGTACGCCCGCGAACCGCTGCCGGCAGGCGCCGAGCACCACGGCGACATCGCCGAGCACATTGGACCAGCCGTCGGCGTCGGCGAAGTGTCCGAGGTCCGACGGTGCAAATTCGTTGCCGTGACCGCGATGGTCGTGGGCGACGACGGTAACCCCCCGCCGATTACAGGCCTCGGCGAAGCGCGCATAGCGTCCGGCGTGCTCGGCGAGCCCGTGCAGGATCTGAATGACCGCCCTCGTGTCTCCGTCGGCGGGCCAGAAGCGAGGGACGATGCGGCGGCCGTCTTCGGCCACGATGTCGTCCAGGCTGGATAGTGGCAGCACAATTCTCCGGTACTTCAGCGGTCGGATTGACTATCGACAGGATACTCATTTATCCGGCATGGTGCGTGAGACGGACGGCGACTTGCGAGGAGACTATGATCGATCTTTATTATTGGCCGACACCGAACGGCAAGAAAATCACCATCATGCTCGAGGAGTGCGGTGTGCCGTACAACGTCGTGCCGGTCAACATCGGCCGCGGCGATCAGTTCAAGGCGGACTTTCTCGCGATCAGTCCGAACAACCGCATGCCGGCGATCGTGGACAGCGACACCGGCATCTCGGTATTCGAGTCCGGGGCGATCCTGATGTACCTCGCGGAGAAGACGGGCCGCTTCATGTCGCCGGCGCTCAAAGAACGCTACGAGGTCATCCAATGGCTCGTCTGGCAGGTCGCCGGGCTCGGGCCGATGGCCGGCCAGTTGAGTCACTTCGTCAACTACGCGCCGGAGCCGGTGCCGTACGCCAAGGAGCGGTATTCCA
Organism: Woeseiaceae bacterium; assembly: GCA_041579335.1. Lineage (GTDB taxonomy): Bacteria > Pseudomonadota > Gammaproteobacteria > Steroidobacterales > Woeseiaceae > JBFGFX01. The sequence goes on along the minus strand of JBFGFX010000104.1, from coordinate 6,177 downwards.
ACGAATACGATCGGCTGCTGTGCGTGATGGACCGGCGCCTCGAGGATCGCGACTATCTCGCCGGTGGCTATTCGATCGCCGACATGGCCGCCTTTCCGTGGGTCGCGTCCTACAAGCGGCTCGGTGCCGACATCGACAAGTTCGAGCGTTTACGGCAGTGGATCGACGCTCTCAAAGCTCGGCCCGCGGTGCAGCGTGGCATGGAGCTCGGCGCCGACTGGAGCCAGCCGCAGCTCACCGACGACGAATCCCGCAAGATCCTTTTCGGCCAGACCGCGGAATCGATACGACGAGCGCGCGAGCGCGCCGCCGAGTAGGAGCCCGTCCCGTCGGGCGACCGAACCGGCAGATGGCATCGTGTTCGTAGGAGCCCGCCCGACCGCCATGGATGGCGGGAGTGCAGGTTACGCAGGGAGCATTCACCTGCCTGGCGGGCGACAGGGGTAAGGCCGCGCGTCGGGACGCGCTCCTACGGGGCGTCCAATGTAGGAGCCCGCCCCGGCGGGCGACGTAAACCCAACAAGAAAAGCGTCGCGAGCTTCACGAGCTCCGTGGCGGCGTAGGCGCCGTGTGCGATCGAGGGCCCGGGCTCGGTGCCGCCCGCGATCATGATCGCCCGCGCCGAGAGCTCGGGCAGCAGCCAGGCCGACTGCGCGATCATGAGCAGGGTGAGGATCGCGCAATACGCCCACAGCTCGCGCGCGCCGCCCGAGATGCGGACGAGCACCAGAAGCAGGATCAGCAGCACCAGCTCGACCCGATTGAGCGCCTCGAACAGGACCCGGGCGACGTCGAGCGCGATCACGCGCGTCTGCAGCGGCGCGGTGAAGTTGACCGGCACCGCGAGCAGCGAGACGCCCGCGGTCAGGCCGAACCAGGCGAAGCAGAGCCAGCTCGGCTGGGTGAGCGGGCGCGCGAGCGCTTTCAGTTTGTCGGGTATCGAGGGCATAATTTCTCGATCGGACCTCCGGTCTACGGAGCCGGATCGTTGAACGATATGACCTCGGAAAAAGAATCACAACTGGCTAGCGCGGTGCTGATGATCCGGCCGGCGCGGTTTCACTCGAACCCGCTGACCGCGGAGTCGAACCGCTTCCAAGGCAAGACGGCCGACAGCCCCGACGAGCAGCAGGCGGCGGCCGTGCGCGAGTTCGACAGCCTGGTCGATGCGCTGACCGAAGCCGGCGTGCGGGTGGTGCAGTTCGACGACACGCCAGAGCCCGTGACGCCGGACGCGATCTTTCCGAACAACTGGATCACGACGCATGCCGACGGCACGGTCGTCCTGTATCCGATGGAGGCGATCAACCGGCGCACGGAGCGGCGCAGCGACATCGTCGACGCGCTCGCCGCCGAGCACGGGTTCAAGATCACTAAGGTCGTCGACCTGTCGCCGCACGAGCAGAACGGGCATTACCTCGAAGGGACCGGCAGCCTGGTCCTGGATCGGGTCAACCGGGTCGCCTACGCCTGCCTGTCGTCGCGGACGCACTTAGACGCGCTCGGCGACTTTGCGCAGCGACTCGACTACGACGTGGTCGCGTTCGACGCCGTGGATCGGGACGGCGCGCCGATCTACCACACGAACGTGATGATGAGCTTGGGCGAGACCGTCGCCGTGATCTGCGACGAAAGCATCCCACGCGCCGATCAGCGTGACGCCGTGCTCGAGAACCTGCGGCGATCGGGGCACGAGATCGTATCGCTCACGTTCGACCAGATGGAAGCATTCGCGGGCAACATGCTGGAGCTCCGTTCCGCATCGGGCGAGCGGCTGTACGCGATGTCCGAGCAGGCGGAGCGCTCGCTTACCGACGAGCAGCGCCGCATCATCGAGGCGGAGTCCCGGATCGTCAGTGCCCCGATCGACAACATCGAACGTTCTGCCGGTGGCAGTGTCCGGTGCATGCTGGCGGAGATTCATCTGCCCATGCAAGACGCGCAGCAATAAAAGAAACAACAGTCAGCGAGGACAGCCGATGGCGGAAGCGCGCGACAAGATACTGATGTGCCCACCCGACTACTTCACGGTCGAGTACGTGATAAATCCGTGGATGGCCGGCCACGAAGACGCGCTCGATACGAACAAGGCGATGCAGCAGTGGCAGAATCTCAAGGATGCGTTGTCGGAGTTCGCCGACGTCATCGAGATGGAGCCGCAGCCCGACCTGCCGGATCTCGTGTTCACGGCCAACGCCGGCGCTGTGTGCCGCGACAAGGCCATCGCGAGCCATTTCATGCCGATGGAGCGCCGGCCAGAAGAGCCGCACTACAAGCAGTGGTTCCGCGAAAACGGCTTCGAGCTGCATGAGCTCGACGAAAAGATCGGCTTCGAGGGCGCCGGCGATTGTCTGTTCGACCGCGGTGGGCCGTGGTGTTGGGCCGGCCACGGCTTCCGCACCGAGATCGAGGCGCACGCCGAGATCGCGAAGTTCTTCGGCGTCGAGGTCGTGTCGATCCGCCTGACGGATTCGCGCTTCTATCACATCGACACCTGTTTCTGCCCGCTCACCGGTGGTTTCCTGATGTACCACCCGCCGGCGTTCGACTTCGACTCGCGGATCGCGATCGAGAGTCGCATCCCGCCGCACAAGCGCATCGTCGTCGACACGGCCGACGCCGGCAACTTTGCCTGCAACGCGGTGAACATCGGCGACATGGTGTTCCTGCACCGAGCGTCGGACCCGCTCAAGGCTCGGCTGATGCTGAACGGTTTCAAAGTGCGCCAGGTGGACTTGTCCGAGTTCCTGAAAGCCGGCGGCTCCGCGAAATGCCTGACCTTGAAGCTTACGGAACCGCCGGTGTCTTAAGCGCGAGCTTTTCGATGTCGAACGCCATCAAGTACACGATCTCGCCCCAAGACCCGGGCGCGCACCTGTTCGAGGTCCGCATCGTCGTCCCCGAGCCGGATGCCGCCGGGCAGCTGTTCCGGGTTCCAGCGTGGATCCCCGGTAGCTACCTGATCCGCGACTTCGCGCGCAACGTGGTCGAGATCCGCGCGGAGTCCGACGGCGCCGAGGTCGGGCTGACGAAGGTGGACAAGAGCAGCTGGCAGGCGGATGTCTGCGGCGGACCCCTCGAGCTCGTTGCGAAAGTTTATGCGCACGATCTCACTGTGCGCGGCGCGCATCTCGATAAGACGCACGCGTATTTCAACGGGCCTGCCGTGTTTCCGGCGGTCGTCGGCCAGGAGGGGCGGCCGTGCGAGCTCGCGATCTGCCCGCCGCCGGGTGCGCTCGGCAACACGTGGCGCGTCGCGACGGCGATGAACGCGACGACCGCCGAGCGCTACGGCTACGGCTGTTACGGTGCGAGCGACTATTGGGAGCTCATCGATCATCCGGTCGAGATCGGCGAGCTCCTGATCGGCGAGTTCGAAGCGGCCGGCATCCCGCACACGATCGCGGTCCGCGGGCACGCGCGCGTCGACATGGCGCGCATCTGTCACGATCTGGCGACCTTGTGCGCGGAGCATCACGAGCTCCTGGGCACGCCGAAGGACCTCGATCGCTACCTGTTCCTGCTGCTGGTGCTGGGCAACGGCTACGGCGGCCTCGAGCACCGCTGGTCGTCGAGCCTCGTGTGCAGCCGCGGCGACCTGCCGAAACGTCGCGACACGTCGGTGTCGGAGGGCTATCGGAAGTTCTTGGGCCTCTGCAGCCACGAATACTTCCATCTGTGGAACGTCACCCGCATGAAGCCCGAGGCGTTCACGCCGTATCGGCTGCAGTCGGAGGTTCACACCGGCCTTCTGTGGGTGTTCGAGGGCGTCACGTCCTACTACGACGACCTGGCCTTAGTCCGCTCCGGCCTGATCACGCCGGAGAGCTATCTCGAGCTGCTCGGGCAGACGATCACGCGCGTTCTGCGCGCGCCGGGCCGGCATCGCCAGGCCGTCGAGGACTCCAGCTACGACGCCTGGACGCGCTTCTACAAACAGGACGCCGGTTCACCGAACTTCATCGTGAGCTACTACGCGAAAGGCTCGCTGGTTGCCTGTGCGCTCGATCTGACCCTGCGTCGCGTGACCGAGGGCAAGCATTCGCTCGACGACGTCATGCGCGAATGCTGGCGGCGGTACGGCGAGACCGGGGAGGGCATGCCCGAGCGCGGGCTCGAATCGGTCGCGAAGGAGCTGGCCGGCGTCGACATCGACGACTTCTTCGAGCGCTACGTCCGCGGCACGGCCGACGTGCCGCTCGAGCAGCTGCTCGGAGACTGCGGCGTCCGGTTGCATCTTAGGCCCGCGATGGACAGTAACGACAAGGGCGGCAAAGCCGCGACCGACGGCAATCCGCTGCCGCCCTGGCTCGGCGCGAGCCTCGCCGAGAACGACGGCCGTTCGATGTTCGGCACCGTCCGCGCCGGCGGCCCGGCCGAACGCGCGGGGCTTGCGCCCGGCGACGAGGCCGTGGCGCTGAACGACCTGAAGCTCACGACGGACAACTTGAGCGCCCGCCTGGCCGAGTACCGTGCGGGCGACGCCGTCAAGCTGACGGTGTTCCGCCGCGACGAGCTGATGCGCCTCGACGTCACCTTGGAGGACCCGCCCGAGGACACCTGCTATCTCGTCATCGACGACGACGCGAGCGAAGACGCGGCGCAGCATCGTGCCGCCTGGCTTCACACGTAGGAGCCCGCCCTGGCGCGCGACTGGCGTTTGTCTCGTAGGAGCCCGTCCTGAAGGGCGACGCAATGGTGCCTGCCGTGCAAAACCCTTACCCTGCCCGGTATGAACGACGAAGCCACCGTCAGGCCGGTGCCTGACAACACGATCATCGCCTACGTGATACCGGGCGTGAAAAAGGACGTGACGCAGGTCATCCGGCCGTGCAGGCCAAGCCGCGAATGGATGGACGCGACGCCGGGTCAATACGCCTACCGCTGCATCCCGCTCTCGGCCGCGAACACGATGGGCTGGGAGATCCTGAATCCCGTCGACGTCGAGCTCCGCTGGAGCGGCAAGGAGGCCGGCGACACGATCGACGTCAAGGCGGCGAGCCGCGATCCGTTCTCGCCGCAGCCGCACTTCGGTTCCGGCACCGTCACCTGGTATCTGCCGTTCCTGTTTCGCACGCCGCCGGACTACGGGCTCATGGTGACTGGCCCCGCAAATCACGACAAGCAGCACATCGTGCCGCTGGACGCGTTCGTGCGCACCGACTGGGTGCCCTTTCCGTTCACGATGAACTGGCGCATCACCACGCCGGGCGAGACCGTCGCGTTCCGAGCCGGCGAGCCGATCTGCCGCATCCTGCCGTACCCGCTCGAGCTCCTGAACGACATGCGCGTCGAGCTGCGGAACTTAAGCGAGGATCCGGTGTTCGCTAAGCGCGTCGAGGACTGGGAAAAGCAGCGCGCGGTCGACTATCAAAAACAGCGCGAAGCCGAGGCGAGGTGGGCGGCGGAGGGCAGGAAGCCGGACCTGAAAGAGCTGTGGAACTCGCAGTACGCGCGCGGCCGCGGCAGCGACGCCGGCACCACCGAGCATCAGAACGTCTTCAAGTGCGCGGAGGTCGACGACCGGCGCGGCTGAGTCGTCATGGCCCTCCTTTCCAATCCCCACCTGCGGCTGTTCGCGGGCGCGATCATGATCAGCTTCTCGCCCGTGTTCGTGAATCTCGTCAGCGTGTCGCCGACGACGAGCGGCTTCTATCGGGTGCTGATCGGCGGCGTCGCGCTGGCGGCGTTCATCGCGCTCTCCGGTCGCAGGATGGCTTTCTCACGAAGCGTCTGGTTGGCGCTTCTCTCGGCTGCGGTGTTCTTCGCGTTCGATCTGTGGTTCTGGCACCGCAGCATCGTCTACGTGGGGCCGGGCTTGGCCACGCTGCTCGGGAACTGCCAAGTGTTCTTCATGATGGCGGCGGGAGCGCTGATGCTCAAGCAGCGGCCGAACGCGGTGCAGCTGATTGCGGTGCCGCTCGCGGTCTTAGGCCTCGCGATGATCGTCGGCCCGGACTGGGGCGCGCTGACGCCGAAGTACCGCCTCGGCGTCGTGTTCGGGATTTTGACGGCGGTGAGCTACGCCGGCTATCTCTTGTCGATGCGCCGCGCGCGCTTGGGCTCGAGCCATGCCGTGCCGATGCGCGAGGTGGCGGTGATGTCCTTGATCGTCGCACCGCTGCTCGGCCTGGCGGCGATGGTCGAGGGCGAGTCGCTTGCGGTCACGCTCGTCTC
>JBFGFX010000103.1:0-11727 GCA_041579335.1 Woeseiaceae bacterium | reverse complement strand
GGCGCAGGTTTTCCAGGCGAGCCTCGGCTATTACATCAACCCGCTGATGAATGTCGTCGTCGGCGTTGCCTTCCTGGGCGAGCGGTTGCGGCGTTTCCAGATGGCCGCGGTGCTGCTCGCGGCGGTCGGAGTCGCGGTGCTGGCAGCGAGCGGAGGGCGCTTCCCGTGGATCGCAATCGCGCTGGCGGTGTCGTTCACGGGCTATAGCGTCATTCGCAAGCAGGTCCAAGTCGGCGCTATGCCGGGACTCTTCGTCGAGACGACCGTGCTGTGGCCCTGCGCGGCGCTGTACCTTGTTTGGCTGGTCGCAAGCCAGGCCAACGTATTCGCCGCGGGCGATCTGTCGATGGACCTCATGCTCGTGATCGCGGGGCCTATCACGGTCATCCCACTGTTGCTGTTCGCTCTTGGCGCCCGGCGGCTACAGCTGACGACGATCGGCATGTTGCAGTTCCTTGCGCCGACGTTGCAGTTTCTCGTCGGGGTTTACTACGGAGAGGTGCTGACGACCGCGCACCTGGTGTGCTTCGGCTGCATCTGGATCGCGATCAGCCTGTTCGTCTGGGACGCCTGGCGCGAGAGCCGACGCATCCAGGCCCTCAGAGCGGTGAGCGCCTGAGCGCGACCGCCGACGTTGCGACCGATCCGGGCCCTCGTGCATCGTTGGTGTTGACGCCGGTCGCGGCCGAATTAGACACAGTCTAAAAGGACAAGCGACAAGCGAATAGCCGATAATCGCACGGCCATTGCATTGACGTCGGTCGAACTATCCGCGGCCGATTCGTTCGAACCGCCCCGTACGACAAGAACAAGGCTCGCCTTCATGACGGCACAGTGGAAACGCGTCCTGCTCATCACCGCCATCTTCACCGTGGCGTTCGGCGGCGCGGCGGTGCTCGTCAAGCTCAAGCCGCCGCCCGAGAAGAAAGAGGCCGCCGCCGTCGATACCTTAGTCGAGGTCATGCCCCTCGTCGTCGAGACGGTCAACTTCACCGTGACGAGCCAGGGCACCGTGCGGCCGCGAACCGAAACCATGCTGAGCGCGGAAGTCGCAGGGGCCATCGTGAGCATCTCGCCGAAGTTCATCCCGGGCGGTGTGTTCGACGGCGCCGAGGTCCTGATGCGAATCGACCCGACGAATTATCGGGTCGCGCTCGAGCAGGCCGAGGCGTTGCTCGCGCAGCGACAGATCGAGTACGACGGCGCGGCCAAGCTTCGGAGCCAGGGATATCGCGCCGAGGCGGAATATGCTTCGGCCGCCGCGGCGCTCGCTTCGGCGAAGGCGGAGCTGGTCCGTGCGAGACGTAATCTCGAGCGCACCGAGATTCGTCTGCCGTACGCGGGCATGGTGCGTGCCAAAGAGGCCGATCTCGGCCAGTACGTCACCGTCGGCAGCCGGCTGGGCGTCACTTTCGCGACGGACTCCGCGGAGGTGCGACTGCCGCTCACGGATCAGGACCTCGCGTTCGTCGAGCTGCCGGAGGTGGCGGAGATCGCGGCCTCGGGTGAGGGTACGGGCCCGGCGGTGACGCTGTCGGCCGAGCAGCGCGGCAAGATGCGTCAGTGGCGAGGCCGGATCGTGCGCACCGAGGGCGTCGTCGACGAGGACACGCGGGTCACCTACGCAGTCGCTCGCATCGAGGACCCGTACCGGCTTGAGAACGGCGCCGGCCTGCCGCTGCCGATGGGCACGTTCGTGGCGGCGAGCATCGACGGCACGACCGTCGCCGACGTCATTCGCATTCCGCGCACCGCGCTTCGCGGCAACAGCCAGCTCGTCGTCGTCGACGAGAACGATCGGCTGCAGATCAGAAACGTCGAGATTCTCAGAGCCGATGCGAAGCACGCGTACGTTAAGAGCGGGGTCGCGGCCGGCGAACGTATCAGTCTCACGGTGATCGAGAATCCGATCAACGGCATGCGCGTACGTACGGGCGGCGAGGCCGCCGACCAGCGCCTCGCGGCCGGCGACGGCGACGACACGAGCTAGCGGCGATGAATCGCCCGGCGCAGACGAACGAGAAGGGACTGATCGCTTGGTTCGCGAGCAATCACGTCGCGGCGAACCTGTTGATGCTGCTGATCCTCGCTTTCGGCATCGTCTCGAGCTTCACGATACGCAAGCAGACGACGCCGGACTTCGAGCTGCGCACGGTCGACGTGCGAGTGCCCTACCTCGGGGCGGCGCCCCAAGAGGTGGAAGAAGGCGTCGTGATCAAGATCGAGGAGGCGATCCAGGACATCGAGGGCATCGTCGAGATCAACTCGCAAGCCCGCGAGGGTATCGGAACGGTGTCGGCCGAGGTCGCGACCGGCGAAGACATCAACGAGATCCTCAACGAAATCAAGACGCGCGTCGATGCGATATCGACGTTCCCCGCCCTGACCGAAAAGCCGATCATCGCCAAGCAGGAAGTGCCGATCCACGTCGTTTTCGTCGCCCTGCACGGCAACATGGACGAATATGCACGTAAGGCGCTGGCGCAGCAGATTCGCGACGAGCTGATGGCGCTGCCGATGATCAACCAGGTGCAATTCCTGGGCGATCGCGACTACGAGATCAGCGTCGAGGTGTCCGAATTGGTTCTGAGGCAGTACGGCCTGACGATGAGCGAGGTCTCGGAAGCGATCCGGCAATCGTCGGTCGACCTGCCGGGCGGAGCCATCAAGACCGAAGGCGGCGACATCCTGCTGCGAACCGAGGGTCAGGTCTACACCGGCCTCGAGTTCGCTAACATCGTGCTGCGCACCTATCCCGACGGCACCCGGCTGCTACTCGGCGATATCGCGAACATCGACGACGGCTTCGTCGAGACCGACGGCTACGGCCGCTTCGACGGCAGGCCAACGGCGATGCTGCGCGTACTGGCAAGCGGCCAGCAGAACGAGCTCGCCACAGCCGATGCGGTCCATCAGTACATCGACGAGCGCTCGGCTTCCCTACCCGACGGCGTCAATCTGGACGTCTGGATCGACCGTTCGCATTATCTCGAGGGCCGCCTCGACATGATGATGGAGAACATGTTGCAGGGCGCGCTGCTCGTCGTGATCGTTCTGGCGCTGTTTTTGCGCCTCAAGGTCGCGCTGTGGGTCATCGTCGGCATTCCGATCGCGTTCTTCGGCGCGCTGTGGCTGATGCCGCTGGGCCCCTGGCCGGTCACGATCAACATGATCAGCCTGTTCGGCTTTATTCTGGTGCTCGGCATCGTCGTGGACGACGCGATCATCATCGGCGAGAGCATCTACACGACGATTCGGGCGGACGGGCACACGCTGGACAACGTGATCAAGGGAGCCCGCCGCGTCGCCGTGCCGGCGACCTTCGGCGTGCTGACGACGATCGCCGCGTTTGCGCCGATGCTGTTCGTCGGCGGGATCGTCGGGCCGTTCTTCGAGGCGATGTCGGTGGTCGTGATTCTGTGCCTCCTCTTCTCGCTGGTCGAATCGAAGTTGATCCTGCCCGCGCACTTGGTGCATGCGAACATCAAATCGGTCGACGAGCAGGAGATCTTCCGCCCCTTGAGCGAGATCGCCTGGTACAAGCGCCTGCCGCGCGTGTTCCAGAGGCTGAACCGATACGTTCAGCACGGCCTTCAGCGGCTGATCCATGATCACTACGAGCCGCTGTTGAAGAAAGCGCTCGACAACCGGGGACTTTCGGCGAGCATCTTCGCGGCCGTCCTGATACTCACGATCGGCATCATGAACAGCGGCCTCGTGCGCACGGTCCTGTTCCCGGAGGTGCCCGGCGATTTCATCCGGGTGCAGCTGCAGATGCAGGACGGGACCGCGCCCGCCGTGCGCAACGCGGCCCTCGACCGGTTGGAGCGTGCCGCGCTCGAGATCAACGCGGAATGGTTGGCCGAGCAGCCGAACGACGACCCTCCGATCAACCACCTCGGCGTGTTTACGAACGGCGATACCGGCGGCGTCATCTTTGCCGAGATGCCGATGAAAGAAGACCGTGCGCTGAACGGCGAGGACATCGAGATCCTGTGGCGCGAGCGGGTCGACGAGATCGCCGGGGTCAAGGACCTGTCCTTCTCGGGCGGGGACCACGTCGGCGGCGGAGTGCCGTTGAGCTTCAACTTGACGGGCAGCAACTACGAGGCGCTGGAGCTCGCGTCCAAAGAACTGGAGCAAAAGCTCGGCGAATACGACGGCGTCTTCGACATCAGTAACTCGCTCAGCAGCGGCGGCGAGGAGATTCGGCTGACGATCAAGCCGGAGGCGGAGGCGCTGGGGCTGACGATGGCGTCGCTCGGGCGGCAGGTCCGGCAGGCGTTCTACGGCGAAGAGGCGCAGCGCATCCAGCGTGGTCAGGACGAGCTCAAGGTCATGGTGCGCTATCCGGTCGAGGAGCGTCGCTCGATCGCTGATCTGGAGAACATGCGCATCCGCACGCCGTCCGGCAACGAGGTGCCGTTCTCGTCGGTGGCCGAAGTCAGCTTCGGTCAGGCGTACTCGAGCATCTCGCGTCAGAATCGTAAACGCGTCATCACGGTGTCGGCAGACATCGATCCCGAGGTGGTGCAGCCCGGCGAGGTGATCGAGGAGATCTCCGAGGACTACATGCCCGGACTGTTGTCGCGTTATCCCGGCGTCGACTACGGCCTCGAAGGGGCGAGTCTCGAAGAGATCGAGTTCAAGCGTAACCTATCGATGGCGTCGATCGCGGCCCTGTTTCTCATCTATGCGCTGATCGCCGTGCCTTTGAAATCCTACGTGCAGCCGCTCGTGATCATGGCGGTCATTCCGTTCGGACTGATCGGCGCCGTGATCGGCCACATCGTCATGGGCATGGCGATCAGCATGTTCTCGCTGTTCGGCCTGATCGCGCTCGCGGGCGTCGTCGTGAACGACAGCATCATCATGGTCGATTTCATCAACAAAGCGCGCCAGGAAGGCGTGGCGCTTACGAATGCCGTAGTCCGCTCCGGGACGCAGCGCTTTCGCGCGATCATCCTGACCTCTCTGACGACGGCCGTTGGGCTGATGCCGATCATGCTCGAACGCAGCGTGCAGGCGCAGTTCGTCATTCCGATGGCGGTGTCGCTCGCGTTCGGCATCATCTTCGCGACGATCATCACGCTGTTCCTGATTCCGTGCTTGTACCTGCTGCAGCTCGACGCGGCGGCGGGGCTCGGTAGAGCGCGCGACTGGCTCAAGGGCAGGGACCTCGAGCCGGCCTCGGAGTCCGGCGCGCAGTCGCCGCGGTAGAGGCGGGCCGATCGGCGAGCGTGTGAGCCCAGACGACGTCGCCGCGGCGTACGAGGCGGCGGCGGTGCGCTACGACCGCGAGCGGTCGCGCGAGCTCATCGAGAAGGCCTATCTCGATCGGGTCCTCGACCTGCTCGACGAGCGGCCCCGGATCCTCGATCTCGGCTGCGGCGGCGGTGAGCCCATCGCCCGTTATCTGCTCGACAGGGGTGCGGACGTGACGGGTGTCGACGTCGCTCCGGCGCTGCTCGCGATCTGCCGCCGCCGGCTACCGGCGATGCGCCTCTTCCGCGCGGACATGCGGCGGCTCGATCTCGGCCGGACTTACGAGGCCGTGATAGCGTGGGACAGCTTCTTTCATCTCGACGCCGACGACCAGCGTGCGACCTTCGCGGTGTTCCGTCGTCACGCGGCGCCGGGTGCCGCGCTGCTCCTGACGACCGGTCACGGGGCGGGCATCGCGATCGGCGACCTCGGGGGCCAGCCCCTGTTTCACGCGAGCCTGGCGCGCGACGAATACGAGATCCTGCTGAACGAGCACGGCTTCAGCGTGCAGAGCTACACCGAGCGAGATCCGGACTGCGGCGATCACACGGTGTGGTTGGCGCGACGCGATTCAAAGTAGGCCGGTCAGCTCTCCCAGATCGCGAATTACGGCGGTCGGTTCGATGCCCCACGGATCGAAGACGCCGCCTCGCGCGAGCCAAGCCGTGCGCCAGCCGCAGGCGGCGGCGCCCAAGACGTCGAAGGCGTTTCCGGACACGAGCCAGGTCTTCGCCGCCGACGCCCCTGCCGCGGCGATGAAATGCGCATAGACGGCCGGGTCGGGTTTGAAACTCTCGACCTCGTGAACGCTGACGATGCCGGAGAGGAGCGGTGCGATGCCGGCGTTGCCGAGCAGCTCCTCGAGCTCGGTGGGCTCGCCGTTCGAGAACGCGTAGAGTCGAAGCTCCGATTGGCGCAGCCGCTCGAGCGCCTCGCCGACGCCCGGATAGCACGGCAGCCTCCGGTACAGCGACAGGAGCTCCGCCATGGCTTCGTCATCCAAGGACACGCCCGTTTGCGCGCAGGTGAACTCGAGCGCCTGTTTCGTGCACACCATGAACGGCTGGTAGCGGCGCATGAGCGCTCGCCGGAACAGGTACTCGACCTGCTTGGCGCGCCACAGACTTGCGAAGCGATCAGCCTCGGCGCCGATGAGCTGACGCAGCTTGCCGGCGACGCCGAGCGGATCGATCAGCGTGCCGTAAACGTCGAAGGCGATCGTCTTGGTCATCGGCCCGGTGGCGTCGAAATCCCCCTGCCGCAGTCTTGCCGATGGGTGCGTCGCGGTCAAATAAGAAGAAAATGCCGGCACGACCCGTGCCGCCATGGCGACGGATCGTGAAGACTAGTCGACCGAGATCTTTACTGCCTGCTCTTTCGCCTCGGCCTTCTTCGGAATCCGGACTTTCAGCATGCCGTTACGGCTCTTGGCGGATATCGCCGACTCGTCGGCGTCGCTCGGCAGGGTGAAGGCGCGTGAGAACTTACCGTACATGCTCTCGATGCGATGCGTCGTCTCGGTCTCTTCCTCCTTCTCGTACTTACGCTCGCCGCTGATCGTCAGCACGCCGTTCTCGACCGACACGTGGACGTCTTCTTTCTCGACGTCCGGAAGCTGCGCTTTGATCACGTAGTGCGATTTCGTCTCGCTGATATCCGCGCTCGGCCGCCACTCCAGGTCCTTGAGCTCGCCTTCGGCCCCGCGAGCCGGGAACCGGCCGAGCTGATTGAAATAGCGGTCAAAAATACTGTCCATGTCGCGCAATGGGGTCCAGTTGACAATATTCATGTTGAATTCCTCGTAGCTCGTTCGACAACACGCCCCGTCGGAAGTCACTCCTCCAAGGGCGACCCAATCGTGGGTATGACGACAGCCTAATTATATGCGTATTTGCCGCATTTGAATTCGCGCCGATCGTCCCCAAGCGGCCGGGCGACGGCAGCCCGAGGCAGCCTAAAAAAAGGCCGGACTGGAGTCCGGCCTTCCTCGAGAGCTTTGCGTTCTTTTACCGACGCTAGGCCGCCGCCTTGCGCTCCATCGTCTCCTTGATGACCTCGTCGGCGACGTTCGCCGGGCAGGGCGCATAGTGCGAGAACTCCATAGAGAACTGGCCGCGCCCGGACGTGATCGTCCGCAGATCGCCGATGTAGCCGAACATCTCGGAGAGCGGCGCCTCGGCCTTGACCCTGGTCCCCGAGACGCCCGCGTCCTGCGCCCGGATCATGCCGCGACGCCGGTTCAGATCGCCGATGACGTCGCCGACGTGATCGTCGGGCGTGTAGACGTCGATCTTCATGATCGGCTCCAAGAGCTGCGGCTCGGCCTTCGGCACCGATTGCCGGAACGCCGCCTTGGTCGCCAATTCGAACGCCATAGCGGACGAATCGACCGCGTGGAACGCGCCGTCCAAGAGCTTGAAGCTGACGTCCAGCATCGGATAGCCGGCCAGCGTGCCCTGCACGAGGCTGTTCGCGAACGCTTTCTCGATCGCCGACCAGTACTCGCGCGGCACGTTGCCGCCGGTGACGAGCGACTCGAACGTGTAGCCCGAGTTGGTCTCGCCCGGTTCGATCCGGTAGTCGATCTTGGCGAACTGGCCCGCACCGCCGGTCTGCTTCTTGTGCGTGTAGCTGTCCTCGACCGGCTGCGTGATCGACTCGCGGTAGGCGACCTGCGGCTTGCCCATCTCGACGTCGATCTTGTGCGAGCGCCTCAAGATATCGACCTTGATGTCGAGGTGCAGCTCGCCCATGCCCTTGATCAGCGTCTCGCCGGTCTCCTCGTCGGTCGCGACGCGGAACGACGGATCCTCTTGCACCATCTTGTTCAGCGCGATGCCGAGCTTCTCCCGGCCGGCCTTGTCCTTCGGCCGAATCGCGATCGAGATGACGGGATCCGGGAACACCATCGGCTCGAGCGTCGCCGGATTCTTGGGGTCGGCGAGCGTATGGCCCGTCTGGGTGTTCTTCAACCCCAAGAGCGCGACGATGTCGCCGGCCACGGCCTCGTCGAGCTCCTCGCGCGAATCCGCGTGCATCTCGACGATGCGCCCGATGCGCTCGTTCTTGCCGGTGAACGTGTTCAGCACAGTCTCGCCCTTCCTCAAGGTACCCGAGTAGATGCGCGTGAACGTCAGCGCACCGTAGCGGTCGTCCATGATCTTGAAGGCTAGCGCGCGCAGCGGCTTCTCGGGGTCGACGACGGCTGTGCGGCCGGTCTCGTGGCCTTCGATGTCCATCTCCGGCTGCGGCTTCACCTCGGTCGGATTCGGCAAATAGTCAACCACTGCATCAAGAAGGTTCTGTACGCCCTTGTTTTTGAACGCAGAACCACAGAAGGTCGGGAAGAAGTCGAGGTTGATCGTGCCGCGGCGGATGCACGCCTTGAGCGCATCGATCGACGGCTCTTCGCCTTCCAAGTACTGCTCCAGGAGCGCGTCGTCCTGCATGAGCGCGGTCTCGATGAGCTTCTCGCGCCACTCTTCGATCTCGGCCGCCATCTCCGCCGGCGGCTCGACCACCTCGTAGTGGTCGGGATCGCCGGACTCGTCCCAGACCCAGGCCTTGCGGGTCAGCAGATCGACGACGCCCTTGAACGTGCTCTCGACGCCGATCGGCAAGGTCATGACCAGCGGGCTGGCGCCCAGCACGTCTTCGATCTGCCTGACGACGCGCATGAAGTCGGCGCCCACGCGGTCGAGCTTGTTGACGAAGATGATCCGCGCCACCTCCGACTCGTTCGCATAACGCCAGTTCGTCTCGGACTGCGGCTCGACGCCGCCCGAGCCGCAGAAGACCCCGACACCGCCGTCCAGAACCTTCAAGCTCCGGTACACCTCGATCGTGAAGTCCACGTGACCCGGGGTGTCGATGATATTCAGGCGATGGCCGTTCCATTCGCAGCTCGTCGCGGCGGATTGGATCGTGATGCCGCGCTCCTGTTCCTGCTCCATGAAATCGGTGGTTGCTTCGCCGTCATGGACCTCACCGATGCGGTGAATCTTGCCGGTGAGCTTCAGGATGCGCTCGGTCGTGGTCGTCTTGCCCGCGTCCACGTGGGCGAAGATGCCAATGTTCCTGTACAGGGTCAGATCTCTCATGACGTCACCAACGTTGTCTCGTCAATCCAAAAAAAAACAGTCACCCGCGCTCCAAGGCGCCGCTGCTCGCTTAAGCCGCGAGCCGCGGGTGCCTCGAGTCGAGGGTGGCTGCACGTGTTCGTGCCGCGCCGGCGCATTTGCGCTGCCCAAGCGTTATTTAAGCCGGTCGGCGCTTTCGGGCGCGGATATTAGCAGCCGATATCGCGCTAAACCACTAAAACTTGCACAATTTTGCCGATTCTCTCAGCGCTTCCGGCCCATGCCCCCGCCAGATTGTGACTTGTGCCTCAATTTCAAGGGATTAGACCGCTCCGCCGGCCGGATTATTGCGGCCGGCGATGGCCGCTACTGGGGATCGGCAGGCCGTTCGGGGTGTGTGATGGACAGCATGTACTCGGCCGCGGCCGCGACCTGCCGCTCCGAAAGCTCCGAGCCGCCCATGGGCGGCATGTCGAAATAGCCCTCGGTCGCGTGCTCGTAGAGCACCGCCTCCCACAAAGGTGAGCGTCCCGCCCAGGCCGCGCGGTCGCCGGTCATGGGCGCACCGCCCTTGCCGGTGTCGTGGCAACCGGCGCAGGCAAGCGCGTACTCGGCCTTGCCGGGGAGCGGCGCCGTGTCCTCGGGCGCCGTCGCGGTCCTCGCCGGAGGCGCCTCGTCGCTGCCGCAGCCGGAGACCCAGACGGCGACGAGCACCACGGCCATTCGCATCAGAGGGGCAATCACGAGCTAAAGTATGCCCGAAAAACCGTGTGCCGTGCGCGCCGGCCACAGACCGAGACGGCGGGCGGGAGCGCGGTTGAATGTCAGCCGGTTTGTGTTTACGGTGCTCTGGCCACCGAGGCGACGCGAGGGGAGGCATAGTATGGCCGAGGTCAGTAGACGGCAGTTGTTGCTGGGCGGCGGCGCGTTGCTGGGCACCGGCATGTTACCGCCGCTCGTGCGCGGCGCGTTCGCAGAGGAGCTGCCGCGCCCGTCGCATCTGATTCGCGCGGGAACCAACGAAAACCCGTATGGCCCGTCGCGGGTCGCGCTGCAGGCGATCAACGACGCGATCAAGCTGTCCAACAAGTACGGCGGCAGCCGGGAGCGAGAGCTGATCGAGCTGGTCGCCGGGCTGAACGGCGTACACGTGGACCAGGTGGCGCTCGGGACGGGTTCCGGTGAGATCCTCAAGACCGGCGGGCTCATCGCGAGCTGGGAGCGCGGCTCGATCGTCTGCGCCGACCCGACCTATCACGGCCTCGTCCGCTACGCCGGCGCGGTCGGCTCGGAGATCATTCGCGTGCCGGTCAAAGCCGACATGCACTGCGATCTAGACGCCATGGCCAAAGCGATTCGGCCGGACACGGTCATGGTCTACCTGGTCAATCCGAACAATCCGACGCCGACCTTGATGCTGTACGACGAGCTCCGCGACTTCGTCCTCGAGGTGTCGAAGGATCGCCTGGTGTTCGTCGACGAGGCGTATTTCGAATACATCGAGAATCCGGCCTACGGCACGATGATCGACTTGGTCGCCGAAGGTCGCAAGAACATCATCGTGTCGCGGACCGCCTCCAAGATCCATGGCTTGGCGGGTCTTCGCGTAGGCTTCGGCTTTGCCCACCCCGAGCATATCCAGAGGATCAACGAGCTCAAGACCGGCGATGTCAATCACCTCGGCGTCGAAGCCGCCTACGCCAGCTATCAGGACACGGAGTTTCAGGACTTCACGCGGCGCAAGAACAAAGAGTCGATGGCGATCGTCGAGGCGATGTTCGAGGAGCTCGGCGTGCGCTACGTCAAGTCGGAGACGAACTTCACGTTCTTCCAGACCGGCATCCCCGTCGAGGCTCTGAACGCGGAGCTCTTGGCGCACGGCATCATGTCCGGACGGCCGTTCCCGCCGTTTACGCGCTGGTCCCGGATCAGCATGCAGACGCCGGAGGAGATGCGGTATTACGTGCAGACATTCAAGCGGCTGTTCGCCAGCCGCATCCTCGACTCAGCGGCGTAGTATCGCCCACCAGCGGGCGATGTTGAGCAGGCTCATCAGAGACGCGGCGACGTAGGTCAGCGCGGCGGCTTTCAGCAGCCGCCGGGCGTGTGGCCGGTCGACCTATTTCAGGATGTTGTGCTGCTCCAAGAGCGGCAACGCGCGGCCGAAGCTCGCGTCGATCTCGGTGGGAAGCGTAACGAAGTGCACGACCGTGGCCGACAACAGGGTGAGCAGGCCGCCTAGAAACATTAGCACCCCAAGGCCGGGTGCCCGCGTGAGCGCGCCGATGAAGGGCGACACCATCAGGATCCCGGCGCCGATCTTTTGCACCGGCTGAATTATCTCGACCAGCCGAGTCCTGACCCGCAGGGGCCCGTAGCCGTG
>JBFGFX010000102.1:0-11765 GCA_041579335.1 Woeseiaceae bacterium | reverse complement strand
GTTCAGATACGACAGCAGCGACAGCGTCAGGAAACCGTGCGCGATCGTGCCGCCAAAAGGCGTCAGGCTGGCCTTGTCCGGATCGACGTGGATGAACTGGTGGTCGTTGGTCGCGTCCGCGAACTGATTCACCCGCTCCTGAGTGATTTCGAGCCACGGCGACGGCTCGAGCTCGGTGCCCGCGAGTCTGGGAATGTCCGCTTTTGTGATCTTTTTTGTCATCGAACGTCCTAGTAACCATTTATCCGCGCAAAGCGGTCGAGATGAAAGTAGCGGTCGCCGAATATGGTCTCGAGGATGCGGCAGCGTTTCAGGTAAAAACCGACGTCGTACTCATCGGTCATGCCGATGCCGCCGTGCATCTGGATACCCTCCGTCGCGGCGAGATGTGCCGTCTCCGTGAGTTTCGCCTTTGTCCGGCTGGCTGTAGCGGCAAGCGTCGTGTCGTCGGCGTCGAGCGCGGCCAGAGCATGACGCACGGCCGAGATGCTCAGCTCGATCTCCGCATACAACTTAGCGGCCCGATGCTGCAGCGCCTGGAAAGACCCGATCGGCACGCCGAACTGCTTGCGTTCACGCAGATAGTCCGTCGTGCGCATGAACACGGCCTGCGCAAGCCCCAGCAGCTCGGCACTCTGGCCGATCCGGGCAACGTCGAGGATATAGTCCTCGAGACTTTCGGCGCCGTCCGCATCTCCGAGCAGCGCCGTTTCGGGTACCGTGACGTCTGCGAAACGAATACGGGCCGACCAATGCGTATCGAGCATCGCGATCCGCTCGATCTCGACACCGTCGGCATCCGCCGGCACCAGCAGCAGGCGCTTGCTGTCCGCCTCTCGCGCGCTGACAATCAGCGTGTCCGCAAAATGTCCGTCGACAACCAGCGTCTTGACGCCGTCGATCTTCAGTCCGTGGTCGCTGCGTCGGAGGCTCGTTTCGCAGGATTCGGGTCGATGCACGGGACCTTCGTCGAACGCGATCGCGAACAGCTGCTCACCGCCGGCGATCCGCGTCAGCAAGGCCGCTCGTTGCTGTTCACTCCCGGCTTTGTTCAGGGCCGCCGCTGCGACCATCGCGGAGCACAGCAGCGGCGTCGGCGTCAGCGTCCGGCCGCATTCCTCGAGAATCAGACCCATTCCCTGGAAGCCGTAGCCGAGGCCGCCGTAGGCCTCGGGCACGAGCACGGCCGCCCAGCCCAATTCGACGATCTCGGCCCACAGCTCGCGACTGAACCCGTGTGGGTTCGCGCGGTCACGCAGCTCGCGGAGATGGTCCACCGGCGCCCGCTCGGCCAGGAAGGTTCGGGCAGCATCTCGCAACATCTGCTGCTCATCGTTAAGGATTAGCGACATCGTCTCAACCTACCCAGGTAGCCCGAGTACGCGTTTGGCGACGATGTTGAGCTGAATCTCCGACGTACCGCCCTCGATCGAATTGCCCTTGCTGCGCAGCCAGTCTTTCGGTCGCTTGCCGCGCCCCTGCTCACCGCCGTGCCAGTCGAGAGCCGCATTGCCGCCAACGGCCATCAACAATTCGTTGCGGCGCATATTGAGCTCCGTGCCGTAGTATTTGAACATCGACGAATTAGCGCCGAGGCCTGCATCTGTGCCTGCTTCCTCGCGCGCTCGCTCGACCGTCAATGCGAAGCACGCCTCGTCGATCTCGAATCGTGCAACGTCCGCCCGCAGCGAGGAACTGGCCAGAATTCCGTCCTTCCGGCCGAGCGCCTCGACGGCGCGCCGCGACACGCTTTCGCCGACGGTTGCCACCAGCGCCGAACTGCCGATCATCTCGCGCTCGTGAATCAGAAGGTACTTGGCAACAGTCCAGCCGGCATTGACCTCCCCGACGACCTGATCCTTCTCGACGCGTACGTTGTCGAAGAAGGTTTCGGTGAACGGCGACCTGCCGCTGATCAGCCGGATCGGCCTGGTCGTCACTCCGGGCGTCGTCATGTCGAACAGCACGAAACTGATGCCCTGGTGCTTCGGCGATTCCGTGTCCGTGCGGACGAGGCAGAACATCCAGTCGGCCTTGTCGCCGTAGGACGTCCAGATTTTCGAGCCGCTGATGACGTAGTGGTCGCCCATGTCCCGGGCACGCGTCTGCAGGCTGGCCAGGTCGGAACCGGCGTTCGGCTCGCTGTAGCCCTGCGCCCAACGAATCTCGCCGCGGGCGATTTTTGGCAGATGTTGCTCTTTCTGCGCACCGCTACCAAATTTCAGCAACGCGGGTCCGAGCATCGAGATGCCGAAGCTCTCGAGCGCAGGCCTGGCGCCGATGCGCGCCATCTCTTCGCGAAGTATGCGCGCGCGGACGCGGTCGAGGCCGCCGCCGCCATACTCGGCAGGCCACGTTGGCACCGTCCAGCCACGCTCGCCCATCCTCTCGAGCCATGCGCGCTGATCGTCGCTTGCGAACACGAATTTGCGGCCGCCCCAGCAGATGTCGGCATCGCCCTTGTAGGGCGACTGCATCGTTTGCGGGCAATTCTTCTCCAGCCAGTCGCGTGTCTCCTGGCGGAATTCATCGTGTGCCGTCATTTTCTTACTCGGAACCTTGTTGTTGTTCATCGGCGCCCGAGATGCTCATCACACCGACCGCGTCGCCGCCGAGGCTGCCAATGTAGAGGTGATCTCCGATACGTAGCGCGGCAGTCGTCGTCGTGAACGGGCCGTCGCTGCTCTGCAGATTGTAGGCGATGCTGCCATCGGCCGCGATGCCGATGATCATGTTGTGGCGACCCGGCGGCAGCAGCACGCGCGGCGGCAGCGCCCCCAGCACCTTGCGCAGCATCGGCTTGCCGGCGAGCTCCTCGAACTTTGGATCGCGGAGTCCTGCTATGCCTACCCAGACAATGCCGTCATCGTCGATCGACAGATTGTCCGGCGCGCCCGGCAGGCCCTCGAAGAAGAGATCACTCGTGCCGGCGTTGTCGCCTTCGAGCCAGTAACGGCGGATATTGCCTGCCGCAGTTTCGGCAACCAGCACGTACAGATCGTCTGGGCCGACCGCGACACCGTTACCGAAGAAAAGGTCGTCGAGATGAACCACTATGTCGCCGCTCTCCGGCGAATAGCTCAGCAGCCTGCCGGTGCGGCGGCCCTCGAGGAATATGTACATCGTCTCGCCGTACCGGTAACGATCCGAGGCATCGGTGAACCAGTAGCGACCGTCCGCGCCGATATCCAGCCCGTCGATGAACGTCAGTACGGCGGCGTCGACGAGCACATTCTGCGTTCCGTCGACAGCGATCTCGAGCAAGCCGCGCATCGCGTCGGCGACAACGAGCGTCCCGTCGTCGAGCACCCGCAGACCCAGCGGTACGCCGTTCGTGTCAGCAACCGCCTCGAAGGCGCCGTCAGGACGAAAGCGCACGATACGACCGTCGCGATAGCCTGTGTACAGCCAGCCGTCCGGGCCTGGCGCAATGTCCTCCGGGCCGATACCGACCCCGACCAGCAGTCGATCCGCGGCCGCAAGATCCTCGTTACGCTCGAAGTCGCCAGTGAGGCCGCGATTCGGCGCAGGCTCGAAAACGACCGGGTCGACCCGGGACGCGTTCAGCGCGAGGATCAGCAGCGCCAACAGCAGCACGACGACCGATGCCGTAAAAGTGAGCAGTTTTCGCAATAGCGTCTCCCTGTTCGATCAGCGCCCGCGCAGTTCGCGCCGCAGCACCTTGCCGACATTGGATTTCGGCAGCTCATCGACAAACTCGACCAGCTTGGGCACTTTGTAATTGGTGAGCCGCTCACTGCAGAATGCGATCAGCTCCTGTTCGCCGAGTTCGCGATTGCCCGACACGACGAACAGTTTGACGGCCTCGCCGGTCTTATCGTCCTGCACGCCGACGACGGCGCACTCGATGACGTCGGGGTGAGTGAATACGACGTTTTCGATCTCGTTCGGATAGACGTTAAATCCCGACACCAGCACCATGTCCTTGAGACGATCGACGATGCGCAAGCAACCGTTGTCCTGCAGTACCGCGATATCGCCAGTTCGGAACCAGCCGTCGACGTCGAGCACCTCGGCTGTTGCATCGGGCCGCTGCCAGTAGCCACGCATCACCTGGGGGCCGCGGATCAGCAATTCGCCTTCCTCGCCTGCCGGCAGCGTGTTGCCGTCGGCATCGACGATCTTGATCTCGGTACCGCGCATCGGCGGGCCGATCGTGCCGAGCTCACGCTGCGCCAGCGAGTTCACCGTCGCCATCGCCGTCGTCTCCGACAGGCCGTAACCTTCGTAAATCGGACTGCCGGTACGACGCTGCCATTCCTCAGCGATTTCCGGCACGGTCGCCGCGCCGCCGGCAATCGTCCACCGCAGCTCGCTGAAGTCGACCGAATCGAAATCCGGATGCTGCATCAGCGCCGTGAACAGCGTATTGACGCCGGCAAAACTTGTAAACGGCTGCGCTTTCATCGCCGCCAGCAGCCCTTCGATGTCGCGCGGGTTCGGGATCAGCACGGACAGCGCCCCGTTCAGGAATCCGGCGATCAAGTTCACCGCAAAACCATAGATGTGGTAGAGCGGCATCGGCGCAATAGCGACCTCTGTCAGCTTGAGATCCTGCCCGAACGACAGCGGCGACATCAGTGCGGAAGCGAGCACGTTGCCCTGTGTCAGCATCGCACCTTTCGGCACGCCCGTCGTGCCGCCCGTGTACTGCAACAGCGCCAGTTCGTCTAGCGAGCGATCCGCGTCGGGAAGTTCGAAAGCTCTGCCGGCCGCAAGCGCGTCGTGCAGTGCCACC
Organism: Woeseiaceae bacterium; assembly: GCA_041579335.1. Classification (GTDB taxonomy): domain Bacteria; phylum Pseudomonadota; class Gammaproteobacteria; order Steroidobacterales; family Woeseiaceae; genus JBFGFX01. Next base: position 7,006 of record JBFGFX010000102.1, on the reverse strand, counting down.
AGGTTACGGATCTCCGACGGCGGTAGCGGCCGCGGCTCGATCATGTCCGTCGTATGCGTCGCGATCAGCGTCTCGACCGGCGTGTCGTCAATGATAGCCGCGATGGCCGGCAACGCGTCGGCAAATACGACCGCCACATTGACGCCGGCGTCCTGGAACTGGTACGCGAGCTCGCGCGGCGTATACAGCGGATTGGTGTTGACGATCACGAGGCCGGCACGAAGCGCGCCCCACGCGACGATCGGGTACTGCAACAGGTTCGGCAGCTGAATCGCGATCCGGTCTCCACGCGCAAGCTTGAGTTCGCCCGTCAAAAACGCGGCGAAGTCCCGCGACTGGGCTTCCACTTCGGCAAAGGAAATCGTCTGGCCGAAGCAGCGAAATGCCGCCCCGTCCGCATACTTTTCGGCCGCTTCGGCGAATGCGCCGATCAGGTCCGGGTGTTCCAAGCGCCCGAGGTCGCGCTGGCACTGGCGGATATATTGCTCGATGTCTCTGCTCAACGGGGCTTCTTTATATCGGGTCGCGTGCGACAATGATGCGCGAAATAACCAGGTTATTCTGTCACCGGCGTGACAGGCCATAATTTGTTGATCGCGCTCGGTTAATCGGTGACATGTTCCGGTGCCTGAAGGGTTTTATTGTACCGATGAACAAGGACGCAGAACACGACCGTCTCACCGACGCCATCGGTCGTTCGCCCTGGTTCGAGGGCCTACCGGGTTCCGCCCTCGAAACGTTAGCGAGCGCCGCGCGCGTGCGGCAGTATGAAAAACACGCGTACCTGTTCCGCACTGGCGAATCGACCAACGACCTGTTCTGCATCCTTCGGGGGCGGGTCCGCCTGCTGCTGACGAGCGCGCTTGGTCAGGAATTTGCGTTGACCGACCTCGAGCCCGAAGCGTGGCTCAATGAGGCTGCGCTCGCTGGCGACATGACGTGTATCTTCGACGCCGAGGTCGTCGTAGCGGCCGAAGTGCTCGTGCTGCCGCGCGCAGCCGTCATCGAGATCGGCAGGAAGCATCCAGCGTTGTATCGCCCGCTTTTCGAGAACTACGTCGCGCACAGCCGCGGAATTATGCTGTTGCTGCAGGGAATGGCGTTCTACCCGTTGAAAGCACGCCTCGCGGGCTGGCTGCTACAGCTCGTCGACAATCACGGTGAGCAGACTGGCCGTGGCATCGAACTCGACCTGCAGATCAATCAGCAGGACCTGGCGCAGCTCAGCCTCGGCTCACGTCAGCGCATCAACAAAATCCTGAGCGAATAGCGCGAACGCCGCATCGTCGAGATCGACGGCAGCCGCTATCGGATACTCGATTTCGACGCGCTCCGCCAGGAGACCGAGCTCCGAGATCCGGATGACTAGCGAATCGTCGCGTAGGTGACAGACCTGTGGACCGGATAGATGATACGGTGGCGTTCATGCGTGCCAGAATCCCGTACTCACCGTCCTAATGCAGCTCGCTACCAAAATCGGCTACGGCGTCGGTCAGTTCTCCGACGGGGTCAAGCAGGCCTCGTTCGCGATCTTCCTGTTCTTCTATTACAACCAGGTGCTGGGCCTGCCGGGCAGCCTCGCCGGCACGGCGTCGCTGATCGCGCTAATCGTCGACGCCGTCACGGATCCAATGGTCGGCCAGCTCTCGGACCGGTTTTCGTCGCGCTGGGGGCGGCGTCACCCGTTCATGCTTGTCGGCGCGCTACCGTTCGGCGTCGCGATCTCGGCCCTATTTGCGCCGCCGGACGGTCTCGGTAATGCGGGATTGTTCACATGGATGTTGACGTTCGCAATCCTTGTTCGCCTGCTGCTGACATTCTATTTCGTGCCGCACCTGTCTCTCGGCGCCGAGATGGCCAAAGGCTATCACCAGCGCACGTCGCTGATCGGCTACCGCGTGTTCTTTTCCTTCGTCGGCCAACTTGCGACGGCCGTGATCGGATTCGTGCTGTTCTTTCCGCCGAGCGAGGCGTTTCCGAACGGCATGCTCGATGCGTCGAGCTACCCCGCCTTCGGGATCTACTGCGGCGTCATCGCAACCGTCGCGATGCTTTGGTGTGTCTATGCCACTCGCGAGACGATTCCGAATCTTGCGCGCCCCAAAGTCGATCCCGATGCACCGAACGCGCTATTCGCGTTTGTCACTGTATTCGCTACGCTGCGTTTCCGCGCCTTCCGCATCCTGTTCTCGACGACGATGCTATTCATGACCATGGCCGGTGTCACGCAGACGCTGATCATCTACGTTGGCACCTATCTGTTCGGCTTTGCCCCAGAACACATCGGCCTGCTGGCGACGGCGCCGATAATCGGCATCATGATCGGCCCGCCGATCGCACGCCGGCTGTCGCGTGCTTACGACAAGAAACGCACGATGGCGATCACGATCTTCATTGGGTCTCTGTTCGCGTTCTCTCCGCAGTTCTTGTTTCTGACCGGGCTGCTCGATTCGATGACGTTGGATGCGCGCATCGCCTTTGTATACCTCGCGCACGGAATTTCGCAGGGATTCTTCATCGCCTACATCATCATGATCGACTCCATGCTTACCGATACGGTCGATGAGCACGAGCTGCGCACGGGCCGACGCGAAGAAGGGCTGTACTTCGCGGCGCGCTCGCTTGCGACCAAAGCAAGCTACGGACTCGGCAGTTTCGTCGCCGGCATCGCGCTCGACGTGATCCGCTTCCCGCAGGCCGCCAACCCGAGCGACGTGCCGGAGGCCGCGTTGACCAAGCTTGCGATCTTCGCAGGCCCGGTTTCGATGCTGCTGATGCTGCTGACGATTGCCATCTCGCGGCACTATCCGCTATCGCAGGCCAAGCACGCCGATATCATGAAGGGCATCGCCGCGCGCCCGGCAAGCGGCTAACGTGCGCAAGACACTTGCGCGGCTCGGCAAGCTGCTGCTGCTTGCAAGCCTCGCTCTCGTCGCATTCGTCGTCTGGCTGTGGCCGCGCTATCCGTACCTGCCGCCGGCGACCGATCAGTTCGCGGCCGAGCGTATCGGGACCCGCCCGATCCTCGACGCTGCGACAAGCGACGCGCTTGCCGCTGACGCTACCCGCGACGGCTACAGCAACCTGAATTTTCCGACGCTCATCCGCGTGCCCGACTGGGTCGATGGACCCCTCGGCCGTTACTACCTGTACTTCTCGCATCACAAGGGCGACCGCATTCGCCTGGCATATAGCGACGATGTCCGGGGACCCTGGACCGTGCACAATAACGGCGTCCTGGCCATATCCGAGTCGGGCTTTCCGAGCGAGCCGGTTGCGCCGGCGCGGCCAAACCAGGCGCTCGAGGAACTCCTCGACGCCTTCTCGCTGCACGTCGTTCGCGACTACCTGATCCTCAATCACCAGGCCACCGTGACCGACGAGGCGCTCCGCCGCGAGCGCGGCATCGCCGCCGGTCAGGCGGGCATGCCGCACATCGCGAGTCCGGACATCTTCATCGACGACATGCAGCGGAAGATCTATATGTACTACCACGGCCTCGAGTACGGCACGCGCCAGCTGAGTCGCATCGCGGTGTCCGATGACGGCCTTAGCTTCGCGGTCCTACCGGGGACGATTCCGAGTCTGTACCTGCGGGCGTTCGAATTCCGCGGCGCACACTACCTGCTGGGCATGCCCGGCGTGTTGTTTCGCAGCGACTCCCCGGCCGGCCCGTTCGAGCCACGTGATCGCATCCTGTTCGAGCCGCGGATGCGGCACGCGGGCCTCTGGCGCGATGGCGATATGCTGTACGTCGTGTGGTCTCGCGTCGGTGAAGCGCCCGAGAGGCTGCTGCTATCGGAAATCGACCTGTCGTCCACCGACTGGGCCGACTGGCGTGCAACGGAAGGCAGAGAGCTGCTGCGCGCCGAGCTTCCCTGGGAAGGAAGCGACCTGCCCGCGTGGCGGTCGATCCGCGGCGAGCTACCCGTTGAGGAGAATGAGCTGCGCGATCCCTACGTATTCATCGATCGCGACGGCCGCCGCTACCTGCTCTACGTCGGCCGCGGCGAAAAAGCGATCGGGATCGCCGATCTAAAAGACTGACTCGGCGCGAGCCCGGGCCTTGCGGCGAACCTCACTCTCGAGCCGCAACAGCTTTTCATAGCTGCCGGGGAAATACCGCACGATCCAGTCGAGGATCGCGGCGTCCGGCCCGATCAGGATGCGTCGTTTGTTTCTTACGATGCCCCGGATGATCTTGTGCGCGGCTTTTTCGGGCGTGGTCAGCGCCTGTTTGTCGAACATCTCACTGAGTTCTTCCTGCGATACTTCCAGCGCACCGTCGGCCATCCTCGAGTTGCGTGTGATATTGGTCTTGATGCCACCCGGGTGCACGCAGCTCACGCCGATCGGCGTGCCGGCAAGCTCCATCTTCAGTGCCTCGGTAAAGCCGCGCACGGCGAACTTCGATGCGTTATACGCTGACTGCAGCGGCATCGACATGATACCGAACAAGCTCGAAACGTTGACGATATGCGCCTCGTCGACCTGGCGCAGATACGGCAGGAACGCGCGCGTGCCGTGCACGACGCCCCAGAAGTTGATGTTCATGACCCACTCGAAGTCGGCATAGGTCATGGATTCGGCGCTGTCGATCAGCGTGACGCCAGCATTGTTGATGACGATGTGAACTGCACCGTGTTCGCGTACAACGTCAGAGGCGAATGCATCCATTGCGACACGATCTGATACGTCGACGATATGCTCGGAACAGGCGCCGGCCTTTTCCATGATCTCCTTGCAAGCATCCCGCAGCCCGTCCCCGTCGACGTCGGCGATAGCCAACCGGCATCCGCGGTCGCCGAGCTCGATGGCGAGCGCGCGACCTATGCCGGACGCCGCCCCTGTAACGACCGCCGTTTTGCCCGCCAGGTCACGCATCGACTACGCCCATGATCCTCAAGCAACCTTGTCGGCGATGGCGGGAGCGACGAACTCGTAGTCGTCGAGCTTTGCGTGCGCGAGCTGCTTCTTGAAGCTATGCGCGTTCTTCGGATACAGCGTCGTGATCTTACCGCCATCGGTGATGTACCAGCTCTTGCAGCCGCTGGCCCAGACGCTCTCGGCGAGCAGCGTTCTGAGCTCGGCATTATACCGGTCCTGCGCCGCGCGCTTTACGGTGACGTAGCCGCCGGCAGGCGTTGCCCGCATCATGCGCAGAATGTAATCGATCATCTGCTCGACCATGAACACGACCGAGGTTGTGCCGACGCCGGTGTTCGGCCCGGTCACCATCCAGTAGTTCGGAAAGCCGGCAATGCAGGAACCCATGTAGGCCTCGGCGCCGTCCGCCCACTCGTCTTCGAGCGAAGCGCCGTTCAGCCCTCGCATGCGGATCGACAGCTGATGACCCGGCACGTCGAAACCGGTGGCATAGACGATGATGTCGACCTCATGCAGGGTGCCGTCGGCCGTGCGCACACCGTCGGGCTCGATGCGTTCGATGCCGCTGGTCTCGACGTGGACATTATCGCGATTGAACGTTTCGAACAGATCGTCCGACAGCAGGATGCGCTTGCAGCCCATCGCGTAGTCGGGCATCAGGTGCGAACTGAGATCCGGGTCTTTCACGGACGCACGGATGTGCTCTTTGACCCGCTTGCCGAGTCGGTGCCCCATCCTCGAGTCCTTCTTCGTGATCGGGAACAGGAACATGTCCATGCGTTTGTAGATCGACCAGCGGTACAGCCGCTGCAGCCACGGCCAGCGCGCGAAGCGGCGTTTCTCCGTGTCCGTGTAGGCACGGTCGTTGCGCGGCGCAATATAGTTCGGCGTACGCTGACACACGATCACCTGCTTGGCCGTCTTCGCGATTTCCGGGATCACCTGGATCGCACTCGCCGCGCTGCCGACGACGGCGATTCGCTTGCCGTGGAGTTCCACCGAGTGGTCCCACCGTGCGGTGTGCATTGCAGCACCGCGAAACGTGTCGCGGCCGGCAAACTCGGGAATCGACGGCCTGTGCAGGCCACCGCTACCGTTGATCACGTGGCGCGCGCGCACGCGCCGGCCGTCCTCCACCACGACGTCCCAGACCGCGCTGTCCTCGTCGAAACGCAGCTCGACGACTCTGGCACCGTGCACGATGTACGGCCGAAGGCCGTATTTGTCGACACAATGCTCGATGTACTTCTGAATCTCTGGCTGCGGCGAATACACACGCGTCCAGTTCGGATTCGGTTCGAACGAGAAACAGTAGAAGTGCGAGGGTACGTCGCAGGCGGCACCGGGATAGATGTTGTCGTACCAGGTACCGCCTATGCCGTGCGACTTTTCGAAAATGCGAAAGTTATTGATGCCCTGCTCCAGCAGCTTGATGCCGGCGCAGACGCCGGAAAAGCCGGTGCCGATGACGAGCACGTCGAGCGGCTCGGCCGCGGCTTCTGCTCGCGGGAGATTTGCGTGTCCATTTCCTGCGGTTTTCATTGGTAATCGCGACCAGGCAGCAGGTTTGTTGATGGCATGTAATTGTACGCCCGCAATGATCTCCGCGTCTGTCTCACGGGCGACACGCGATGCGCCGGGATGGTCATCAGCCTCCGCCGTTCGATTCGATCGTCGCAGTTGTTACTATTGGGTCTTCGAGACGCAATTGCGGCGGAGACCACTATGATCAGCCTGCGTTCCTGTGCACTCCTCGTTTCGCTGCTGCCAGCCGTGGCGCTGTCGGACGGGGTTTCCTACACCTGCAGCTACGAGGACCTCCAGCGTCGTGTCGAAGTAGTGACCGAGCCGGGCGTGTCCGTGCCGTGCGAGGTCCACTACTACAAGGACTCCGAGGCGCCCGGTGAGCGTGAGGTGCTGTGGCGCGCATCGAACGACGCCGAATTCTGCGAGAAGAAGGCCGCGGAGTTCATCGGTCAGCTGCTCGCGTGGGGCTGGACGTGCGGCCAGGGTGAGCCTGCCGCGCCCGAGCCTGCGCCAGTCGACGACGTCGAATCCATCGAGCCGCCGGACGCCGCCACACCCGAATCGGACACATAACAAAAGGCCCCGCGACGCG
>JBFGFX010000101.1:0-11986 GCA_041579335.1 Woeseiaceae bacterium | reverse complement strand
TCCTCTGGCTGCTCGAGGAGATGGGCCTCGATTACGAGATCGTACGCTACCGGCGGAGCCGCGAGACGGGGCTCGCGCCGCCCGAGCTGCTCGAGGTGCATGCGCTCGGGAAAGCGCCTGTGATCAGCGATGGCGACGTCACCGTGGCGGAATCCGGGGCCATCATCGAGTACCTGGTCGGCAAGTACGATGACGGACGCCTCGTTCCTGAGCGGGGCACGCCCGAGCATCGCGCCTACACTTATTGGCTACACTTTGCCGAAGGCACGTTCATGCCGCTGATGATCATCTCGTTGATCTTGCGGCGCATCGAGAACGCGCGTATGCCTTTTTTCGCAAAGCCGATCGCCAGAGGCATCGTGTCGAAGGTACGTAGCGGCTATCTGGATGCCAACGTCAAAAACTGTCTCGACTTCATGGAGACGGCGCTCGCAGAAACCGTATGGTTCTGCGGCGATGAATTGACGGCCGCCGATATTCAGATGAGCTTTGCGCTCGAGGCGGCCGAAGTTCGCGCCGACCTGCAGAACGGCTATCCGAGCCTCGGCGCGTTCTTAGAGCGCATGCGTGCGCGGCCCGCGCATCGGGCGGCGCTCGCGAAAGGCGGGCCGTACGAGCTGATGAGCGGCTAGATTGGCGCTGTGCGAGCATGACCGCACGCGATCTGCTGCAGCGCCATGTTTTGATCATCGGCACGATGATCTTCGTCGTCGGCCTGGTTGCGGCTTCCGACAGCCTGCACGATCGAATCGAAGACCTCATCGTCTGGATCGAAGCGGCAATCGCCGAAGCGCCCGTTCTGGGCATGCTCGCGTTCGTGCTGCTGTCGATGCTGTCGGCGATGGTGGCGTTCTTTTCCAGCGCCGTGTTCGTACCGGTCGCGATCTATGCGTGGGGCAAAGCCGGGAGCCTGGCGCTCCTGTGGCTCGGTTGGCTGCTCGGCGGCATCGCCTCGTTTTGTATCGGGCGTTATCTCGGACGCGGCATGGCCGCGATGCTGATCGGCGAAGACAAGATTGCCGGCTGGGAAAAGCAGCTGAGCGAGCGGGCTCGCTTCGTGCACGTCCTCGGATTTCAGGCAGTCGTGCCGTCGGAGATTCCGGGTTACGTGCTCGGCATCCTGCACTACCGATTCGCGCTCTATGTGAGCGCTCTTGCGATCACCGAGCTGCCGTACGCCGTAGCAGTCGTTTTCCTCGGGGAATCGTTTCTCAATCGACAGGCCGCCGTCTTCTGGCTGCTCGGCGTTGCCGTGATTCTGCTTGGTCTTTCTACCGCGCGGCTCATCAAGAAGCTGAAACGGGCTGATCGAGGCGCATCGGACGACTAGCACGAGCGAGGGGCGTTGTTCACGGTCGTGCAACTTCGCTAGAATTCGTCGCTCGCCGCAGGCCGAAGGACAGTATTGAACGACGCCACCCAGTTGCCGGAAACCTTGGATATCCTCGTCATTGGCGCCGGGTTCTCGGGGCTCTGCGCAGGCATCAAGCTCCTGGAGAAGGGCATCACCGGGTTTCGCATCGTCGAGAAATCGCACGGCATCGGCGGCACCTGGTATGAGAATACCTACCCCGGCGCCGCCTGCGACGTGCCTTCGCATTTCTATTGCTTCTCGTTCAATCCGAATCCCCGCTGGTCGCGGCTCTACTCGCCGCAGGCGGAGATCAAGGATTACATCGAAAGCTGCGTCGACAAGTATCAGCTTGCGCCGTACATCGTCCGCGGCGCAAAGGTGATCGAGCTCAGGCTCGACGAGGAGCGCGGGATGTGGCGGGCGAGCTTCGAGGACGGCCGCCGCGTGCTCGCAAGGCACGTCATCAACGGCTGCGGCGGACTGCATTTGCCGTCGATACCCGATTTCAACGGCCGGCAGACGTTCGCCGGAGTTTCGATGCACTCGCCACAATGGGATCACTCGGTCGACATGAGCGGCAAGACCATTGCCGTCATCGGCAGCGCCGCAAGCGCGATTCAGGCGATTCCCGAGCTGGCGAAAGTCGCGGCGCGCGTCGTCGTGTTCCAACGCACGCCGAATTACATCGTACCGAGAAACGATCGACCGTATACCGAGCGGGAGAAGCGGCGCTTCGCGCGCTGGCCCTGGTTTGCCCGGCTTTATCGCTGGTTCATTCGGATGCGCATGGAGTTGCTGCTGTTCCCGATCATCAAGCGGAACTCCTGGCGGGGCCGTACGGCGGCGCGCAAAGTGCTTCGGCACATGCGTGACGCGGTGCGCGATCCCGCGCTGCACGACAAGCTGACGCCGGATTATGCGATGGGCTGCAAACGAATCTTGCTGTCCGACGACTTCTTCGACGCGTTGAACCGCGACAACGTTTCGCTCGTGACTGCGGGCATCGATCGGATCGAGCCTGACGGGATCCTCACGCGCGACGGCGAGTTGCATCAGGCCGACGTGATCGTCTATGCGACGGGCTTCGATATCGACACGCACATCCGCTCGATTAGGATCATCGGTGAGCATGGCGTGACGCTCGACGAAGCCTGGGGGGAGGGCGCGAACGCCTACAACGGTGCCTGCCTCGCAGGCTTCCCGAACTATTACATGGTGACCGGGCCGAACACCGGTGTCGGCACGACGTCGGTCGTGTACATGATCGAACAGGAGATCGGTTACATCATGACGCTCATCGACGCGGCCGGCGCCGATCGCCTGATTGCGGTGAAGCGTACGGCGCAGGACGCCTACAATCGCGAGGTGGATGCAGGTCTCCGCGAGACCGTCTGGCTTTCCGGTTGCAAGAGTTGGTACATCAGCGCGAACGGCAGAATCTCGACGCTGTATCCCAAGAGCGGGCTCGCGTTCGGGCGACAGCTTGCCAGGGTCCGCTACGAAGATTTCCACATCAACGAGCGCCGCAAGACGAAAGCGGCCGCCTGAGGATCGAACAATGCCGGCGATCAATGCGAACGGGATCGAGATTGCTTATGAGCTTTACGGCGCCGACGATGCGCCCGTGCTCCTACTGGTGCAGGGCCTGGGCCTGCCGTTGACCGCGTGGCCGCCACGATTCATAGAGCTATTGGTGGCCGCGGGATTCCGCGTGCTGACGTTCGACAATCGCGACATCGGCCACTCGACGCTGCTGGACGATCTGCCGACGCCGGGCCTGTTCATGCAGGTGGTAAAGCATGCGTGCCGCCTGCCGGTCAAAGCGCCGTATCAGCTTAAGGACATGATGGCGGACGCCGAAGCGCTGCTGGCCGCGCTCCGCATTCGGCGAGCGCACGTCGTCGGAGCGTCGATGGGCGGCATGATCGCCCAGCTGCTCGCGATACACGCCCCGGATCGGGTCGCGAGCCTGATCTCACTCATGTCGACCACCGGAAATCGCCGTCTTCCCGGCCCGAGATCCGAAGTCAGGCGATTGATGTTGCAGCGGCCGACGAACGGCTCCGATGCCGAGCGCCGCGCCTATCACCGCAAACTCTGGCCGCTGATCGGGAGCCCGGACTTTCCCCACACCGAGGCCGAGATCGAGAGTTTCCTCGAGCGGATCTTCGCGCGCGGCATGCCGGCGACCGGAATCCTGCGGCAGACGCTCGCGATCCTGGCCGCACCGAGCCGCGTGCGAGAGTTGAGATCGCTCGAGGTGCCGACGCTCGTTGTCCACGGCGACGCCGATCCGTTGGTGCCCGTGGCATGCGGTCGCGACACCGCAGACGCGATTCAGGGAGCGGACTTGGTCGTCATCGAGGGCATGGGTCACGATATGCCGGATCTACTCGTGCCCCGGCTCGCGGACCTGGTCGTCGGCCACATCGAGAGGACCGCGGCGCTCTCACCGGACACCGCGGCCGCCTGACACGGCGTCGGTTCCGTCAATCTGTCGCCTCACTGACGAGAGCGCCATGCCGATACCACTCAGACTTGCCGCCGCCGTGCTTTGCGTGCTCGCGAGCTGCGCCGGCGCTGCGGCCCAGGCGCCGACGGCGAGCTCGATTCTGGAGCGCTCGATCGACGCCATGGGCGGTTTCGAGAATTTTGCCCGCTTGCGCGAGGTTCGCATCGAATCGACGTCGGTGACGGCGGGCTCACCGAGCGAGATTGGAATCGTGCGTGTCGCTAAGTTCCCGCACACGATGACCATCGACTACGAGCGTGGCAAAGAGACGGAGCGCTATAGATACGAGGGGATGCAAGTCACTGCCGCCCGCTTGCCGGGAAGCCTCGAGCCGGCGGGCGAAGAGCTGCGCGACCGCGTCCGGCAATCCTACTGGCGCGAATGGTGGGTCGTCTATGCGCGCTTTGCCTGGCACGGCCTCGGAGAAGTCTGGCTCGAGGCGGGCGACGACGACGGTCGAGGTTACTACACGATCCGGGTTCGGCCGCGTGACGCGAGTGAGTATCGACTGCTCGTCGATGCAGAGACCTTACGGCCTGTGCGACGCATCTACTCGGTGGCGGGCGGCGACATCGTCGAAGCTTTCAGCGATTTCGAGACTCTGGACGGCATCCTGTTTCCGACGACCGTCGAGCTTTACCTGGACGGTGAGCTCATGCAGACGGTACGCCACACCTCGATTGCCGTCGAATTCGATTCCGACGCGCTGACGCTGGAGCGTCGATTCGACGCGATCCTCGAAGCCAGCTTGGCCGAGAAAGGCATTCCCGGCATGGTCGCGATGATCGAGCGCGGCGACGAGACGCTCTGGCATCGCGCCTACGGTATGGACAGCGTCGAGCTCGGCCTGGCGACGAGCGACGACTCGGTGTTCCCGCTCGCGAGCGTGTCCAAGATCTTCGCCGGCGCGGTCGCCATGCGGCTCGTCGAACAGGGCCTGCTCGATCTGGATGCGCCGATCACGAACTACATCGACTCGGCGCCGGATCGGTACGCCGCGGTCACGCCGCGGCATCTGCTGAGCCACTCCCACGGGCTCGTCGACGCGCTGAGCGACAATCCCGGCCGCGGCCTGCCGATGGCGTCGGCGGAGGAGGGCACGCGGCGGAGCCGGCTGGAGTTTGCATTCTCGCGCCCGCTCAAATTCGAGCCGGGCACGGGCTGGGCCTACAGCATCGTGGGGTTCGAGGTGCTGCAAGCGATCTTCGAAGCGGTCACCGGCCTCGACTACGAGGCGCTCGCGCGCCGAGAGATCTTCGAACCGCTCGGCATGACGAGCGCGCGTTTCGGCGGCAGCGATCGCATCATTCCGGGCCGCAATGCTATGGACTACGTCTGGGTCGACGGCAAGCTCGAGTACAACTACCTCAACTATCCCGCCGCGATCTACACGGCCGCGGGATTGAACGCGAGCGCGCGAGACGTCATGAGATTCTACCGCGCCGTTACGACGGGAGAGCTGCTGTCGCTCCCCAGCCGCGACGAGATGTGGCGGGAGATTATCCTCGATGGCGGTGAGCCGAGCTACTACGGCTTAGGTTGGGGCTCGTTTCGCACGACCCGCGATGATCGATGGAGCGTCGGGCATTCGGGCGGCGGCTCGTCCTGGACCCGATATTTTCCGGCGCTGGATCTCACGGTCGTGGTGCTCTCGAATCTCAACGGCGCTCGCGAAGACAAGCTGGTATATGACCTGGCGACGGCAGTCGAGCAGGACGCGATCCTGAATCCGCGCTGATATCCGCGGGCGGAGTGGTAGTATCCGCTTCGCCCTTCTCGATCCTAATATAAGGAATGCAGATGTCGATCATCCTCAGCAATACCGAGACGGTTCCCGGCAGGCAGATCGTCGAGTTCTACGGTGTCGTGACCGGCAACACGGTACGGGCCAAGCACCTCGGCCGCGACATCATGGCGGGCCTGAAGAATATCGTCGGCGGAGAGCTCGCCGGATACACGGAGCTGCTGCAGGACTCGCGCAACGAGGCAACCGAGCGGATGGTCGAGCAGGCGCGCTCGATGGGCGCGAACGCGGTCGTCAACGTGCGCTTCGCGACCAGCTCTATCGCCCAGGGCGCCGCTGAGCTGTTCGCGTACGGAACCGCCGTAAAAGTGGCGTAGGCGGAGCGCCATGCCTGCCGAGCTGAATATGGCTTTGAACATCGGCCTGCCGCTGTTGACGATCGTCGTCGCCTATCTCGTCGGCAGCGCGCTCGAGCGCCGTCACTTCGCCGACATACTGTCCCGCGAAGACGAGATGCACGGTTTTCCGGTGCTGTCCTTCGAATCGGTGCCCGAAGATTGGCGCGTCGGATCCGCGGAGCTCGTGAGCGGGAGCATCGTCGTGTCGCTCGACTATTTCAAGCGCATCATCGCAGGGCTTCGCGGACTCATCGGTGGTCGCGTCAAGACCTACGAGCCGCTGCTCGATCGTGCCCGGCGCGAGGCCGTGTTGCGCATGAGTGAGCGAGCGCGAGCCCGCGGCTTCGATGCCGTGATCAACGTGCGCCTCGAGACATCACGGCTCGCCAACGCTACTCGCGACGGGCAGGGCACCGCCGGCATCGAAATGCTCGCGTTCGGCACCGCCGTCAAGCTGGACCGGCAGCCCGTGACCTGACAGCCGTGAAGTTCGTCGCCCGTAAACCCCGCGAAGGCATCAACGTCAGTGACACCCACCCCCTCGCGGAGGCGGGCATACTGATCGTGGCCGTGAGCGCGATTTTCGCGCTGATCGCGTTGTTGCTCATCTTCCTCGTGGACATCGTCCTGTTGTTCGTATCGGCCGAAACGGAAGCGCGGCTTTTTGCGAGTTGGGTGCCCGAGGACTTGGTCACGGTCGAGGAGAACGATGCCCGCCAGGACGACCTTGCCGCGTTGCTAGAGCGGCTGGCGGCGCGCTGGCCGGATTCGCCCTACACTTATCGCCTGGAGGTCAGTCAGTCGGACGCGGCGAACGCGATGGCGTTCCCCGGCGGCCTGATCGTCGTCACGAGCGGGCTCATCGATCGTGCCGAGACCGAGAACGAGCTTGCGTTCGTTTTAGGGCACGAGCTCGGCCATTTCCGCAATCGCGATCACATTCGCATGCTCGGCCGCGGCGTGGCGCTCGGGATCGTCCTGGGTGCGCTGATCTCTGGCGACGGCGGCGCCAATCTCGGCCTGACGGTCGCGGATCTGACCGCGCTCGGCTTCAGCCGCGAGCAGGAGGCCGATGCAGATGAGTTCGGCCTGTCGCTCGTACAGGAAGAGTATGGGCACGTCGGCGGATCGTGGCGTTTTTTCGAGCGACTCCTCGACGAGGGAGATGCGCCGTCGCGTTTCCTGGCGTATCTGAACACCCATCCGGCGACGGAGCGGCGTATCGAGGCCATCCGCGACTACGCGAAAAAACGCGGCTGGCCCTTGAGCGGGCCGACCACGCCTCTGAATTGGTAAGGCTCTTTTGCCGCCTCAGGTGAAGATCGGCAGCACCTGCTGCGCGAACGGGAAGCTGCCCGTCACGCCCGGGTTCTGATCGATACCCGCAAGTGAGCGCAGCGCCTGGTGCATGTGCTCCGGCGTCATCTCCACGCCGTTTCCGTCCACGGCCAGCGTGTTCGGGTTGACCCGCAACGATCGCTGCAGATCGTCCGTTGCGCCGACGACCCGGTCGCCTTGGAAGTGTGCCGGTGCGCCCCAGACCATCATGCTCGTGTGTGACCAGTGATCCTTGCCGTTGTCGTTGTTGTACTTGTTGGTGCGGGCGAAGTCCGATCCCATGACGATGATCAGGTTGTCGCCGATGCCGCGAGCGGTCGCATCCGTGATGATGTTGTCGACGGCAGCCAAGAAGTCCATCAGGCGCGGGTGGTGCCGTGCGTCGTGGTCGTCGTGGGTGTCGAAGCCGCCCAAGTCGATCTGCGCCGTCGCGGCAGCGCCCGCTTCGAAAGCCGCGAACGCCGTCTGGGCCTGATTGAACAGGTTGCGGGCGTTGCTACGGGAGTTGACGTAGGAGTTCGGCGCCGACGTGCCGTTGAGCCCGTTGACGAAATTCCTGAGCGACGACACGTCGCGGTTGCGTGACGCGTCGTGCTCGGCGAGCGCCGCCTGTATCCGCAGCAGACGCTGCGCGGCTAGCTGGCGTTGCCGCCGCGCGGCGCTGGCAACGTCGATCAGGCTTCTGACGCTGCCGGAGTGATACTGATTCGTCTGACTGACGTTGGTGCGGTTCGGGAACGCGATCTCGCGAATGGCGTTCAGATCGCCGCCCCTGACGAGGGATCGCGGCACGAGGCCGTTGGTCTTGCTGCTCTCGGCGCTACTGTTCGCCACCATCGGCAGCGCCAGGTCCGGCGCCTCCTCGGAGGCGATCAGCGCGCCGATGCTCGGATAGTTCAGCGCCCGCGAACCCGTCCAGCTGGCGGTGCGTCCGACGGAATGCGAATTCGTCCCGTAGTTGATGCCGTTGATGACCACCAGCCGCTGGTAGTGCGCCTCGAAGAAATCCTGATTGCGGTAGAGCGTCGGATCGTTGGCGAACGAATCCGGCGGTGGCGCGTAGCGAATGTTGCCGATCTGACCGATGTCGTTCGGATCATAGTTGTTGATGTCACCGTTGACGCCGAGGCCGAAACCCTTCGGATCGCAGAAGCTGGTGGGATCCCAGCCACCTCTGGCTTCGACGAACAGCCAGAAAGGACCGCTGAACGCCTGCTGGGCAAGAGCAAGCCGGACACCGCCGCACAGCAGCATGCCGCCGGCCGTGGCGCTCAGTCGCATAAAGTCACGTCGTTTCATTCCTTCGTCTCCTGCGCCTACTCGTAGACGAACCGATAGTCGGTCAACAAGTAGGTAACAACCGCCATCCATGGGATCACCGTGCCGTTCGTATCCGTCGAGCCGCCGCCGCCACGGCACTGGCTTTGAATGGCGGTCTCGCCCGCCGCACGGACGTCGAGGAACAGCTGATACGTGTTGCCGATCTCGGCGTCGTTCTGCGCCAGGTCCTCGCCGAGGATGTGCCGATGCAGAAACTGGATGTTCTGCCGGATGGCGTTTTCACCGGCCCCACCGTCGGGCACATCCGTCTCGTCGGCAAACGGGAACAAAGTACCGCCGTTGTAAAGATCCGCGGCGACCCGCTCACAGGACACCTGATTGGCAATGCGCTCCTGGATGCCGTCGATCAACGCGGTCGGATCGGTCGTCCGGGTAATCACCTCGTCGGAGTCGATGCCGCCGTAGAGCAGAGAGTGTCGGCCCTGCAGACCGCTGTTGGAGTTCGGGCCGCGCCACGAGTAGTTGCCGCCCGTCACGGCCGTGATCTTGCGATCGAGCTCCTCCGGAGTGATCAGACGGGCCGCGCCGATGTCGGCGTAGGCGTTCGGGTCTTCGCCGACGGCCAGGTTCTCTGCCAGGAAGTAGTCGCTGGACGCAACATCTTTGACGAGCTGCTTGAAGTCGAAGCTGGCGGCGACGAAGCGGTTCTTGGTGGTGTTGACGAACGCCGTGGCGGCGGCCGTCGTGGCGTCGATGCCGGTCAGGCCCTTGAAGACCGTGCGCACGGTTCGCTCGGCAAATCGGTCGTCGAGCGCCAGTCTGCCGCCTAGCCACTGCAGCGCAGTGTCTTCTTCGGCCGTCGGCAGCGCGTCCGCCGGATCCAGCGTGTATCCGGCCGGCACCATCCGCGGCACGCCGTTCGTCGTGCGGGTATGTTGGAACACGTTGCCGGTGTCGTATTCGCCGCCGTTGTCACGGTTCGTGAACAAGCCGGCGATGGGGTCCATTACGTCGTGACAGACCGTGCACTGCGGATCTTCGTAGGTCGGCACGTCACCGACGACGTTGTCGAGGTCGAGCCCATCGCGGGCGGCCAGGCTCTCGATGTCTATGCCCAAGAAGTAGTCGAACACGTAGCGCGCACGTGCACGGTTTACATTCGTGTTGGTGGACGGATAACGGGCTAGGAACGCGTGCGTGCCCATGATACCCGCGGCCGGAACCATGGTGCCGTCCTGCTGACGGATGTCGTTCACCGGCCGGAAATCATCGCGATCATGATTCGCCCGGTTCTGGTCGGAGCTGAACGGGAAGTTCGGATCACCCGCGTCGTTGCCGTAGATGACCGCCGAGTACGGATTGATCATCGTGTAGTCGGCCGTGATGATCTCCGTGAACGGCCGGTTGTTTTGAATGACGTACTTGACCAGCTCCACCGGCGCGCGGGCGATCCCGTAGTTCGTATCCTCCCGCAGGTCGCTGCGCTGTCCGCCGGAGAAGTTGTTCTCGTAGTAGTCGCGATTCGCGAACGCGTCGAGATCGAAGTTGCCGTCGACGCTGCCGCGATCCTCCGCATCCCGGTTCGTCAAGAGCAGGTCGTTGTAGATCTCCTGGACTCGGGTGTAGAACGCGTCCTCGTTCATCAGGCCGTCCATGATCGCGGCAAGCGCCGCATCGATTGCCTGCTGGTCGGTGCCGGCCGCTGCGACCGTGTTGATTTCATCGACGCTCGGCACGCGCGAGCCCAGCGAGGCAACCACCTTGTGCAGCTGCTCGTAACCCGTGCCGCGCTCGATCGTCACGGGATTCGCCGGCGGGTCCGGCTGGCACACCGCCGCACGATTGACAAAATCGGCAAAACGATCGTAATCGGGGTCGTTCGGTCGCATCGGGAAGCGGTCGCCGCCGACGTGCGAGGCGCCGCCGGTCGCCTTGACGAGTATCAGTGACTGACCGCCCGAGTCGATCGCCGCAATCGTGCGGAACAGATCGAAGTCGGCCGCTCCCGGCGGATCGTTCGGGAAGCCGAATCCGTTTGCGGTCTGCAGCGGGGTCGGCCCCGTATGGCAGCCGTTGCAGGTCAGCGGATTGGTGCTGTCCATGAGCGGATAGATGACCGTGACGAACTCGTTAACCATGGACGAGCAGAGCTCCGCTTGGTACGCGTTGATCGTGACCGTTTGATTGTCCGTCGCCGAGTTGCCGCTCGCGTCTTGCGCCGTCCAGACGACCGTTGTCGCGCCGACCGGGAAACCGTTTGGCGGAGCGTCGTTGCTTACTACGACGTTCGGGTCGGCCAGGTCGCCGAACGTCCGTGTCCCCAAAGTCACAGTCGTACTACCGAGTCCGGAGCCCTGATCCGCGGTGACGTCGGCCGGTGCAGTAATGGTCGGCGCGGTCGTGTCGGTGATCGTGACGGCCTGCGTCCCGGTGGCCGAGGCCATGACCGCGTCGACGACGGTCCAGGTCACCGTCGTGGCGCCGACCGGGTATCCGCCCACGGGTGCGTCGTTGGTGATCGTCATCGGCGGTGTGCCGCCGGTCACCATCGCGGCGCCGAGCGTCACCGCGGTGGCCGGCGCGGTCGCCTCCATCGTGATCGGGCCTGGTGCGGTGAGCGTCAACGGTCCGGACGTCGGCATCGCAATGGTGACCATCTGCGCGGCGGTCGACGCGTTACCGCTGGCGTCCGTTGCGGTCCAGGTCACCGCCGTGGTGCCGAGCGGGAAGCCGTTCGCCGGCATGTCGTTTGCGACCGTGGGGTTGGCGTCCACGAGGTCTGTGACCGTTGCGGTGCCGATGTTGACCGGCGTGGCCGTGCCGGTCGAAACGGTCTGGATGTCGGGCGGCGGCATGAGCGTAGGCGCGGTCGTGTCGGCAACGGTGACCAGCTGTCCGCCGCTCGCCTGGGCGCCCGTGCCGTCGGTGACGCTCCAGGTCACCACCGTTGCACCGAGCGGGAATCCGGCGGCCGGTGCATCGTTCGTGTAGGTGTAGTTGCCGTCGCCGCCGGTCGCGGTCGCCTGACCCAGGGTCACCATCGTCATCGGACCGGTCGCCTCCGACTGCACCGCGGCCGGGGGCGTCAGCGCCAGCGAACCGACCGGTGGTGGCGGTGGCGGGGGCGGCGGAGGTGGTGGCGAACCGCCACCGATAGGATCGGATTGGTTGTCGCCGAGAGAATCCTCCTCGCGAACGCAACCCGCGAGGGCCAGCATTGCCAAGAAGGAGTAGGTGATGATTCGCACAATGTCCATTTGCCGTGTCACTCCCTAACCCGACTAGAACGCGTGTCGACGTTTCGCTCGCGCCCGCGCACGGTGTGTGCGGAACTTATCCGTCTCCTTCGAGCCACTGCG
>JBFGFX010000100.1:0-11992 GCA_041579335.1 Woeseiaceae bacterium | reverse complement strand
GCTGGCGGCGAATCGAAGCGGGATCGAACAGCGTCCGCGTGTTCCTGTCGTACTCGACGTAGTCGGATCCGAGCACCTCGGCGACCGTGCCCTGGGTGCTCCGCCGCGCCATCTCCATCTGAAACAGGCGGTCCTCTGCGATCGCGTAGCCGTAGCCGTAGTAGAGGCCGTAAAGATCGTCGGCGTAGATGTGCGGCACGCCGTAGTTATCCCTGACGACCCGGACGCGGTTGCCGTCCGGGGGCGCGTCGGAGGCGCCGCAGGCGGCCAGCGCCAACAGCGCGACGGTCGTGGCTATTCTTGTCATACGACTCGGATCGCCGCCGCGGGAAGGGGCGCGCCCGCTTCCCGCGATCGACGCGTCCGATCAGAAATTGTGGTTGACCGAGAGACCGAAGGTGAGCGGTGCTCCCCAGACCCCGATCACGCCGGGACCGATGACGTAGCTGTGCGAAATGTAGTCCTCGTCCGTGAGGTTCTTGCCCCACAGGCTCGCCTCCCAGCGCTCGTCCGTCGACGTCCAGCCGACCCGCGCATCGAGCAGATCTTGCTCCTGGATCACGGTCCCCGGGAACACGTAGTCGGTGATCTGCTCGTCGACGTGACTGAAGCTGACCGAGAAGCCCCACTCCCCGTTCGCGGCCGGCAGACTGTAGTTGGCCTGAACGTTGTACGAGGTCTCGGGCGCCTGCCTAAGCTCGGAACCGGACACGTCAACCGGGCCGCCGGCCGTCTCGATGATCAGGTCGTTCACTTCGGTGTCGAGCAAGGCAAGATTGCCGGTTACGCTGAAGTTGTCGGTCGGGAACCAGGTGAACTCGGTCTCGAGCCCCAAGATATCCGCCGTGCCGATGTTGCTCGTTATGAACGTGCCGAACGGCGAGCCGGCGACCGGGCCGAAGCGGACGATCTGCAGGTCCTCGTAGTCGGTGTAGAACGCCGTCATGTTGAGGCGCAGGGTATCGTCGACGAAGTCGCCCTTGAATCCGAGCTCGAAGTTGAGTGCGGTCTCGGGGTCGACCGGCGTGGACGCCACGGCTTCGACGCCCTGGGAGCCGGCGAAACCGCCGCTCTTGAAGCCTTTGGAGACGGAGCCGAAGAACATCAGGCTGTCGTTCGGCCGGAACTGCGCCGCCACCTTCGGCGAGAAGTCGTCCCAGTCGTCCGAGGGCGTGACGAGAAACGCCTCGGCGATGATGTTGAGGCTGCCGCCGACGCCGCCGCAGCCCGGGAAGTTCTCGAAGCGGGTGCCGACGATGGACGGATCGTTGGCGGCGACTAAGTCGCAGTTCACCGACTCGGCCGTGTAATCCTTCTCGTCGACGGTGAAGCGGGCACCGACCGTGACGCTCCAGCGGTCGTTCAGGTCCCAGGTGCCTTCGCCGTAGACCGCGTAGCTCGTCGTCTCGTTCGCGGTCCGCGCGTACTCGTTGCCGATGATGTCCTGCGGGCCGACGTTAGTCAGCCGAAACGGCGCGGTTGCGTCGGCGTAGGTGCCGGCCCGAGATATGCGGAAGATCTCGGTTCGGTCGGTCTCCTCCCGGAAGAAAAAGACGCCCGCCGTGTATTCGAAGTTGCCCCCGAGGCTCGAAGTCCAGCGCAGCTCCTGCGAGAACGTGTCGATCTCTTCCACGATGTCGTCGATCACTTCGTCGAAAGGTAGACCGAGACCGCCGAGCGGCGCACCGACGGACAGCATTTCCCAGTCGGTCTCGTGACTGCGAAGCGCCGTGATCGAGGTCAGCACGCCCTGCTCGAACTCGAGCTCGCCCGTCAGGCTGATGCCCTTGGCCTCTCGATCCGAGAAGCCGTCACGCGACGCCGCGTTCTGCCGCGGCCCGGTGATGCCATTCTGCGCGAGGATCGCCGACAGCGGCGCCCGGTCTACGAGCGGCGTGCGGCCCATGTCCTCGCGACTGTCTTCCATCCAGTCGGCCGAGACGAGCCACTCCGACGAATCCAGTGTCCACAAGAGCTGCGCCCGAACCGAGGTTTGATTCTCGTCCTGCTGTTTCTTGTTCAGAACCAGGTTGTCGACGAAACCGTCGTGCTCGCGATGGTTCACGACGACCTTGCCCGACAGCTTTTCCGCGATGGGCCCGCTGACGTAACCCTGATAACGGAGGATGCCCTCGTTGCCGACGGTCGCGCCCACCTTCCCCGTGAGCTCGTCGGAGGGCTTGCGGGTGATGACGTTGATGGCGCCGCCGATCGCGTTGCGGCCGAACAGCGTACCCTGCGGGCCGCGCAGCACTTCGAGGCGCTCGAGGTCGAACATGTCGAAGTTGATCGCCGCGCCTCTGCCTATGTAGACGCCGTCCAAGAACAGCGCAACCGAATTGTCGAGCCCCGCACCGTCATCAGCCGAGCTGATGCCCCGCAGGGAGATCAGGGCCTGACCCGGGGCGAACTCGCCGTAGGTCATGCCCGGCACATGGAATGCGATCGTGTTTGCGTCGAAGATGTCGTTCTTGTCCATCATGTCGCCGCTCAGCGCGGTAACGGTCACCGGTATCTGCTGCAGGTTCTCCGCACGGTGCGTTGCGGTGACGATGATCTCTTCGAGCTGCTGCGCGCTGGCGCTCAACGGCGCGTACAGCGCGGCTAGTGCCATCAACGAGCGGATGGCCGCGTTCTTCTTTCTCACTGTCGACTCCCCCATTCGAGTTCCGCAAATAGTTTAACTACGGAAATTTAATAGTTGAAATAAAGCTTTGGCTTAGGATACAAAATTCGGTCAAAAATAGTCAAAAGTGTGTCATAACGAGCACGGTTCACGTCCGAATATTTCCTCTCTTCGACAACGATTGACGGGTCATTGGTTCTGCAATGGTAACGTTAATCTCGCCATCCGGGACGCGCGGGCGCGTCCAGGATCGACTCGACGACTGCGGCGACGGCCAAGAGCCGTGCGTCCGATCCCTCCGGCCCGTCCATCTCTATGCCGACCGGCAGCCCGCCGACCGTGAGTCCGGCCGGCAGGCTGATGCCCGGCAGCGCTGCGATGCTCGCCGGGTCCGTGTTGTGGATATAGGTCGGGAACGTCGGCACCCGCTCGCCGTTCAGCTCGACCGTCTGCAGGCTGTTCGCAATCGGCCGTGCCGGCAGCAACGTCGTCGGGAACACCATCGCGTCGAGATCGTCGGCCGCGAAATAGTCGCGAAACACCGCCCGAAGCTCTGCGCGCGCGGCGAGCGCATCCGCGTATGCCGCCTCGGTGACCTGACCCTCGCCGCCGGCCAGGGCCGCGAAGATTCCCCGCACGTCCGGACTCGCCACGGCGTCGGCAAGATCGGCAAGTCCTTTGCCGACGCCGTGCTCGTCCAGGTATGCGGGCAGATCGCGCGCAACCTCGTACAGCGCAATCGGAAACGCGCTGCGTGACAGGAGCGGCCCGATGTCGGCCGGGTCGGCCTCGATCAGGGTCACGCCGGCGGCGTCGAGCTTGCGCAAGGCCGCGTCGATCACAGCCGCGGACTCTCGATCGAGGTTCTCGAAATACCAGCCGCGCGGCACGCCCAAGCGGATTTCGCCGGCCGACAGCGCCAACGGCTCGTGCGGCTGCGCCGAGATCACGCCGTCGAGCAGGATCAGGTCGGCCACGCCGGCGGCAATCAAGCCAATCGTGTCTCGCGTGTGCGAAATCGGGGTGACGCCCCCCGTATCGTAGCGTCCCGTGCTGGGCCTGAAGCCCACGACGCCGGTGAGTGCAGCCGGGATGCGCACGGAGCCGCCGGTGTCCGTGCCGAGTCCGGCGGGCGCCAAACCCGCGGCGACCGCGGCGGCGGTGCCGCCGCTGCTGCCGCCGGCGAACAGGGTCGGATCGAACGGGTTCGCGACCGCTCCGTATTCGGCATTGTCGCTCGTGATGCCGAACGCGAGCTCGTGCATGTTCGCTTTAGCCAGCACGATCGCGCCCGCGGCGCGTAGCGCGGCGACGACCGGGCTGTCGCTTTGCGGCCTGAACGCCGCCAAACCGGGAGTGCCCGCCGTGTTCGGCAGTCCCTCGACGTGAATGTTGTCTTTGACGACCAACGGCAGTCCGTGCAGCGGGCCGAGCCTGGTGCCGTCGCGGCGCAGCGCGTCCAGTTCCTGGGCGCGCGCGCGCGCCCCGTCGGCGTCGAGCGTGATGTACGCATTCAAGTGCTCCGCCTCACGCGCCCGTTCGATCAGCTCCTCGACGATCGCGACGCTGCTGGTCTCGCCGCCGTCCAGCATGGCGACGAGCTCGGTCGCCGTCGGGTACGGCGGAATCTCGGTCATGACGGTCTCCCGGCCGCAGGCGGACACGATCAGGGCCGCCGCCGGCAATAACAACGAGCGCGGCATCATTGGCCGATCTCGCTACGCACCAGCTGCGCCGGATAGGCCGAGCGGTCCGCGCCGGCCTGCGCGCTGCGATCGAGCATCGACATGCCCACCGTCACGAAGAACGCGGCGGCAACCGAAAACAGCGTCGGATACGCGTAGGGGAAGATCGCCGTGGCGTTGCCGAACACGTCGACCCAGACCGTCGGCCCGAGGACGATCAGGACGACGACGACGATCAGACCGGTGACGCCTCCGGCGACCGCACCGCGGGTCGTCAGGCCCTTCCAGAACAGCGCCAGAAAGATCGCCGGGAAATTGACGCTGGCGGCGACCGCCAATGCGATCGTCGAAAGCACCGCCACGTTGACGTTCTTAAACAGCGCGCTCAAGCCGATAGCCGTGGCGCCGATTGCGACCGTGGCCCATCTCGAAACGCGCACCTCCGCCTGGTCGGAGATGTCGCCGCGGCGGACGACGCGGGTATAGAAATCGTGGGCGACGGCCGCCGATGCCGACAGCAGTATTCCCGCGACCACCGCGAGTATCGTGGCGAACGCGACCGCCGCGATCAGGCCGAAGAAGACCTCCCCGCCCAACAGCCGCGACAGGTACACGGCGACCATGTTGGCGCCGCCCGCGATCCGACCCGACTCGTCGACATACTCCGTCTCTCCGCTCAAGAGCCCGATCGCGGCGAAGCCCACGATGACGATCGCGCCCTGAAAATAGCCGATGAAGACCACCGCATAGCCGATCGAGCGCCGCGCCTGCACGGCGTCCGGCACCGTGAAAAAACGCATCAGCACGTGCGGCAGGCCGGCCGTGCCGCAGATGAAGGCGAGCGCCAGCGACAGCACGCTGATCGGGTCGTTGTAGAGTCCGCCGGGTCTGAAGATGCGCTCGCCGCGCGGATGTACCTCCGCGGCGCGCTCGAACAAAACGTCGACGTTGAAGCCGAATTGGGCCAGCGCCATCAACAACAGCGCGGTGCCGCCGCCGAGCAGCAGAATCGCCTTCGTCACCTGTACCCAGGTGGTCGCCAGCATGCCGCCGAACACGACGTACGTCGTCATCAGGGTGCCGACGATCACGACGGCACCGAGATACGGAATACCGAACAGAGTCTCGATCAAAGATCCGGCACCGACCATCTGCGCGATCAGATAGGGGATCGCCACCGT
Source organism: Woeseiaceae bacterium (assembly GCA_041579335.1). Classification (GTDB taxonomy): domain Bacteria; phylum Pseudomonadota; class Gammaproteobacteria; order Steroidobacterales; family Woeseiaceae; genus JBFGFX01. Next base: position 6,500 of record JBFGFX010000100.1, on the reverse strand, counting down.
CAGCGTGCCGACCGCGGCCAGCATGCGGAGCCGTTCGGGCTGCAGCCGGTAGGCGACGACGTCGGCGAACGTGAAGCGCCCGAGGTTGCGCATCCGGTCCGCGAACGCGAACAGGATGAACGCCCAGCTGACCGTGATCGCCACGGTGAACAGCATGGCGTCCGAACCGCCGATGAACGCGAGCCCAGTGAGCCCCAAGAACGTCGCCGCCGACATGAAGTCGCCGGCCAGCGCGAGGCCGTTCTGGAAGCCGGTGATTTTTCCGCCCGCCGTGTAGAACTCGCCGGCGGAATGCGTGCGCTTGGCTGCCCACCAGGTGATCGCGAGGCTTACGGATACGAACGCGATAAACACGATTATCGCCGTCAGGTTCGTGCCAGCGCCAATCACGGCCGCTCGTCCTCGCGTTCGCTGGACTCGATTCGATTGACGACCCGGACATAGACCAAAGACAGCGCGATCGTCAGGGCGATGATCAGATAGCCGATCGCCATTCCCCAGGGAACCGCGGAGCCTAAGAACGGCGCAGCGTACGCGTCGGCGTAGTAGATCCCGGCCACGGCGTACAGCAGATACGCGCCGATCAGCAGACCCGACAACGTCCAGCGCCAGCGACTGCGCCGCGCGAGCAGGCGCCTGAAGCCGGGATCCTGAAGCCGCTGCGCCTCATCCCCCATCTTGATCCCCCGTCTTTGCGCTACCCCTTATCGTCGATCCCGTCGCCAACCGTTCCGGCCGACGACATCGACCGCTCAGGTGTCGAGTGCCGCGCCGATGATGATCGCCGTCGAGCAATTGTAGATATTGCTGCTCGTCCCCAGGCACCAGTTCAGATCGTTCGATATGCGCGGCTGGTACACGGGTCGGTCGCCCTGGTTACGCTGGCAGAGGCAATTGCCGCAGGACGACTTTCCGCAGCAGTCGTTGTAGGAGACGATGTAGTTCTTGCCATCGACCGGGTTCTCGCAGGTGCCGATCCAAGTGATCGGCGACATTTCGGTGCCGGGCGGACAGGAATTCGCCGAGCCGCCGCAGCAGCCGCACAGGAAACCGTCGATCGCACAATAGCGCCAGTACTCGCAGCTGTTCGGATCGCCCTGCTCTTCCGGGAACGGGTTGTCCTGCGCGCGTGCGACCGGCAGTAGGGGCACGGTCGCCGCGCCGCCTGCAACGAGGCCGGCGAGTTTTCCCAAGAACCCTCGCCTCGACGTCCGCTGCGCCAGTCCACGCGCGCTGTGCTCCATTTTCTTGTCAAGCCATCTCATCTTTAATTCTTCCTTCGAACCGTTAATGGGAACCGTGCAGCAGGAACGGGGTCTCCTGGCCGAAGCCGCCGATCGTCCGCAGATGTGCGCCGGAGTTCGCGTCGTAGACGTCGATTTCCAGATTGATGTTGGTGGCGAGGAGCAACGGCTCGTCGTCGCGTGTCAAGCCGATCGTGATCGCGGGCAGCTCGAGCTCGATGCGCCGGAGCCGCCGGCGTCCATCCGGGTCGAACACCCACACTTCGACGCCGGGGTCTTTGTGCGAACCGTCGTAGCCTTCGGGATGCATGAGCACGTAGAGGTGGCCGCGGGCATCGCTGCCGGTGAGCTGGAGCCCGCCAGGGCGCCAGCCGCCCGCCTCGCCGCCGACCAGCGACCATCTTGCGCCAACCGACGGCGTCGTCCCCTTAAGATCGATCGGTACGACGTTTCCCATGAAGGTCGGGAAGTAGCCGATGCCGTCGATGATGGCCGCCTTCTCCATCACCGGATCCGCCTCCACGTCGAAGAAGGCCTCCGTGCGACTCGACGACGCCTGCGCGCCGTTATCGTCCAAGAGCACGGTCAGCATCGTACCGTCGGAGCACAGCGACGAGAACGCGCGACCTCCCATCGGATACACGAGCGCGCAGCCGGGTATCGGGATTTCACCGACGAACTCTCTTGCGCTCAGGTCGATAACGGACACGGAGGTCGCGGGGGTAAAATTGTAAACCAGCGCCAGCGACTCGTCGTCGACGAGCTGCAGGCTGTACAAAAGAGGCATCTGACTGGCGCGCTTCGGCGGGATGATGACCTCGTCGATCGGCGCGAGCGTTCGTTTGTCGTAGATCGTCAACACGTCGGTGCGCTCACCGCGATTGCCGCGGGAATGAAACGTCTCCGCCACGTACATCTCGGGTTTACTTTTCGCCTGGTAGAACTGCGGGATGAACGAGCCGTTGAACATGCCCTTGAAGCGCGTGGCAGGCTCATCGGAATCGGCGTCGATGACCATGAACTTGCCGTCGCTCATGTGAAAGAACGAGCCGTCCTGCACGATGATCCAGTGTGCGGGATAGGTTTCCGGCAGCGTCTCGACGACGCCGAGCGGCTCAGGCTGAATCTCGGCGAGCACCGGCTGTGCGGTAACGAGCCATGCGCCGACCACAACCGTGGCTAATATCTTGTCCATAACGTCTAAGCCGCCTTGTTGATGATCTTGATGGAAGTATAGGCCGCGAGTCCTTCCTCACCAAACTCGACGCCCAAACCCGAACACTTGATGCCGCCCATCGGTACGTGCGGCTGAATCTCGGCGTGCTTGTTCTCGTACACGGTGCCCGCCTCGAGCCGAGCCGCCACCCTCGCCGTCTCGGCACGATCCGTTCCCCAGACCGACGCGTCGAGCCCGAACTCGGTAGCGTTGGCGCGCGCGATCGCATCGTCCACGTCCTTGTAGGTCACGATCGGCAGCACCGGGCCGAACTGCTCTTCGTCGACCAGCCGAACACCATCGGATATGCCCGTCACGAACGTGACCGGGTAGAAGTAGTTCGGGCCGCCCAAAGGCTCGCCGCCGACGACGCAAGTGCCGCCGTTCGCTTTCGCGTCCTCGACGAGCTCGATGACCCGCTTGAACTGGCGCTCGTTCTGCAGCGGGCCGAGCATGCTGTTCTCGTCCATGCCGTCGCCCATCGGTATGTTCTTACTGAACTCGACCAGCGTCTCGACGGTGGCGTCGAGATCGTCCTCGTGCACGTACAGTCGCTTCAGCGCACCGCAGGTCTGCCCCGAGTTGATCATCGAGCCGAAGAACAGGCCTTCGACGAACGGCGCCGGGTCGGTGCCCGGCAGCAGGATGCCCGGATCGTTGCCGCCGAGCTCCAAGGTGACGGGGCGTACGCCTTTGGCCGCGCTCTCCATGACCTTCTTACCGGTCGCGATCGATCCGGTGAACACGATCTTGTCGACCCCGGGATGGCCGGTCAGCAGGGCGCCGAGCTCGTCGCCGCCGGAGACGACGTTGACCAGGCCCGCGGGCAGCACCTCGTTGATGAGCTCGACCAGGCGCAGCGTGCTAAGCGGCGTGAACGGCGACGGTTTGATGACGACCGCGTTGCCGGTACGGATTCCGGGCACGATGTGCCAGATCGCGATCATCAGCGGCCAGTTCCACGGCGTGATCGAGCCCACCACGCCGAACGGCTCGCGCTTCATGACGACGTGGCGCTCGGCGCTGTCCTCCAATACCTTGTCCGGCAGGCTCAAAGAGGCGGTGAAACCGGCCCAACCGACACAGCCACCCATCTCGAACCTCGACCCCATGCCGTTCAGCGGCTTGCCCTGCTCTTTCGTCAAGAGGTGCGCCAACTCCTCGGCGTTGTCGCCGCAGACTTTCGCGATTTGCTCGCAGGCGCCGGCGCGATCGGCATCGCTGGAACGTCGCCAGGCGTCGAACGCCTTACGGGCGGCGGTCACCGCCTTGTCGAGATGCGCCGCCGTCGCGACCGGCGCATACCCGACCACCTCCTCGGTGTTCGCGGGATTGCGGATCTCGGTGTGGTCGTCCGCCGCGACGGACTCGCCGCCGATCGTCATCTTGTATTTCTCGGTCATGGTCTTTCCTCTCGTCATCTCGATAGGTAGTCGTCAGCCAGCTCGCACGCCATCTCGAGCAGCATCGGCGTGAGCTCGCGCGCGGTTTCCGTCTCGGACCGCGTGTGCACCCAGCCTAAGTAAGTAAAGCCGCGTGCCATGAAGAACAGCGGTAAGAGCTCGAGGTGCTCGTCGGCGAGCGGCCGGTGCTTGCGGTAGCCCTCTATAAATGCCGCCTCGGCGCGGTCATAGAATGGTTCGCCGCGAATGAAATAGAGCGAGGTGGCAATCTCGAACAGGTGCCAGCCGAAACCGGCGTCGTCGAAGTCGATCAGCCGCACCCGATCACCGTCGACGAGCACGTTCTCCGGCACGCAGTCTGCGTGGATCATGCTGTAGGTCTCGGCCGATTTCGCCAGCCGCCCGAGCTCGCGGAGCACCGCGTCCCGCCCCCGCTCAAGCAGCCCGCGCTCTTTAGGCGATGCCGCGCCGAGCTCCCAGAATCGGCCCCACAGCGGGCGCTCGCCGGCAAGACCGTCGGCGTCCCAGGCGTGCCGCTCGAAGCCCGGCGGCGGCTGCCAGCCGACCGCCTGGTTGTGCACCCGCGCAGCGAGCTCGCCGACGGCGCCGAAGATGTGCGCGACGCTCGCCTCGTCTGCTATGCCCTCCTCGACCGAGCCGAGCTGCTCGCCCTCGATCCACTCGAACAGGTCGATCTGAATCTCGCCGGGCAGGCCGTCACCCGAATACCTGACGAACAGCTCCCCCGAACGGGCCGGCATCACGATGGGCACGTCGATGCCGGCGTCTTTGAGCGCCTGCATCCATCGGATCTCGGACTCGAGCGCGGCGTCGGTGTGGTAGCCGTGCCGGTGCAGTCTCAAGGCGCCGATCGCGGCGCCGTCGCGCTCGACGCGGAACACGGCATTCTCACGATGTTTGATCAGCGTGAGCCCCGCACCCTCGAGATCCCACTGCTCGAGCGCATCTCGAGCGGCGGCTTCGAGGCGCCTGGCCTGCTCCCCGGGCTCGAGCGTGAAGAAATCCGTCATGCCGAGTCCCTCTGGTCGGCAGCGAGCACGCCGTCGAGCGTCGCTATCAGCAGGTCCGCGTGCTCCTCGGAGAAACACAGCGGCGGGCGCAACTTCAGCACGTTGCCGTGCTCGCCGATCTTACTCATCAGCACCCCCTTCTCGCGCATAGCGTTGACGATGCGTTTCGCCGCGTCGGGCGCGGGTGCCTTCGTGGCGCGGTCCTCGACCAGGTCGATGCCGAAGAACAGCCCCCTGCCGCGCACGTCGCCGATCACGGCGTGGCGCGACGCGAGCTCGCGAAAGCCCTCGAGCACGTAGCTGCCGACGCGGGCGGCGTTCTCGACCAGCCGCTCGTTTTCGATGACGTCGAGCACCGCGAGCCCGACGGCGCAGGCGACCGGGTTGCCGCCGAACGTGTTGAAGTACATCTCGTGGCGGCGATAGGTGTCCAACAGCTCGCCGCGCGCGACTATCGCTGAGATCGGGTGGCCGGCGCCCATCGGTTTACCGAGCGTGACGATGTCGGGAAGCATGCCGCTCGACGTGTGACCCCACCATTCGCCGATGCGGCCGAAGCCGGACTGCACCTCGTCGGCGATAAAGACGCCTCCGGCGTCGCGGATGAGTCTGGCGGCTTTCTTAAGGTAGCCCGGAATCACGTCGGGCAGGCCTTCGTTCGCGAATATCGGGCACACGATCATGCCGGCCAAGCGGATGCCGCCCGCCTCGAACGACTCGATGGCGCGGCGCACGTCGTCGGCATACTCATCGGCGAGGTCGGCATGGCCCACACCTGCCGGCGTGCGATAGGAGTCCGGCCACCGGACCATGCACACGTGCTCACCGTGGCCACCGATCGGCTCGAAGATCGAGCTCAATTGCGCGACCGCCGTCGTGTTGCCATGGTAGGTCGCGTTGGTGCAGATGAAGCCTTCGCCGCCGGTATTGACGCGCGCGATGCGCAGCGCCACGTCGTTGGCCTCGCTGCCGGTGCAGGCGATGGCGACGCGATTCAAGCTGCAATCGAACTTGCCGAGCAGCCGCTCGGCGTAGTCGAGCAGGTGCTCGTCCAGATATCGCGTGTGGGTGTTCAACGTGCCGGCCTGCTTGCATAGCGCCTCTACGACGGTGGGGTGGCAGTGCCCGACGCAGGGCACATTGTTATAACAGTCGAGATAGCGACGCCCCCCGGCATCGAACAGCCACACACCCTCGCCGCGAACGAGATGCACCGGATTGTCATAGAACAGCGGGTTGCCCGGCCCTAAGAGCCGCTCCCTGCGTGCGACCATTGTCTCGATTGCCGTCACCTGGAAACGCGCGGCTTCACGACGAGCCGGCCAGCTCTTTGATGCCCTCGATCTCCTCGAGAAACACCGGGCTTTCGGGCAGGGTCGAGCCGCCGTCGATGCAGATCGTCTGTCCCGTGATGTAGCGCGCCTCGTCGCTCGCGAGATACAGCATGCAGTAGGCGATGTCCTCCGGCTCACCCATGAAGCCCGTCGGGATGTACTTGGTCATCTGCTCGAGGCCCTCTTCGTCGGCCAATAGCTCCATCGCGGCCGTGCGGATGTAGCCGGGCTCGATGCCGTTGACCGTGATGTTGTCCCTGGCCAATTCGAGC
>JBFGFX010000099.1:0-12033 GCA_041579335.1 Woeseiaceae bacterium | reverse complement strand
TCTGTCAATGGCTTTTCGACGGGCACGTTTGACGGCAAAGCGCTAATCGTGACGACCACGAATTTTGTCGCCGACAAATGGGGCGCGCATACCGGCATCGATTCGAGTGACCAGAAGCATCTCGTAGAGCGCTTCTACCTGTCCGATGACGGGCTGTTCCTCCACGCTGACATCACGATTACCGACCCCGTCTATTTGACCGAGCCACACACCTTTACGCATCAGTGGATAAAGCTCGCGGACCGGCCAGTGATACAGGCCCCGTGTACGTTGGAATCCGCGACACTCTATTTGGAGGCGGGCTACGACGACGAGTAGGAGCGGCTTCAGCCGCGATAGCGTCGTTACGGGTCGGTGATGTTGTTCGGCGTGATGCCTTCGCGAGCCAAGACTCTCTGCGTCGCCTCGCGCCGCTCCATGCGCTCGCGGTGCGCCATCCAGTTCGGCATCTCGGCGACGTACGGAACGATGTCGTCGCGCTGGCTCCAGATGTGGAACACGAACAGGTACGGATCGCACACGCTGTAGCGGTCGCCGAGCGCCCACGTCTTGCCGTCCAGGCGTCGCTCGACTTCCAGTAGTGTCTTGCGGAGCCTGGGTACGCCGACCTCGCGCACCCTGTCGTAGAGCGTTTCCTCCGCGATCAGGAAGCCCGGCCGAAACAGCGGCCGGAACGCGAGATGCACGAAGCTCGACAGGAAGTTCATCCACTCGTGCGCCCGGGCGCGCCCGAGCGGATCGTCACGCGGGATCAGCCCGGCCTCCGGCGGCGCCGCATCGGCGACGTAGGACAGGATCGCGTGGGTCTCGGTCAGCACCTCGGCGCCGATCTCGAGCGCGGGAATCTTGCCCCAGGGATTGATCGACAGATAGTCGTCACGTCGGTGCTCGCCTTTGCGGATGCGCACGATTTTGGCGGTAAACGGTAGGCCCGATTCCTCGAGTGCGATATGACAGGCGAGCGAACAAGCGCGCGGACTCGTGTACAGGGTCAATTCAGGCACGGACGGCTCCCGGAAAAAGCGGCCGAGAGAAGGGTAGATCCCCGAGTCCGCCGGCTCAACCGCCCGATGTCGCTGCGTGAGACGGGCCATCGAATCGCGGAACGAACGGGCTTTGAACCCCGACTGTGCAGCGCTAGTATCGATCATCTCAGCAACACGCGGAGTCGCGAATGCCGCTACCAGAGAACTGCCGCCGATGGACATTGTTGCGCGTCGCGCTCGGTATCCTTTGCTGTACCGGGACCGCGGCCGCAGCGGACCAGAATCCACCGCTGCCCGACTGGAGCGGTGTGTGGGAACGCTACGAAGGCAACGGCGGCATGTTCGACGTCAGCACGACCAGACCGGCCGACGGCCGCGCGGGCAGCCCGGGTGTGCGCCAATTCCCGCCGCTGACTAAGGCCTGGGAGGAGAAGTACCGGGAAACGCTCGAAATCGTGGCGAAAGGCCGGTTGCCGGATCCGATCTCCTACTGCGGTACGCCGGCCGGCTTCCCGCGCCTGCTCGCGCTGCCGGACGTCTACGAGTTCATTGTCCGTCCCGAACAGACCTGGATCATCACGGAGAACGGCCCGAACGTCATGCGCATCTACACCGACGGCCGCGATCACGCGCCGCCCGCGGAGCGATGGCCGACGTTCACAGGCGATTCGGTCGGATACTGGGAAGGCGATACCCTGGTGTTCAGCACGGTCAGCATGGTGGGTGAGAAACACACGATCCTCGACCGCAGCGGCCTCACGCTGAGCGATCAAGCGAGCATCGAGACGCGCATGTTCGAAACCGACGACGGACTGCTGCGGGCGGAGCTCGTGATCGAAGACCCGCTCGCATTGACCGAGCCTTGGCACGTGACGCGCCATTTCAGGCGGCTACCGCCCGGCACGAGGGTGTACGACTACGCCTGCAACGAAAACAACCGCAATCCGATCACCGATGCCGGCCAGACCTTGACCCTCGGACCGGACGGCAAACCGCTCGATCGTTCGATCGAACGCGACTGAGGCCGACGACATGAGGCTGATCATTGTTCTTCTCGCCGTTGCCTTGTCCTTTAAGGCGCATGCCCATCACTCGAGCGCCATGTTCGACAAAGACACGATCCGGCAAGTCACCGCCACGGTAAAGGAGTTTCAGTGGACCAATCCGCACATCTGGATCCAGATCCTGATCGAGAACCAGAACGGTGAGCTCGAGGAGTGGAGCATCGAAGGCGGCGGCACGAACACGCTGTTCCGCCGCGGCTGGCGGCCCGACTCGTTCAAACCCGGCGACGTGATCGAGATCAAGTTCAACCCGATGCGCGACGGATCGGCCGCGGGCGGCTTCGTCGGTGCAAAGCTCGCCGATGGCGGGACGCTGGGAGACTGGTGACGTATATTCAAGCTGAGCGGCGCTCGCCCGTCGGGACGGGCCTCGGCGGTCTGAATCAAACGAGGAAAGAACAATGACCACTTACAAGCTGACGTATTTCGATTTCGACGGTGGGCGGGGCGAGCCGATCCGAATCGCCTTTCACGCGGCCGGCATCGAGTTCGAGGACCATCGTCTGTCGTTTGCGGAATTCGGCAAAGCGCGCAAAAACCTGCGCTTCGGCTGCGTGCCGGTGCTCGAGATCGACGGCGCGGCGGTGACGCAATCCAACGCCTTGAGCCGCTACATCGGCAAGACGGCGGGGCTGTATCCCGAAGACGATTTACAGGCGCTGTACTGCGACGAGGTGATGGGCGCCCTCGAAGATCTGAGCCATTACATCGTCCAAACTTTCGGCCTCGAGGGAGAGGCGCTCAAGAAAGCGCGCCAGAAGCTCGTTGACGGTCGGCTGACGGTGTTTTTACGCGGACTCGGTGAGCTATTGGAGCGCGGCGGTGGCGAGTACTTCGCCGATAGCCGCATGACCGTCGCCGATCTCAAGGCCTTCGTTCAGACGCGCGCGCTACGCTCCGGCAACCTCGATCACGTGCCGACCGATCTGGTCCAGCGACTGGCCCCGGCCCTTGTCGAGCACCAGGCGCGCATCGAAGCCGATCCCCGCGTGGTCGCCTACTACGCCTCTCGCAAGATGTAGGAGTAGCTTTAGCCGCTCCTACGCGGGCCGGCCGCGCCCACGTGTAATCTGCGTCTTGCCGAAGAAGGCTTCGCGGGTCTCGTCAGTCGGATTACCGATAATCTCCTGATCCTTCAAGAGCTGCATGCCGCGCTGCACGCCTTCTCGTTGTCCCACGGCATCGAACCAGCGCCGCACATTGGGATACTGGTCGATATCGATCTCGTGCAGCCAGCGCACCTCGATCCAGGGGTAGATCGCCATGTCGGCGATCGAGTATGCATCCGCGACGTAGTCACGGCCGTCGAGCCGCTCGTCGAGGACGCCGTAAAGACGCTTGGTCTCGTTCTGATAGCGCTCGATCGCGTACGGAATTTTCTCGGGTGCGTAACCCAGGAAGTGGCCGCATTGGCCGAACATCGGACCGACGCTCGCGGTCTGAAAATTGAGCCATTCTATGACGCGATAGCGGCCGTGTTCGGACTCGGCGATGAATCTGCCGGTCTTGTCGGCCAAGAACTGCAGGATGGCGCCGGATTCGAACAGCGTCAACGGTTGCCCGTCCGGCCCATCGGCATCGACGATCGCCGGAATCTTGTTGTTCGCGCTGATAGCGAGAAATCCATGCTCGAACTGCTCGCCCTGTAGAATGTTGACCGGCTTGAGCGTGTACGGCAGTCCGCATTCCTCCAGCATGATCGCCACCTTCTTGCCGTTCGGAGTCGGCCAGAAGTAAAAGTCGATCATCGCCGAGCCGCCTGCAACTCCAGTACCTCCGCGACAGCGGCCGCGTGATACGCCGCCGACATGTCGCCACCGTAGGGCTTGTTGTAATGCCAGTCGACGGACGGCCTGTCGCTCGCAAGCGAAAACCACTCGGCCAGCCCCGGCCAGCGATCGCGCCATTCGATGCACGGATTGCCGGGAATGTCGTCGTTGCCCGACGCCCAGCTGTCGACGAAGCTCAAGCCCTGCAGCATGCCGACGTCGCCGATGTCGAAGTCCCGCCCGTTCGCCAAGTCGCGTTCCGCCTGATCGAAGGAACGGGTGACCTTGGGCCACAGCCAACCGTACAGATCCGCACGCTGCTCGCCCGACTCTCGCCACCCTTCCATCACCATCTGTACGGCGAATTCGAACACCGCGTCGCCGAGCGCCAACCGACGCAACGCGTCGAATCTCTCCTGACCGCCCTCGGGGTAGAGCTTCTTGCCTTCCGATAGGCTGTCCAGATACTCCACGATGACCTGGCTGGAATACAGCGCCGTACCGTCGTCGAGCGTCACGAAGGGAACCTTCGCGAGTGGATTGAGCATCGAGATGTCGTACTGGCCGGCTACCCACTCGCCGTCGCAATTGCGAAAGGGGAAGGTCGGCACACGCTCTAGCGTGTCGGCAACCCCGGCTTCGTAGGCGACGACCAAGACTTTGTGGACGAAATGGTGAAACGGAGAGTAGAAGAGCTTCATCGAATTCGGGCCTTTTAATTATTCAAAGAACGAATTGTAGCGAATACGAAAATCGACGGCGGTGGATGCAGCGATCCCGATGCGGCCGGCTCAAGCGGCGCTGTTGTGCTGCTCGCGCAGCGCACGGATGCCGCTCATCAGCGCCTCACAGAACGGATCCACATCCGCCTCGTCCATGACCGTCGAGCAGACGCCGAGCATTCCCGGCGACAGCCAATAGCCGTTCTGCGCCATGTACTGGTGCATGCCGCTGCTGCGATAGACGTGGCCGCGCGGGGCGCTGTCCACCAGCGCCGCGTCGCCGAACGTCACCGCAAAGATGGAATACTGGCCCTGTACCTCGCCCTCCGCGTCCGTCAACGCCAGGACTTCGCCGCAACCCTTGCGGAAAGCCTCGCCGAGACGGTTCAAACGCACGAATGCCTCGTCGGTCATCATCGCCATCGCGGCACGCCCGGCCGCCATCGTCACCGGATTCGCGTTGTAGGTGCCCCCGTGTGGCAGCCTTGCTTTGCCCTCCCCGGCTTCGAACACCGACATGACCTCCGCGCTGCCGGCGACCGCGCCGACCGGAAAGCCGCCGCCGATGATCTTACCCAGCGTCGTCAGATGCGGCTTCAACCCGCGGTCGCCCTGCACGCCGGCGGGTCCCGCACGAAACGCCACGACCTCGTCGGCGACGAGCAGTGCGCCGCTCACGTTGCAGAAATCCTCGATCATCTGAAGGAACGCGTCGGACGGACGGACGCGCGACATGCCGATGCCAAGCGGGTCGATCAACACAGCGGCCAAATCCGCTGCGTTGTCATCGAGTATCCGCCGCGCGATGTCCGGCTCATTGAACGGCACGACGACGACGTTGTCGAGTACGCCCTGCGGCGTGCCGCGCGAGTACGCCTGCGGCACCGGATCGCCCGCCTTCAAGTCCGTCGGCTCGACGCCTAAGCTCACCTCGGCGAAATCGTACGATCCGTGGTAGGCATTCTCGCATTTCGCGAACTTGGGCCTGCCCGTGAACGCGCGCGCCGCTTTGATCGCTTTCATCACGGCCTCGGTACCCGAGTTCATGAAACGGATCTTGTCGAAGTTGTCGCAGCGCTGGCAGAGCAGCTCGGCCAGCGCGAACTCCGCCTCGCTGGCAAACGAATAGCCGGTGCCGCGCTTCATCTGCTCGAGCGCCGCCTCGACGATTGCCGGGTGGGCGTGACCATGGATCATGGACGTGTAGTTGTTGTTGAAATCGAGCAGCCGGTTACCGTCCACGTCGGTGACATACTTGCCCTGCGCGGCACGAACGTAGATCGAGTACGGCGCGATACGAATGGTGCTGCGGGAGCCGCCATCGGTGAGAACGCGCTGCGCTCGCTCGAAGAGCTCGGCGGACTTCGAATCGGGATTCGGATACTTCATCATCACTGCCCCGCCTTTTGCCAACCAATCGGAAGCTTGCCAACTACTGCGAGTCTAGACGCGACGGGACGTCGAGACTAGCGGTAACCTGCAGCCCCCGCCCCACGGCGCCGTGCTACTTGCGCGGCTGGCCACCGAGGCTGTGAACGAGGTAGGCGCGAAGCCGGGCGACCTTCTCCGGGGTGAGCTCGCCTAAGAAGCCGCGCGCGTCCTCGGGTACGTGCGCCATGGGCTCCCCGCCCGTGCGGAAAATGTAATGGTCGAACATGCGCCGCCAGTGCTTGCGCTCGACGGCCGGCAAGTCACGGATCGACAGCACCGCGTGAAGCATCGTGAACAACGGCGTGAACATGTGCGCCGCCGCGTCGCGCCACCAAAAGTTGACGAGCGCGCCGAACGGCTCCAGTGACTCGACCTGATGGAACCACATGCTCGGGATGTAGATTGCATCGCCCGGCTCGAGCTCGGCGGCCCGGGCCGCCGCGATCGCTTCGCGCGCCAGCGGGAAGCGGTCGAAGTCCGGCTCATCGAAATCGACCAGGCTGATGGGCTGCCCGGCCAGCGTGAAGTCGATCGGTCCGACGTACAGGTTCTGTAGCTGCTCCGGCGGGAACAGCGTGAAGCGGCGGCGTCCCGCCACGACGCAGGCAATGTTCTGCGGCAAATCCCAATGCGGCGCGGTACGGGCGCGATTGCCGATCCAGATCGAGGCGAGTGGGTCCTCGGGCAGCCCCAGCCAAGCGATGTTGTTGTCGTCGAGAATCGCGGCGAGCGCGTCTTTAAGCGGTATGGCGCCGGCATAGATCGCGGGCGGCTCGGCGAGAGCCCGGCAGCGTTCCAGTTCATCCAGCAACTCCGCGAGTTTGAGCTCGCGGCGCTCGAAGTTGAAGCCGCGGAGGTCGTCGCTGTAAAAGAAGCGTCCCTTGATGGCCGGATCGCCGAAGAATGCGCCGACCTTGGCGTCGCCGCCCAAGCCACGCAGGTAGTCCCCGATCTCGCCGGGCGAGTCGCGGCCTTTGTTCGTCAGCGGCCAGCGGTCCGCCAGGCCCTCGAGCACCGCCGGCTCGTCGAGCGGCGCTATCTCCTCGTGAAAGCGCTCGCGCGTGACGTCCTGCCAAACCCGAATGCCGGCGGCTGACTGCAGTGTCGGCTTTGTCACTCCTGTCATTCCCTAGTAACGCAGGCCTGGAACAATACCGCAGAGACGGCGCGGCGTCTGCGAATGGCGGCGCCGGCTGGTGCACCCTCCTAGTGCGGTAGCGACCGCGGATGGAGCCGTCATGGTGCAGGGCTTTGTCGCCGTTCGCTCGAAGCGTCGGCCGAGCCTCGGTAAAGCGTGGCACCGAAGTCTCGAACAGCATTTGGCACATATCCTGCAGGAGTCTGATACGGGCAACACTCCTACCGATCGATCCACGATCACGAGTTCCTGCTTTGAAGGAACACCGACATGACGCACACTCCGCGACTATCCCTGCGCGGCCTGCGCACGTTTTGCGTAGCCGCGCGCCACGAGAACTTCCGTAAGGCGGCCGAAGACCTCTTCATTACGGCCTCTGCCGTCAGTCATCAGATCAAAAGCCTCGAGCAGGAGCTCGGCGCTTCACTATTCGATCGCGACAGCCGCGCGCTCAAACTGACCGCTACCGGCAGCTCGCTGTTCGAGGAGATCAGCCCGCTTATCCTCGAGCTGGATGCCGTCGCTGCGCGCTACAAGGCAGAAGGCGCTCGCCGTTCACTGCGAATCTCGGTGCAGCCGTTCTTCGCCAGCGAGCTGTTCGTCCCGCGCCTGCGCGAGTTCACTGCCGAGCACCCCGAGATCGACATTCAGATCGATACCAGCGACGAAACGTCGGAGAAGCATCCGACGAACGCGGATGCTTCGATCCGGCTGTTCCGCTCACCGCCGCAGGACCTGTCCTCGGACAGGCTGCTGCCGCTACGTCTCGTGCCGGCGGGCTCGCCCGAGTTCCGTAGAGAAATGAAGGTGCAGAACAGAGTCATCGTCGGCAAGTTTCCGATCATCGTGCACGACACTCGGCCGAAGGCTTGGTCGCAGTGGGCCAGCGCCGCAGGCATAGAGCTGCCCGACGACACGAGCGTCATCCGTCTCGATTCGATGATCGCGGTCGCGCGGGCCGCCGAACGCGGCATCGGTGCCGCGCTCGTGCCGATGCCGCTCAGCAAGTCCTGGTTCGACTCGGGCAGCCTCGTGCGCCTGTTCGACGAAGAGCTGATTGCGGACGACGGCTACTATCTCGTCTGTAACGAGGACAAAGCAAACCAAGAGGAGGTGTGTATGCTCCGTGAGTGGGTGTTACAGAATTTCACTCAGGCACCATGATTTTTTCTCAACCCTCAGTGCAAATTTTTTCGTTTGCGGCCCTATTCTCTGCGACCTAAGGTTTGTGCGTCGAACGGCAAAGCCAGTTCGGCAAATTGCAAACTTTCCTTCGCTTGGAGGTAGGAACATGTTGACAACAGTAAAATCCGTGCGTGCCCTTTCTGCATTTCGCTTGGGCGTCGCTATCGCAGCATCGTTGGCTATCGCTTCTCCGGCCGTTGCTCACGATCCGAAGTTGGCATTCGAGATGACGGTTATCCAGGATGCCGCCTACGGTAGTCGAGTGATGGCCGGCAAGCTGGCGGATGCAATCTCGAAGATCAGCGCAGCGACGATTCGGCCCTCCGGAAGATTCTTCGCCGAGACGAATCTGTGCGTCGCTTACACAAAGTCCGGAGACTTCGACAGCGCGGAGAGAGCCTGTGATGAGGCGATAGCGCTTGCTTCCATGCAAGGCTCATCGACGTCGGACTATCGCTCGCGAATCGCCCGGCGTTACGAGGCACTCGCGCTGTCGAATCGCGGCGTCCTGAGCGCCTTATCGGGAAACGGCGACAGCGCGCGGCGCGATTTCCGCGATGCATTGGAGCTGGAATCCGGGCTGTCGGCGCCGCGCCGCAATCTCGAGTATCTCGAGCTTAAGACGGCGCAGACCGTAACCTCGTTGTAGACCGATCTGTGAGGAATCGGTGATCGGAGCGGCCGGCCCGCATCTCCCCGCGGGCCGGCTGTTTTTTTGGCCTTCTATCGATCGGCACCGCTTGCCGGCCCCGATGCCGCTCGTACCGCCGGCCCGCTCGGGTTCGCGCCCGGCATGTTCTTAAGCTTCGCGTACATTTCAGCCGCGGTGTCGGTGTCGCCCGCTTTCTCCGCTGCCCGAGCAAGACCGAGCATAGAGGGCGTCCGCTGCGGTATCCATTGCAGCGATCGTTCGAACGCGGCGACCGCCTCTTCCGTGCGCCCCGTCTCCAACAGCACGTTCGCGTACAGCTCGACGGCCGGCTTCATCGGCTTCGGCGGACCGGACGGCACGCGCATGTGGCTGACCTCCATGTCAGCCGCTTCGCGCGCCGCCGCGATCGCGGCGTCGGCGTCGCCGCTTTTCAACAGCCGCACCGCCGCGACCTGCTTCCCGAGGATCTCGGCCTGCCGCGAGTCGTAGGCTTTGTCTTCCGCCGCTAGACCCTCGGCCAGCGCCTCGAGCCGCGCCTCGGCGGCTTTCGCCCTGCGCACGGCGCCTCGATGCGCCGCACTCATGCCGACGACGGCAACCCAGTTCGCGTGACTGCCTTCGACCGTGTCCTCGGGCGCCAGCTCGAGATCCTGCCATTCCCCCGTCTCCAGGACGTGCCGGCCGCGCATGTCCAGGTAGCCCTCGTGCACGCGCTCACTATCCGGATTGCGATCGAGCGCGGCGGCGGCGCGGGAAAGATTTTCCTCCGCGCGATCGTAGTGACCGAGCATCAAATTGGCGTACGCGAGCCAGGACAGCGTGTGAAAATCTTCGCGGCCTTCGGCGAGGCCGTATTTCTCGTTGCTCGCGACTGCCGCGGCATACGCTTCGCGGTTCGAATCGACGACCCGCT
The DNA here is from genome assembly GCA_041579335.1 of Woeseiaceae bacterium. Taxonomy (GTDB): domain Bacteria; phylum Pseudomonadota; class Gammaproteobacteria; order Steroidobacterales; family Woeseiaceae; genus JBFGFX01. The sequence goes on along the minus strand of JBFGFX010000099.1, from coordinate 2,173 downwards.
GCCACATGCCTAGCTGCAAGAAAATGTGCGACGGCATGTGCAGCGCGTGGGCGGCGGCTGGCGCGATGTCTGCATAGACCCTAGCAGCGGGCAGCGCGAGTATGGCGTGATCCGGATCGTCGAACGAGTGGATGATGAAATGCGCGGCGCCGGGATGACTCGGATTCTCGTCGAACACCTCGAAGGCGATGGACGCCGCCAGCGCCTGACGACGGAAACCGCGGTCGCCGCGACGCACGGTGCCGAGCAGCGACAGCGAATAGAAGATCGCAATCTCGTGGTCGTTCGGCCACCGCTCGTGCATGCTCGCCATGTAGTCCGAGTAGGCGTAGTCCCGTTCCAGCTTGTCGCCCGGTGAGTAATAGAGCGTCTCGATCGCCGTCAGATAGGCTTTCTCCTTCTCGGTCGGCGCCCTGGCGAGGCGGCCCTCGAAGGTCGGCGCGAGCCGCTGCAATGTCCCCGACGCAGCGTCGATATCCTGCTGATCCCAGAGCGGATGATTGTCGCTCATGGCCTGACCCCAGTACGCCAAAGCGAACGACGGATCGATGCGCTGAGCCTCCTCGAAGGCAAAGCGGGCCTCGTCGAACGTGAAGCTGTGCAGCGCTTTGACGCCGGTCAGGAATGCGGCCTGCGCTTCCGGCGCGCCGGAATTCGGAAACGAGATGTTGCCGAGCTCATCCGCGCTCGCCGTCTTAAGCGGCATGACCAGGATGGCGAGCGCGAGGCTCATTATTCGTCTTGCGGTCATTACTTGATCCCCTGTGCCATTCAGAGCGTGTCCGCCCGATCCTAGATGCCGCCGCAGCGCCTGTCCATCCGGCGGCCCTCCAAGGGCGTCGAATTTTCTGGATATATGCGGGTATGTCGGCAATGGCCTGTATTAGAATCGTGGGCCGCCCGCCGCGGCGGCCTGTGCTTTAACTAAGGGAAGACATCGATGACGCAAAAAACAGTTTGGACCCTTGCCGCGCTCCTCCTGCCGTTCACGATTACCGCGGCGGAAGAGCCCGACATCGGCCAGTTCGTCGACCTGCGCTATCAGGAGACCGCGCGGCTCGCGCGGACGCTGTGGGAATACGCCGAGGTCGGCTATCAGGAAGAGAAAAGCAGCGCGCTGCTGCAGTCGGCGCTTGCCGCGGAAGGCTTCGACATCGAGGCCGGAGTCGCCGGAATACCGACGGCGTTTATCGCCAGCTACGGCGAGACCGAACCGGTCATCGCGATACTCGCCGAGTTCGATGCGCTTCCGGGCATCAATCAGGACGCCCTGCCCACCCGCAGCCCGATCGAGGGCAAGGGCGCCGGCCATGCGTGCGGCCACAACCTGTTCGGCGCGGGCTCGGTCGGCGCGGCGATCGCGGTAAAACACTGGTTGGATGAAACCGGCTCGGCCGGCACGATCCGACTGTATGGCACGCCGGCCGAGGAAGGCGGCAGCGGCAAAGTCTACATGGTCCGGGAAGGCCTGTTCGACGACGTCGACATCGCGCTGCACTGGCATGCCGACGACGAGAACTCGGCGGCGGCGCGCACGACACTCGCCAACCGCTCGGCCAAGTTCCGCTTCTACGGCGTGTCCGCACACGCGGCCGGTGCGCCGGAGAAAGCGCGTTCGGCGCTGGACGGCGTGGAAGCCTTCAACCACATGGTCAATCTCATGCGCGAGCACGTGCCGCAGGAGACGCGCATCCACTACGTCATCACCGCCGGCGGCCTGGCGCCGAACGTCGTGCCCGACTTCGCCGAGGTCTTCTACTACGTCCGCAACCCCGAGGCGACCAAGGTCTCGGAGATCTGGCAGCGCCTGGAGCAGGCGGCGTTGGGCGCCGCTCAGGGCACCGGGACACGGGTCGAATGGGAGATCATTCACGGCAACCATCCGCTGCTCGTCAACGAGACGCTCGCCGTGATGATGGACGAGAAGCTCAAGTCCGTCGGCGGCGTCGAATACACCGCCGAGGAGCGGAAGTTCGCGGAGCAGCTCTATGCGACGCTCGATTCGCCCGAGAATCCGCTCGGATCCCAAGCCACGATCAAGCCCTATTCACTCTCGCTCGGCTACGGCTCGACCGACGTCGGCGACGTGTCCATTGCGGTGCCGACCGTGGGCCTACGGATCGCGACCTGGGTGCCGGGCACCGCCGCGCACAGCTGGCAGGCAGTCGCCGCC
>JBFGFX010000098.1:0-12161 GCA_041579335.1 Woeseiaceae bacterium | reverse complement strand
TATCCGCTTCTGATGGGGATCCTGATGCTCGGCTCGGTGATGGTGATCGTATTCAATCTAATCGCCGACCTGCTGTACGGGCTCCTCGACCCTAGGATCCGCTATGAGTGACGCGCCTGCACCGACCGCGACGTCCGGCAGCCTTGGCATATGGCCGCGCCTCAAGCGGCACCGCCTGGCGACCGCGTCGATCGGCATCGTCGCGTTCATGACGGCGCTGTGCCTGGCCGCACCGGTCATCGCGCCGTACGAGTTCGACGCGATCGATCTGGCGAGCATCCGTAAGGCTCCGTCCATCGATCACTGGATGGGCACGGACGATCTCGGCCGGGATCTTTACACGCGGGTCCTCTACGGCGGCCGAGTCTCGATCCTGATCGGCATTCTCTCGGCGCTGTTCGGCACCGCGATCGGCACGCTGATTGGTGCGCTCGCGGGTTATTACGGCCGGATCGCCGACAGCCTGCTGATGCGCTTTACCGATGTCGTTTATGCGATCCCGACGCTGCCGCTCCTGATCATCCTGAGCTCCTACACCAAGGCGACCGGCACGTCGATGGCGCTTATCATCGGGCTCTTGTAGTGGATGGCGACGGCGCGCGTCGTTCGCGGCGAGGTGCTGAAGATCAAGCAGATGCTCTACGTCGAAGCGGCACGCAGCCTCGGCGCGGGCAATCTGCGCATCATCGCGCGGCACATCCTGCCGAACGCCGTCGGTCCGATCGTCGTCGGCGCGACGCTGTCCGTCGGCTACGCGATCATCCTGGAGTCTTCGCTCAGCTTCCTGGGATTGGGCGTACAGCCGCCGACGCCGACCTGGGGCAACCTGCTGATGGACGCCCAGTCGACCATGGCGACGAACCCGTGGCTCACGATCTTTCCGGGCGCCGCGATTCTCCTGACGGTGCTGGCCGTGAACTTCATCGGCGACGGGTTGCAGGACGCCCTCGATCCGTCCGGGACGATGCGCTGATGGCGCTTCTCGACGTCCGCGATCTCTCCACGGTTTTCCACACGGCCGTAGGCGACATACGTGCGGTCGACGGCGTGTCCTTCGCCTTGGAGGCCGGCGAGTCGCTCGCCATCGTCGGCGAGAGCGGCTCCGGCAAGTCGGTCACTGCCCTGTCGCTGCTCGGCCTGGTGCCGCCGCCGGGCGAGATCGATGGCGGCCGGGTCTGGTTCGCGGGGCGCGAGCTGCTCGCCCTCTCCCCGCGCGAATGGCAGCGGGTCCGCGGGCGAGATATCGCGATGATCTTCCAGGATCCCATGACCTCGCTAAACCCGGTGCTGACCGTCGGCTATCAGCTCGGCGAGATGCTGCGATGGCACTTAAAGCTCGGCAAAGCCGAGGTCGAACGGCGGGTCGTCGATGCGCTGTCGACGGTCGGCATCCCGAACGCGGCCGAGCGCGTCACCGACTACCCGCATCAGTTCTCGGGCGGACAGCGTCAGCGCATCATGATCGCGATGGCCATCCTGTGCCGACCCTCGCTGCTCGTCGCCGACGAGCCGACGACCGCGCTCGACGTGACGATCCAGGCACAGATCGTCGACCTCGTCAACGACCTCAAAGACGAGCTCGGCATGGCGATTCTTTGGATCACGCACGACCTCGCGCTCGTTGCCGGGCTCGTCGACGCCGTCGTCGTGATGTACGCCGGCTCGATCGTCGAGCACGGAACCGTCGGGGAAATCTTCGACGATGCGAAGCACCCGTACACTTTGGGATTGCTGCGCTCGATGCCGCGATTCGATCGGCGGGAGTCGCGGCTGCAGGCCATCGACGGCACGCCGCCCGATCCGTCACGGCCGACAGCGGGGTGTCCGTTCGCCCCGCGCTGCGAGCGCGCGGTGGATCGATGCCGCGAGGCGCCGCCCAAGCTCGTGCCGCTCGACGGTGCGCGACGCGTTGCGTGCTGGCGCGTTGCGGACCGATGACGGCGGCTCGCACGAGCGACGCCCGAGAGGCGCTCGTCCGCGTCGACGGCCTCAAGAAGTATTTCCCGGTCCGGCGCGGGTTCCTGCGCCGGCAGGTGGGCGCGATCCGTGCCGTTGACGGCATCGGCTTCGATATTCGTCCCGGAGAGACGCTGGGGCTGGTCGGCGAGAGCGGCTCGGGCAAGTCGACGGCCGGGCGCACGCTCCTCCGCCTGGAGGAGCCGGACGCGGGTCGGGTGTGGTTCGACGGCCGGGATCTCGCCCGGCTGGATGCCGACCGGTTGAAAGACGAGCGGCGGCGGATGCAGATGATCTTTCAGGACCCCTATGCATCGCTCAACCCCCGCATCCGGGTCGGCAAAGCGATCCGCGAGCCGCTCGATATCCACGAGATTGGCGACGCGCACGCGCGCGATGCGACGGTTTGTGAGCTGCTGGAGAGGGTCGGATTGAACGCCGATCACGCGACGCGCTATCCACACGAGTTTTCCGGCGGGCAGCGGCAGCGCATCGGTATCGCCCGCGCGCTCGCGACCCGGCCCGAGTTCATCGTCGCGGACGAGCCGATCTCGGCGCTCGACGTGTCCATACAGGCACAAATCGTCAACCTGCTCAGCGATCTCAAGGCGGAGCTCGGGCTGACCTACCTGTTCATCGCGCACGACCTGTCGATGGTGCGGCACCTGAGCGACCGGGTGGCAGTGATGTACCTCGGCCGCATCGTCGAGTTGGGCGACTGCGATCGAGTCTTCGAACGTCCGCTGCATCCCTATACGCGAACGTTGATCTCGGCCGTGCCGGCAGTGCCACGGCGCGCGCCTGAGGATCGCTGCAGCCGCCCAAGCGGACGCCTCGCAAACCCCGCGGATCCGCCATCCGGCTGCAGCTTCCACACGCGCTGCCCGTTCGCGACGGCGCTCTGTCGGACTGTCTCTCCGGAGCTGGTCCCGGCGAGCGGCGATGCATCGCACGTCGCGGCCTGTCATCATGTCGAGCAGATTCCGCGCGACGAGATGGAGACGGTACCGGCCTCATGACTACGCCACTTCGCGTTGCGGTGATCGGTGCCGGCCGCTGGGCCGCCGAAGCGCATCTGCCGGGCTGGCAGCGATCACCGCTGTGCGAGCTTGTGACGGTCTGTGATCTCGACCGCGAGCTGGCCGAGCGGCGCGCCCGCGAATTCGGTGTCCCAGACATCGAAACCGATTACCAGAAGGTCCTTTCCCGCACCGATATCGACGTGGTCGACATCGTCACCCGCAGCGACCACCAGCCGCTCGTTTTCCAGACGCTCGAGGCGAACAAGCACTGCCTCGTCGAGAAGCCCGTCTGCCACGACTATCGAGACGTGCAGCGCGCCCACCGCCTTGCCGAGCAGAAAAGCCTAAAGACCAAGGTCGGCCTGACGTTTCGTTATGCGCCTGCCGTCATGTACATGTTCGACCTGATCCGCGAAGGCTTCATCGGCCGGCCGTTCGTCTTCAACGGGTACGAGCAGAATTCGCAGTGGCTCGACCCCGACAACCCCATGGACAAACGGTTGCACAAGGTCCGGCCCGCGGGGGAACCCGAGTGGGGCACCGATCTCAGCCGCGAGGGCATCACGGTCTCGTCGCTCGAAGGCTACGGCGCGCCGACGATCGACATAGGCCTCGAATGCATCGGCGGCGACCTGACCCGTGTCGTCGGCCTGCTCGCCAACATGGTGCCGTTCAGACGCCGCACGAACCTCGACACGGAGCGCGAGCGCATCAACATCGACGATCTCGACATGTTCATGGGCGAGGCAGACAACGGCGCGCTTTTCTCGCTGCAGTCGAGCTACGTCACGGTGGGCAACTACCCCGGCATCGAGGCCCGCATCTACGGATCGGAAGGTGCGATCCAAGTGCGGCTCGTCGACGAGTTCGGCGTCATCCAGTCGATCAAGACGGCGACGCCGGATTCGGTGGAGTTCGTCGAGCGCGAGATACCGGAACGCTACCTGCCGCCGGGCTATCGGCCCGGCGACGACTGGGGCCGGGCATTCTACGGCAACCTCGTGCACAATTTCTGCCGGGAGATCGTCGACGGCGGCGCCGAGAACCAGGGCAACTTCGCGCAGAGCGCGCGCGTGCAGGAGGTGATCAACGCCGTGACCTTGTCGCACCGCCAAAAACGGTGGGTGCAGCTCCCGCTGCCGGAGCAGTGCGCCGATATCGGCCCGCAGAGCCCGTACTAGGAGCGACGGATCGGCATGAGCGAAGAGCGAATCGCGTGGGGCGTAATGAGCACCGCGAACATCGGTCGCTGGGCGGTCAACCCGGCCATCCAGGCGTCGTCGAATGGTGAGTTGCTTGCCGTCGCAAGCCGCGACGCGACAAAGGCGGCGGAGTCCGCCGCCGAGCAGGACATCCCCCGATCCTACGGCAGCTACGACGAGCTGCTCCGAGACGACGACATCGACGCCGTCTACATCCCGCTGCCGAACAGCCTGCACCGAGAATGGGCCATTCGCGCGGCCGAGGCGGGCAAGCACGTTCTGTGCGAGAAGCCGCTCGCATTGACGGAAGCCGAGTCCCGCGAGATGGCCGCGACCGCCGATGCCCATCGCGTCAAATTCATGGAAGCGTTCATGTATCGCTTCCATCCACGTACCGAACGCATTCTCACAATGTTGCAGGACGGCGCGGTCGGCGAGTTGAAGATGATCCGCAGCGCGTTCACGTTTCGACTGAAGAATCCCTCGAACATCCGCCTGGATCCCGAGCTCGGCGGCGGCGCGCTGATGGATGTCGGCTGCTATTGCGTAAACGTCAGCCGCACTCTGGCCGGTCGAGAGCCGGTCGAGGTCCAAGCGTTTGCCCGCTGGGCTTCGAGCGGCGTCGACGATTCGATGGCCGGCACTCTGCGCTTCGCCGACGATCTTCTTGCGAGTTTCGAGTGCAGCCTGAGCATGCGGCGCCGCGAAACGTACGAGGTCGCCGGTACCGAGGCGTATCTACGGGTGCCGGATGCGTTCCTGCCAGGCACGTCGGATGCGTCCATCGAGGAATACCGCGAAGCGGGCGAGCCGCGAATACACACGATCCCGGGGGTCGACGAATACCAACGCATGGTCGAGCACTTCGCCGACTGCGTGCTGCTCGACGAGTCCCCCCGCTACGGCGCCGATGAGGCCGCGCGCAACATGCGCATCATTGAAGCGCTGTACGAGTCGGCAAGGTGCGGAGGCCGCGTAACGGCGGTACGTCCCTAGACGTCAGAACTTCCGCGCGAGGTCCGACTCGGCGGCAATGCGGCCGAACGAAGCCCAGCCGCTCTCGGCGATCATGCGCCTGAACATCGCCTCTGCTTCGTCGACGCGGCCGTTGTAGAAGTGCCAGTTGCCGACCCCGTACATCGCCGAATCGCCGCCCGCCGGCGTGATCCCCGCCTCGAGCGCCGTCGCGATGTCTCCCTGCCCTTTGTACAGCAGGCAAAGCTGATGGTAGGCCATGCTCTCGATCACGTCCATGTCCGCGTGGATCGGCTCGAGCGCGCGCGCGGCGGCATCGTCACGGCGCAGCAGGCGAAGCGTCATGTACTGCCAGTGCGTCGTCGCGACCCGCATGTCGTCGTTGGGCGTCTGGGCGATCGCGATCTCGTAGATCCTACGCGCGTTGTCGAGATCGCCATCGAGGTAGTACGCCAATCCGAGGTGATACCAGATGTTCGAATGCAACGTGCTGACCGGGATGTTCATCGGATTGGGGGCCCCGTCCGGCTCCACCTCGTCGTCGGTGCCCTCGATCAACGACGCGGCGCACTTCAGATCCGCAATCGCGCGATCGAGCTCGCGGATCGTGATGTAGCGGTGCCCGCGATGGCGATACATCCGCGCGTCGCGTGGATATTTATCGATGCCTTCCGAGAAGATGCGTATCGCACCACGGTAATCGCCCGTGTACGCCGTCCGCCGGCCGTACCAGATGATGTTGTCGGCATTGCCCGGGTTCTTTTCGTAGGCCGCCTTGGCTTGCTGCAGATTGTTGACGAGGCCGTCCGTCGGCGGCTCCGGGATCAGCTCCTCGCCGAGCAGAGACAAAGCCTGAACCCCGTCCGGCACGGCCGGGAGGATGCCGGACGATGGAGCGCGCCCCGTATCGCCCGCGCCGAGAAGTGGCGGCAGGGGTCGCCCGAACGCACACGCCGGCGGCTCTTGTGCAGCGGCGACGTTGCCGGCGGCGAAGACGACGATGAGTAACTGCATAATCGGGGCTCTCTTACGCATGGACTGTCCTTCCTGGGGTTCGCATTTCAGCGCCGGGGCCAGTATACGTGCCGCAGGCTGCGACCGCTCCGGCACCTCGGAAAGCGCCGGATTCCGGCCCGCGGCCCACCGAAAATCGCCGCAAAATCAGCGTTTTGTGATGCGATCGGCGCCCCGGGATCGGGTTCCTGCGTATGATTGATGAATCGCTACCAGCCCGGATATGACGGCCAAGCGATGAGGAATGAACCTCGCCAATACGCGCCGATTTGGCGATGCGTGCTGCTGTGGACGGCACTCGCGCTGCCGTGCCAGGCGCTCGCGATCCCCGGCGACATCCTGTTCGGCGACAATTTCGAACGCGCCAGCCTCGGGCCGTGGACCACGACCGATCCGGCTGTATCCGGCATCATCGCGGGCGGGCCGGTATCGAATTCGCCGACCCGCGGCGCGTTCACGCGCAGCCGGCCGGTGACGATCACGAGCCCGAACATCCCGGCTGCCGTGCCGTCGGCCGACCTCAGCCTGTGGGTACGTCGGGGCAGCGACGCGTTCAGCGAATACCCGGACAGCGGCGAGGATTTCTTGATCGAATACCGGCGCGTCGACTCGAGCTGGGGAACGCTCGCGGTTTATCGCGGCGGCGGCACGCCGGGACAGATCTACAACGACACGTTCGTCCTGCCGCCCGACGCCCTGCACGGATCGCTCGCGCTGCGCGCCAGACAGACCGGCGGCAGCAACGGCAACTTCGACTGGTGGCATCTCGACGACGTCGTCGTCACCGAGATCGCTCCGCCGCCGCCGCTTTCGATCGGCGGCTGCGACGATTTCGAGGCCGGGCTGGCCGGCAACTGGACGATCGGCCCGACATCCGGCTTCGCCGGCACGAGCGCCGCAACCTCCCAATCGCCGGTCTCGTCGCTGTATTTGAACGGCGGCGTCGTCGAGGTGACGTCGCGCGTCCTCGACACCAGCGACCCGACGTTCTCCGACCTGTCGGTGTGGATCCGGCGCGGCTCGGATGCGTTCAGCGAAGATCCCGACGGGTCCGAGAATCTGGTCGTCGAGTACCTGAACAACGGCGGCGCCTGGGTGGGCCTCGAGACGTTCGCGGGCGCCGGCTCGCCGGGGCAGACATTTCTTCGCACCTACGCGCTGCCCGCCGCCGGGCGGCACGCAGGCTTCCGGCTGCGGTTCCGCATGACCGGCGGCTCCGGCCCCGAGTGGGATTTCTGGCACGCCGACGACGTCTGCTTCAATCAGCTCGTCATGCCGGACCTGCTCGTCACGAAGTCGGTGCAGACGGTATCCGACCCGATCAACGGCAGCGCCAATGCCAAAGCGATACCCGGGGCGGTCATGCTGTACACGATCAACGTGTCGAACCAGGGCCCGGGCACCGTCGACAACGACACGATTGTCATCACGGACGCGGTGCCGCAGGACAGTGCGTTGTTCGTCGACACTAGCGGTGGCGATCCGATCGTATTCAACGAAGGTCCTACCGCGAGCGGCTTGAGCTATTCCTATGCGAGCGACGTCACGTACAGCAATCAGCCGGGCGGCGGTCCGCCGTACAGCTATACGCCGGTGCCGGATCCGCAGGGCTACGATCCTGCCGTGACGGGATACCGGGTCAACCCGTCCGGCGTGATGAACGCGGCGTCGGGCGGCAATTCCCCGAGTTTCGACATCCTGTTGAACGTCCGCGTGCAGTGAATGTCGCCCGCCGGGACGGGCTCCTACGATGCCACGGCAGCAATCGTAGGAGCCCGCCCTGGCGGGCGACACAATTCCGAAGCATCTAGCTTCGCAGCCGGTACCCGGTCTTGAAGATCCACCAGACCGCGATCACGCACAGCACCAGGAACGCGCTGGTCATCGACAGGCTCAAGACGACGCTGACGTCCGCGTTCTCGTAGAAACTCCAGCGAAAGCCGCTGACCAGGTACACAACCGGATTGAACAGCGTCACGGTCTGCCACACGGGCGGGAGCATGCTAATCGAGTAGAAACTGCCGCCAAGAAACGTCAACGGAGTGATGATCAAGGTCGGCACGATCGCGAGCTTCTCCCAATTGTCGGCCCAGATGCCCAGGACGAAGCCGAACAGGCTGAAGCTGATCGCGGTCAGCAGCAAAAACGCGATCATCCACAGGGGATGCGCGATCTCGATATCGACGAACAGGTTCGCCGTCGCCAGAATGATGGCGCCCAGGATGATCGACTTGGTGGCCGCTGCGCCGACGTACCCGATGACGATCTCTACGTAGGAGACGGGCGCGGAGAGGATCTCGTAGATGGATCCGGAATACTTCGGAAAGTAGATGCCGAACGATGCGTTCGACACGCTTTCGGTCAACAGCGACAGCATGATCAGCCCCGGCACGATGAACGAGCCGTAACTGACGCCGTCGATCTCGGTGATTCGCGAGCCGATCGCCGCGCCGAATACGACGAAATAGAGCGAGGTCGATATGACGGGCGAGACGATGCTCTGGAACAGCGTGCGCCGCATGCGCGCCATCTCGAACGAATAGATCGCCTTGATCGCGTAGACGTTCATCGCGCCCTCTTGTTGACGAGGTCGACGAATATCTCCTCGAGCGATTTCTGCACCGTATTGAGATCCGTGAAGTGAATGCGGCAGTCGCTCAGGCTCTTGAGCAGCGACGTGATCCCGGTCCGGCTCGCCTGCGAATCGTAGGTGTACGTGAGCTGCAGGCGATCGCCAGACAGCTCGAGCTCGTAAGCCTCGAGCGCGCCGGGGACCGCCGTCAAGGGCTCGCTCAGGTGCAGATGCAGCTGTTTTTGGCCGAGCTCGTGCATCAGACGTTGTTTCTCCTGGACGAGAACGAGCTCGCCATGGTTGATGATGCCGATCCGATCGGCCATCTGTTCGGCTTCCTCGATGTAATGCGTCGTCAGGATGATCGTCACCCCCGAATCGCGCAGCGTACGGACGACGTCCCACATCTCTTGACGCAGCTCCACGTCGACGCCCGCGGTCGGCTCGTCGAGGAACAGGATCTCCGGCTCGTGCGCCAGCGCTTTCGCGATCAGTACGCGGCGCTTCATGCCGCCCGACAGCGTCAGGATCGTGTCTTTACGTTTCTCCCAGAGCGCCAGCGACCTGAGCACTCGCTCGATGTGGGCACTGTCGGGGGGCTTGCCGAACAGCCCGCGGCTGAACGCGACCGTGCTGAACACCGACTCGAACGTATCCGTAGTCAGCTCCTGGGGCACGAGGCCGATCATCGCGCGTGTCCGGCGATACTCGGTCCGAATGTCATGACCGCCGACCGTGACACGGCCGCCGCTGGGGTTCACGAGTCCACAGACGATGCTGATGAGCGTCGTCTTGCCGGCGCCGTTCGGTCCGAGCAGGGCGAAGATCTCGCCCTTGTTGATCTCTAGGTCGACCGAATCGAGCGCGCGAAAGCCGCCCGCGTAGGTCTTGTCGAGATCGCTGATGGAAATGACGGGCTGCATCCTTGCGGGTCCTCCCGATCTCAGAAACGCGGCTCGCGTTTCTCCGCGAATGCGCGCAGTCCTTCGCGCACGTAGTCGGACCGCATCGTCTCTTTCATACCCTCGACCTCGAGCGCGAGCACCTCTTCGTAGGATGCAGAAAACGCTTTTTGGCCGACCTGTTTGAGCAAACGCAGGCTGAGCGGTGAGTTCTTGGCGATGCCCTGTGCGTACTCGATGGCGGATTCTCGGAAATCGGCCGCGTCGAGGACATGGGCGACGAGACCGGAAGCCTGCAGCTCCTCGCTCTCGATCCTGCGCGCCGACATCATCCATTCCGCGGCGCGGCTATGTCCGATCAGCCGCGGCAGCAGATACATCACGCCGTTGGACTGGAACAGGCCGCGTCTTGCTTCCGAGAACCAGAGGTAGGCACCGGGTGCGGCGACGCGAATGTCACAGGAGATGCTGAGCTCGGATCCCATGCCCACCGCGAGCCCGTTCAGGGCGGCGATCGCCGGTACCGGCAGACGCATGACGATGCGTGTGACGTTCTGCAGCGTCTCGAGACTGCGCTCCGCCTCCGCCCGATCGGCGGTGGAGACGTCGTCTTCGGCCTCGTTAAGATCGACGCCCGCGCAGAATGCCCTGCCCTCACCGATGATCATGAGCGCCCGCACGTCGGCGGCACGTTCGACCTCGAGCAGGGTCGACTCCAGCAGCGCAACCATGTCGCGCCGCAACGCGTTCAGCGCCGCGGGCCGGTCGAGCGTGATGATGCCGACGTTGTCGGATTTCTCGTAGCGGATCGTGCCTTCCATATCAATCAACCTCGTTTACGTGCTCGGCATGACGAAAGAGCTTGTATACGCCGACCGTTACCAGCGGCAAAGCGTAGAACAGCAGGAAGCCCCAGGCTATCGCTCCGTACCCTTCAGCAACCAGAGCGACGATGCCGAATGTCGACAGCAGCACCGCGGCTGACATGATGCCGACGGCGACCAGTGCGTGCTTCGAGCGCGTCAAGCCGGTACCGCGGTGCTCGAAGATCGAGCCTTCGATGCGCTCGATGACGCCCTGAATGCTACCGGCCGCCGTCTCGATGAACGTGCCGAAAATGATGACGAGGTACAAGAGCTTCAGAAGCGGGAGATCGAGCAGCCCGAGAATGTGATACACCGGCAGCTCGATGGTGAGGATGTTCGGATAGTCGACCGCAAAGCTCAGATGGAGCATCGCGCCCGGCAGGACCGCGATCATCGCGCCGATGACGCCTGCCGTCAGGGCCTGCGCGCGCGTCTCGATCGCCATGGCTGCGTAGAGTACGAGCGGTATCGCGGCGATGTTGTAGAGCGCGTACTGGAGCCCGCTCTTGAGCCAGCCGTCGCCGATCGTCGTTACACGGCTGCCCTCGGTCGGATCGAGGACCGTGAAGACCACGACGAGATAGGTCAGGAAAACGATGTAGAGCAAAAGGCTCCATGAGGCGAGGATGGTCGTGACCCACGATCGGCCGTAGAAAATCAGAATCGCGACGGCTGCAAGCGTGATCACGCCGCCGACGATTCTCGACGTGCCGAGCTCGTCTGCAAGTATCGTTCCGGACGCGGCTGTGATCACTGCGACGACCAGCAACAAGAGTACGATCGCGACGATCTCGTAGAGAAACCAGCCGCGGCCCAGCAGCACCCGGGAAAAACGCCGGTAGTCGAATACCTGGAAACGGCGCGCGACCTCGAGCGACAGAGCGAAGATCACCGCGATCGCAAGCGCCGTGACGCAGAGGCCCAGCAGCCCGCCGGCCATGCCGTACTGCGTGAAATACTGGGTCATCTCCGCGCCGGTGCCGTAGGCGCCGCCGATCATTACCGACTGCATGACCGCCCCGGGCAATAGATAGACGCGGATGAAACGCTTCACGTGCTCACTGATCTCGTCGTAGGCGGTCGAGGCTCACAAGTCTAGCCGCTCGCCAGACGGCGGTGGGGTCGGCGCCTCTTTTCTCGAATACTGTGTCTATTACGATATAAACGCTATTTTTTCTTATTTAATACCAGTTTGACGCTATTATCCTGCACTTTAATCCCGAGTCAACGCAGGAATCGCAAGCACCCTGCTCGACTTTCGGCGTACACTATTCGGCAGTTTGGGCACGTACGACAGCAAGGAGCTTGGGCATGTCACACCTCAAGAAAATCGATCACGTCGCGTACGCCGTGGCGCAGGGCAACATCGAGAAATGGGCGTGGTTTCATATCGAGGTCGAGGGCGGCACGTTGATCAAGAGAATCGACGACGCGCGCCCCGGCGACCCGAACAGCAGCATGAAGATCTGGTGCATCGATTACGGCGAGTTCGGCATTGCGCTGATCGAAGGCATCGACCGCGCCGAGAAGTCGCAGGTGACGTCCTTCGTCGAGAAGCACGGCGATCATTCCTGCCAGCACGTCGCCTACGACTGCTACGACCTGGACGCGTTCATCGATCACATGAAGTCACTGGGCGGCCATCCGCGCGG
>JBFGFX010000097.1:0-12166 GCA_041579335.1 Woeseiaceae bacterium | reverse complement strand
CCGCGCGCCGAATGTCTTCGATCTCGGCACGCTCGGCGAACGCCCGGGCAATCGCTTCAACATACCGAACCCGGACCTCGTGTCCGAGCGCATCACGCAGTTCGATACGGGCGTGCGCTTCCGCGGCGCGCGTGTCGACGTGGAGGTCGTGGCTTGGGTGCTCGACTACGACGACCGCATCGCGTCCGTCCTGACCGGTGCGCAAACGCCGGACGGCCGCGACGTCGTGCAGACGCAGAATCGCGCGAGCGCCCGCATATGGGGATTCGAATCGGTGACGCGACTCGCGCTCGACGAGCGCGCTACCGCAGAGCTCGTGCTCAACTACACGCGCGGCGAAGAGGACGACGCGGACGGCGTGACCGCGCCGGCCGATCGTATCCCGCCGCTGAACGGCCGCCTGAGCGTCGACTTCGCGCCGCGCGCCGCGGTGCGCGTCAAACCGTTCCTGCTGTTCGCGGCCGAGCAGGATCGTCTGAGCGATCGTGACGTGCGCGACCCGCGCATCGACCCCGACGGCACCGCGGGCTGGCTGACGGCGAACGTCGAAGCATCATGGTCATCGGACGGCGGCTGGACCGTTCGCTTGAGCGCGCTGAACCTGTTCGACGAGCGTTACCGCGTGCACGGTTCGGGCATCGATGCACCCGGGCGGAACCTGGTCCTCGACGTTCGCTATCGGTGGTAGCGACGGCGACAAACAACGCGATCTGCTACAGTCGTCGCACGCAATGTTGAGGTGTTCCCGATGCTGACGCGCAAGCACTTCCTGCCGGTCCTGCTCGCCGCGCTACTCGGTGCCTGCGAGCGGGACGCGGTCGTGCCCGCTGACGCGCCGGTGTCGAACAACGCGCAGGTCACGAATCGCGGCGCCGACAAAGACGACTGGTGGGATCAACTGCCGCGCCCGGAGTGGGCAGCCTTCGAACGCATCGACCAGGATCAGGATTGGTTCGAGGTGTATCTCGTCGCGGACGGTGTATACGCGATCTACGAACCGGGCCAGTTCGAAGAGGTGATCTCGTTTCTGATTTTGGGCGAAGACATCGCGCTGCTGTTCGATACGGGCTTGGGCATCGGCGACATGCGGCGGGTCGTGGACCGCCTGACCGACCTCGACGTCGTCGTGCTCAATTCCCATACGCACTACGACCACATCGGCGGCAACCACCAGTTCGAGACCATCTACGGGCGCGACACCGACTACACGAGAGCGCGAGCCGCGGGCAGCCCGCCCGAGGCGGTTGCCGGTTTCTTGCGCGAGGGTTGGGTGTGGAAGCCGTTGCCCGACGGCTTCGTCGCCGCCGACTACCGCAGCCGCCCGTTCCACGTGAGCCGGATCGTCGACGAAGGCGACCTCATCGATTTGGGCGGTCGTCGCCTGGAGATCCTCGCGACACCGGGCCACGCGCCGGATTCGATCTGCCTTTTCGATCGCGCGAATCGCATCCTGTTCACGGGCGATACGTTCTATCTCGCGCCTCTCTATACGCACCTCGAAGGTTCCGACTTCGACGCGTACGCCGAGAGCGCTGCGAGGCTCGCCGGCCTGGCCGACAGCATCGATATCGCGATGACCTCGCACAACGTGCCGGCCGTCCCGGGCAGCTACATGACGGCGCTCGGCGCCGCGTTCGCGGCGATCGAAGCGGGGGACGCGAGCGACTACGTGCTCTCCGACGGCCACCGCGAGTACGCGTTCGACGGCTTCTCGATCATCGTCCGCGAAGACGCCGTCACGGCCGCTCAGTAAGAACTGGGTCACATTCTTGGCCGCGCTGCTGTGGCATACAGGCCCCTAACTTCGCTTTTTGGGGAAGCATCATGATGCACACGAAAGTGTTGCTGGCGGCCGCGCTGGTATTCGCGCCACTCGCAATGGCCGACGTCGTCGTGCCGGTCGACAAGGTATCGAGTTATGTCAACGTCCGCGGTAATCCGGACGCATCCGCCGACGTCGTCGGCCGACTGAATCAGGGCGACAGCCTGCCGCATCTCGGCACGGAAAACGGCTGGCGCAAAGTCAAGCTGGAGGGTGATGCCGTCGGCTACATCAGCGCCGACTGGACCAACCTCGTCGCCGAAGCCTTAGGAGACGAGGTGACGGCCGACGACGCGGTCGCGGAAATCGCCGACGCGAGCGGCGACGAGGACGCGGCCCCCGAGGCACCGGCCGAGCCGGTCGAGCAGGCCGCCGACGAAGCGGTCGCCGACGCAGAGCAGGCCGAGGAGGCCATAGCGGAACCGGCCGAGGTCGCCGATGCCGTACCGGCCGCCGAGCCGGCCGAGGAGCCGGAGCCCGCCGACGCGACGGTCGCCGAAAACGAGCACGCCGATGTCGTCGATCCGGCCACGAGCGGCGACGCGGTCGTCTTGACCGGACCGCCCGGCCCCCCGGGACCCCCGGGCGCCGCGACGGTGGAAGGCACCGAGAACTACGTCATGAAGTTCATCAAATCGACGATCGGCGGCAACTCGCAGATCTTCGACGACGGCCGCAACATCGGCATCGGCACCACCGAGCCGAAGCAGCGGCTCGAGGTCAACGGCAGCATCCAGATCCACGAGCAAAACAGCAGCGTGGCCGGACTGATGATCACGCAGGCGTCCGGCGAGACGGGCTACATCATGCACAACCGCGCGAGCACGCTCACGATCGGCGCGGGCTCCGTCGACCGCGTGACGATCGACCGTGACGGCAATGTCGGCATCGGCCAGGAGCGGCCGACGCACCCGCTCGAGATGGCGAGCGGCGCCCACGTGACCCCGGGCGGCGTCTGGACCAACAGCTCGTCGATCGAGAACAAAGAGAACGTCGAGTCGCTGATGCCCGAGGAGGCTCTCGCCGCGCTGGCGGCGCTCGAGCCCGTGCTGTTCAACTACAAAACGGACCGCGTGGATCGGCACGTGGGCTTCATCGCCGAGGAGGTGCCCGAGCTCGTGGCGAGCCCGGACCGCAAGGGCTTGAGCTCGATGGACATCGTCGCCGTTCTGACCCGCGTCGTGCAGCTGCAGCAACAGCGGATCGAGGCGCTCGAGCGGCGTCTCGACGAGTAGGGCCGGACCTACTTGACATAACTCCCTTCGCGCTGCCGGTTGTGTCAACCCCGGCTGCCGCGCTGCGTTCTTCTCTGTAACGGTTTCCAATCCAGCACTCGTCAAAGGAGTTGAATCATGAAGGCAGGGAATAGATCGAGAGTCAGAGCTTTAACGCTCGTCGTTGGCGTTTCGGTGCTGAGCACGGCCGCGCTCGCCGACACGGGCGACCGGATCGAGCAGCATCTCGACGACAAAGGCGATCGGATCGAGCAGCGCTTGGATAACAAAGGCGATCGCATCGACGCGCGCCTCGACGGAAAAGGTGACCGCATCGATCGGCGTCTCGACGTGAAGGGCGATCGGGTGGACCGGCGCCTGGACGTCAAAGGCGACCGTGTGAATGCCCGGCTCGACAGAAAATCGGACCGCGCCGCGGATGCCGGCTACGACGGGCTGTCCCGTCGGCTGGACGCCAAGGGCGACCGTATCGATCGTCGCCTCGACAACAAAGGCGATCGGATCGATCGCCGCCTCGACAACAAAGGCGATCGGATCGATCGTCGGCTCGACGTGAAAGGCGATCGCATCGACCGGCGCCTGGACAACAAAGGCCAGCGGATCGATCGCCGCTTGGACAGAAAGGGTCAGCGGATCAATCGCCGCCGCGGCAACTAGTCGATCCGAGATCTTCGGCGTCAAAAGTCCGGTCTGCTACTAGCAGGCCGGGCTTTTTTAAATCCGAAATCTGATAAGGTGCACGCCATTGCAACGGCGGAGACCGAGCACGCCGTGACGAAAAAAAACCGCAGCTGGTCGATCGACTCGCTGGTCCTGATCTTCTCGATCATCGTGATCGCCCAGCTGCTGCTCTACCTGATTCCTCAGGGCGAGTTCGAGCGGGAGCCTTATCCCGACAATCCGAGCCGCTCTATGGTCGTACCGGGCACGTACGAACGCGCGGATGCCGAATCGGAGGTGGCGATCGCGCCGTGGTATTTCCTGCTCGCGATACCGAAGGGCATGGAATCGGCCCAGGACATCATCTTTCTGATCTTCATCGCGGGCGGCGTCATCGCGATCCTGAGAAAAAGCGGCGCGATCGACGCTGTGCTGCACGGCGCCGTGGACAGGCTCGGCGGCAGCCCCTGGATCCTGATCGCCGGCTGTCTGTTCATCTTCAGCTTCGGCGCCTACACGATCGGCATGGGCGAGGAGTACGTGCCGCTGATCCCGATCATCGTCACGATGAGTCTCGCGATGCGCATGGACGCGATCGTGGCGATGGGCATGGTGTGGGTCCCGTACGGCATCGGCTGGGCCTGCGCGGGCACGAACCCGTTCGGCGTCGTCATCGCGCAGAACATCGCCGGCCTACCGCTCACGTCCGGCTCGGGCTTCCGCTTCGTGATGATGCTCGCGTTCCTCGCCGTCGCGTTCCATCATCTGTACCGGTATGCGATCCGGGTGCAGCGAGACCCGCAGTCGAGCCTGGTCGCTCACATCGACTACAGCACCGGCTTCGAGCCTCCCGCCGATATCGCGTTGACCGGTAGACGCATCGCGATTCTCGTCGTGTTCATGGCAGGCGTGATCGGCTTCGTGATCGGCGCGCGGAACTACGGCTGGTACGTCGCGGAGCTGAACGCCGTGTTCTTAGGTATAGGCGTCGTCTCGGCGGCGATCGCCGGAATCTCGCCAGGCGATACGAGCAGGACGTTCATCAAAGGCGCGGCCGAGATGACCGCCGCGGCGCTGATGGTCGGCTTCGCGCGGACGATCGAGGTGGTGCTCGCCGACGGCCAGGTGATCGACACCGTCATCAACGCGATCGCGAACCTGGTCCGGCAGTTCGGCCCCGAGGCCGCCTCGGTCGGCATGCTCGTCGTGCAGACGATCTGCAATTTCTTCATTCCGTCCGGCAGCGGCCAGGCGTTCGTGACGATGCCGATCATGTCGCCGCTTGCAACTCTGACGGGCGTGCCGCAGCAGACCGCGGTGATCGCGTATCAGTTCGGCGACGGCTTCACGAACATGATCGTGCCGACCAGCGCGCTGGTCATGGGCGCGCTCGCGCTCGGCAGGATTCCCTACGGCGCCTGGGTACGCTTCGTAGGCCCGCTGCTCGTCAAGGTCTTCGCGCTCGCGATCGTGTTCCTGATTTTGACGGTACACATCGGCGACGCGGTCGGGCTGAACCCTTGAAGTGGCGCAATCTGTAGTTCGACAGACGACGCCCGACGGTCCGCTTTCTTGCCATGATTGGCACCTTCTTAGCACGATAAGTCAAATTGTGTGTTTGCACCATGTGGACTCTGGAGATGTTCTAAACTAACCCTGAAGCAACATCGTGCTTGGCTGGGCCAATGACTGATCAGGACAACAACAATTATGGTGTTCCAGCGGCAGCGCACCCGACCAAAATAGGCCCGTACCGCGTTCTCGATGTTCTCGGCGAGGGCGGCATGGCCGTGGTTTATCTGGCCGAGCAGCTCGAGCCGGTGAAGCGCCGCGTCGCGTTGAAGATACTGAAGCCGGGCATGGACACGAAGCAGGTTGTCGCCCGCTTCGAATCCGAGCGTCAAGCGCTCGCGGTGCTCGATCATCCCAATATCGCGTCGATCTTCGACGGCGGCGTTGCCGATTCGGGCCGCCCGTATTTCGTCATGGAGCTCGTCAAAGGCGTGCCTATCACCGACTATTGCGACGAGCAGCGTCTGCGCACGGAGCAACGCATCCGGCTGTTTCTAGACGTCTGCGCGGCGGTGCAGCACGCGCACCTGAAGGGCCTAATCCACCGAGATCTCAAACCCTCGAACATCCTCGTCGGCGTAGTGGACGGCAAGCCGCAAGCGAAGGTCATCGACTTCGGTATCGCAAAGGCGACGTCTACCACACTGACCGAGGCAACGCTCTATACACGCTTGGGACAACTTATCGGCACGCCCCAGTACATGAGCCCTGAACAGGCGAACTTAACCGGCCTGGATGTCGATACACGGACGGATGTTTACTCGTTAGGGGTTGTGCTTTACGAGCTGCTGGTTGGTGCAGTGCCAATCGATCTGACCGGAATTGGTGATCAGTCGATGCAGGTGGCGATACGCGAAAAGGAACCGTCGAAACCTAGCACGCGTATCAAAGAACTGGGTGATACCCAGGATGAGATCGCAAAGGCGCGCAATACCGACATCCACAGTCTTCGGCGGCAGTTAAGGGGTGACCTCGACTGGATCGTAATGCGAGCGATCGAGAAAGACCGCACCCGCCGCTACGAAACGGTCAATGCTCTGTGGATGGAGTGCCAGCGGTTCCTCAATCGCGAACCAGTGCTCGCGCGACCACCGAGCGCTGGTTACCTGCTACAGCGTTTTGTGCAGCGAAACCGTCTTGCGGTATTGGCGGCCTCAATCACGATAGTCGCGGTTTGCGTGGGAGCAACAGCGTCGGTGCTCGGCTACCTACGCGCGAAAGACGCCGAACTAGTCGCTCGTCAGGAGTCGGCAAGAGCTAATCGGGTTGCCGAGTTCTTGAAAGAACTTCTGGCAGCATCCAAACCGAGCAACGCACGCGGAGAAGATGTCACTGTGCGGCAGGTACTCGACGCGGGCGTAGAAAAGGTGCGTTCCGAATTGGACGAGCCAGAGCTCAAAGCCAGCCTCCTGGAAATCATGGGTGACGTCTACACTGACCTCGGCGATTTTCAGCAAGCTGAACAGTTACTGCTGGAGTCCATCGATATACACCGCGAAACCGGGGACCCGTTAGCGCTGGCCGCAGCGCTCGACGAGTTCGGGCAACTACTGCGCTCACGCGGCGACTGGCAAGCGTCGGTTTCGGTGATGGAAGAAGCGTTGGCTTATGCTCGTCGAGTGTCTGGCGAGGCATCCTTAGAGGTACAAGCGAGTATTCTAAACTCGCTGGGGTTTAGCGCGAGCAAGCTCAATCGGTTTGGTGATGCCGAAAAGTATCATCGAGAAGCTCTGGCGTTGCGACGTGAGCTCTTTGGGCCTGAAGACGTGGTCACGTCCCAGTCTTTAAGCAGTCTCGGCTTCCTGCTTTATAAAACGGGGCAATACGATGAGTCCGTTGAACTCATGGCGGCTGCGTTGCGCATTGCAGAAAGAGAGCTTGGTCCCTATCACCCGGTGATCTCCACCCGGGCGCTTAACCTTTCTTCGGCATATCTTCGCACGGGCCGATTCAGTGAGGCTGAGCGCCTTATTCGGAAGGCGATTGAAATCGACGAGTATGTTTACGGGCCTGATCATCACTTCATTGCTTCCGGTTTGTTGAACCTCGCCGCCCTCTATCGGGAACAGCTGGATTTCGAAAGAGCCGCGAAAACACTCCAACAGGCGCTCCCAATCGAAACAGCGGCTCTCGGTGATCGGCACGTCGATACAGGACACACTCGCGCTACTCTTGCGTACTACTATTCTCAATCGGGCAACTTCCAGGACGCCGAGGAGCTCATAACCATCGCACAGGAGATCTTCGATGAGGCTGCGCTGGGCGAACACCAATATAAACTCCAACTATTAAAGACCAGGGGGGCACTCATGCAGGCCACCGGGTCCTACGCGGAGGCACTCGCGTATTACGAAGAAGCTTTGGAGATGGCGACGCGGATGTATGGCCCCGATCATCATCGCACCGATCTGATTGCAGGCGCGGCGCGGGCACATTCGAGCTTGAGTCAATTTCAACGGGCATTTCATCTCTATGCCGAAACGATTGAGCTAATGCAAAGAGAATCGCCAGGGTCACGACCCGCGTTGATTAGGGTGCGTGAGGAATATGCGGACGTTCTCGAAAGAGCCGGGGAACACGACAAAGCGCAAGCGATTCGGAAGGAAACCACTGCTCTCGTGGAGTTGGCTTCGCAACAGCCATGAACTGATTGATGACACACGATATAGGACAGTCCGCCAGATACTAAAGCCTTCTGCTCTTCAGTATTGGCAATCCGGTGAAATGTTATTTACAAGGAAGTTCAACAAACACGGCCACTCCGCGTTACTGCAGGCACTTTCCTAGAAATCACGTTAACTTTCGCAAATAGCAGGCTCCCGCGGCAGGACCGGCCGGCGTCGGCGCTGGCCGGATGCGGCTACTCGTCGCGGCTGGGAGCAATCACCCGCGACTCGCCGCGATTGCGCGGATCGGACGCGGCGCGCACCTTCTCGCCGTCGTTGACGATCAGCTGCACGTCGCCGAAGTCGAACGGGCTCACGATCCGGTAGCCGCGGTCGCCGAGCGCCGACACGGTTTCGGCCGGGAGCGGGGTGCTGGGCTGGGCGAGGATCAGGTTCGGCGGCAGGAGCTGGTGGTGGAAGCGCGCGGCCCCGACCGCCTCGAGCGGCGACATGCCGAAATCGACGTGGTTCATGATCGCCTGGAACACGGACGTGAAGATCGTCGAGCCGCCCGGCGTGCCGAGCACCATCGCCACCTCGTCGCCGCGCAAGAGGATCGTCGGCGTCATCGACGAGAGCATGCGCTTGCCGGGCTGGATCTCGTTCGCCTCGCTGCCGACGACGCCGTTGGCGTTCGGCACGCCGGGCTTGACGCTGAAATCGTCCATCTCGTCGTTCAAGAGGAAGCCGGCTCCGGTGACGACGACGCCGCTGCCGAAGCCCAAGTTGAGCGTGTAGGTGTTCGAGACGGCGTTGCCCCACTTGTCCAGGACCGAGTAGTGCGTCGTATCGTGCGTCTCGAGACCGCCGCCCGCGACGACGTCCATCGAGATCGCGTCGGGGTTCACCTCTTCCGCGCGTCGACGGATGTAGTCGTCGTCCATGAGCTCGTCGATGCGCGTATCGACGAAGTCCGGATCGCCGAGATACTCGGCGCGATCGGCGAACACGCGCTTCTCGATCTCGGCGACGAGGTGCACATACTGGGCCGAATTGTGTGCGACATCCTCGAAGTGGTGATCGATGTAGTCGCGGATCTTCAGGAGCTGAATCAGCGCGAAGCCGCCCGAGCTCGGTAGCGGCGCGGACACAACGCGGTAGCCGCGCCAGTCCGCTTCGAGCGGCTCGCGCCAGATCGCTCTGTAGCCGGCGAGGTCGGCCATCGTGATCAGGCCGCCGCCGCGCTCCATCTCGGCGACGATCAGCGCCGCGGTCTCGCCCTTGTAGAACTCGTCGACGCCGTTCTCGGCAATGCGTGCAAGCGTCGCGGCGAGCTCCGGCTGCGTGTGCAGCTCGCCGGCCTTCATGTTGCCGAAGTAGTCGCCGAAGTTGGTCTTGCCGTCGTACATTTCCAACTTGGACAGCATGCCGCCGCCGAGCTTGTCGGGCACCTCGAAGCCTCGCTCCGCCAGCTCGATCGCCGGCGCAAGCAGATCCTCCCACGGCAACGTGCCGAAACGCCGATGCGCCTCCCAGAAGCCGGCCACGGTGCCCGGCACGCCCACGGACAGATGGCCGACGAGGCTCAGGCGCGCGATCACGTCGCCGTTCTCGTCGAGGTACATGTCGCGGTCGGCCGCGAGCGGCGCCGTCTCGCGGTAGTCGATGAACGCATTCTCGCCGTTCATGCGGATCAGCATGAATCCGCCGCCGCCGATGTTGCCGGCCTCGGGAAAGCTGACGGCGAGCGCGAAGCCCGCGGCAATGCCGGCGTCGACCGCGTTGCCGCCGGCGGCCAGTATCCGCTCGGCAACCTCGGCACCGTAGCGGTCGGGCATCGCGACAGCCGCGGTGCGTTCCACCGGTGCCGGCTCGGTGACGGCGGCTTCCGGCGGCGCCGGCGATTCGGTCGGAGTGCAGCCTGCGAAAATGATCCCGAGCGAGAGGAGGGCGGCCAGGCGCGATGAGCGAGAGAGCATGCTTTTGGGATCCCTTATCCGAAAGCCAGCGATTGTTTCACGGACGCGGCGCGATGTCGCTACCGCAGCATCCGCTCAGATCGAGGAGCAGTACCAGTGCACGCCCGCGTCGTCGACGCTGCGCTCGATGATGCCCTGATTCATCAGATAGTTGAGATGCGCGATCGACTCGCCGGTCGCCATGATCAGGTTGCTGTCCTTGATCGGGCTCTTGAACAGCGCCGGGAACACGTCGACCGCACGCCGCGGCTTGCGACAGCACGCAGCTAGCGCCTCGAGGCAGGACTCGTGCTCCTCGATCAGCTGGTCGAGCCGATGATGAGCACCGCGGAACGGCCGGCCGTGGGCGGGCAGCACCAGGACGTCCCCCGGGATGCGGTCCTTCATGTTGTGCAAGGATTCGAGCCAGTCGGCGAGCGGGTCGGCTGCCGGTTCCGTCGGGAACACGCTGACGTTGGACGAGATCGTCGGTAGCAGCTGATCGCCCGAGATCAGCAGGTTATCGCTGGCTGAAAACAGGCACGCGTGCTCCGGGGAATGACCTCGGCCGACGATGACCTCCCACTCGCGGCCGTCGACGTCGACGATATCGCGGTCTTTTAGGCGCGTGTACGACGCCGGCAGCTCGGCGACGAACTTGCCAAACATGCCGAACATCTGCTGATAGCGGTGCAGCGCTTCGGGCGGAAAACCGGCTGCGTGGTAGAAGCCGACGCCCGCGCTCGGCGCGTCGCGGCCGGTGTCGGCCGTCAGGACGCGGCACAATAGATACTCCTCGCGGCTCATCCACAGGGTCGCGTCGAGCATCTTACAGAGCCAGCCGGCGCAGCCCGCGTGGTCCGGGTGCAGGTGCGTCACCATGACGCGTTCGATCGAATTCCGGCCGGTCGTTTCGTCGAACACGCCGCGCCACACGTCACGGCTCTCGTCGCTGTTGACGCCGGTGTCGACGATGACCCAGCCGCCGTCGTCCTCGAGCAGCCAGAGGTTGATGTGCGACAGCGCGAACGGCAGCGGCATGCGCAGCCACAGGATGCCGGGCGCGATCGGCATCGTCGCACCCGGGTCGGGCGTGTGCTCGAACGCGTAGTCGATGGGGTCGGGATTGACGGCGTAGAGCATGCGCGAATTCTCGCACGGCCCGGCGACGGATCGCCAATTCACGGATTGGCGATCGCGTGCGGGCGACCGACTCAGGCGGCCGCCGCGGTCACGCCGACATAATCCGCGAGCTCCCGCTCGATCCGCGGGCGGATGCGTCGGACGGCTTCCTCCTTGACCGGACCGAAGCCGCGGATCTCTAGATACAATCGGACGATCCGTGCCGCATGGTCGACGTTCTCCGCGGTAAGTCCATCGAGCAGCGTCTCGATCGTCTCCTCGAACCCATCGATCAGCGCACGCTCCATGCGGCGCTCGGCCGTGTAGCCGAACAGGTCGAACGCGGTACCGCGCAGGCCGCGCATCTTCGCGAGCAGCCTGAACACCAAGATCATCCACGCGCCGAACTCCTTTTTTATCGGCCGGCCGCGCGCATCGAGCTTGGACGGCAAAAGCGGCGGCGCGAGATGGAAGCGCACCTTTGCCGCGCTGCCGAACTCCTTGCGCACGCTATCGAGAAACGTCGACTCGACGTGCAGACGGGCGACCTCGTACTCGTCCTTGTACGCCAGCGTCTTGAAGAAGGCGAGCGTCACGGCCTCGGTCAGCGGCAAAGGATCGTCGCCGCTCAGCTTCGCCTCGGCGGCGCGGACGCGCTCGATGAGCCGGCGGTATCGATCGGCCAGTGCCTGATTCTGATACTGGCGCAGGAACTCGACTCGTCGCGCGATCCGCTCGTCGAGCGATTCATCGCGGCCGTCTCCGATCTGCGCGACCTGGGCGGATTCGAAGAACGACGGCTCCGCTGCCGCCAGTCGGCCGAGTCCGAACGCTTTCAGGTTGTCGTCGACCTTGACGCCGTTCAGCTCGATCGCGCGTTCGAGCGCGGCAAGGCTCACGGGCAGGAGACCCTGCTGCCAGGCGTACCCCAGTATCAGCACGTTGGCGTAGATCGTGTCACCCAGGAATGCTTCGGCGAACCGGTTGGCCGCGACCGTCGACAGCCGGTCCTTCCCGACGGCGTCGCGGATGGCGGCGATGCGCCGGTCGGCCTTCATGTCGGCGTCCGGGTTCTGCACGAAATCGGCCGTCGACATCTCGGTCGTGTTGAGCACCGCGCGGGTGTAGCCGCGGCCGTAGGTCCGCGAGGCCTTCGGCGAGGAGCTAACGACGAGATCGCAGCCGATAGAT
>JBFGFX010000096.1:0-12171 GCA_041579335.1 Woeseiaceae bacterium | reverse complement strand
GGCGAGCACCATCGGGAATAGATCGGTAGGCCCGTCTAGCAGGCTCACTCCGCAGTCGGCGAGCCTTGCGACGACATCGGGGTCGAACAGCACGTCGCCGCTATCCATCGGATGATCCGGCAGGCGTTCGCGCACCATATCCACGTTCCACGCGTAACCGGTGGAGCCCCAGTGATACGGTATCGAGTAGCCGCGGGTTAGATGGTAAACATCGGTCTTCTCGATTATCGCGGGATCGAGATGCCTGGCGTTCGGCAGGCGCGAGTAATCGATTTTTTCGAACACCCCGATCGGCGCCAGTCGCGAGGCGAACTGGTTACTGTGCACGACGACGTCGTAGCCGCTGCCGCCGGTAAGCAACTTGACGTCAACGACCTCCGAAGAATCGTAGATGTCGTAGTTCACCTTGATGCCGAATTCGGCTTCGAACTTCTCGATCGTGTCCGGCGCGATGTAATCAGCCCAATTGTAGACATTGACGACGTTGTCGTCGCCGGATGCCCCGCCACGTCCGCCGCCGCCACAAGCCGCGAGCGCCAGGCAAATCGCCAATATCGTCGTCAGGTTTTCGGGTCCCGGCTTCATGCCTCTGCGATTTGACCATCCGATCGTTCGGATGACAATTACATGCCGTCGAGGCCGCGTTTCCGCAACGCGCGGGCTATGATGAGCCGCTGGATCTCGCTGGTGCCCTCCCAGATACGGTCTACCCTCAATTCGCGGAAGAATCGTTCGGCTACGTTTTCGCGCATATAGCCGCGCCCGCCGAAGATCTGGACGGCCCTGTCGGCGACCCTGTTGGCCATCTCCGATACGTACAGCTTGACCATCGAGCAACGTCCGTGCAGCGACCTTGCGTCGTCGCCACGATCGTGCGCCCGGGCTGCCTCGTAAGTCATCAGTCGGGACGCCCACAGCTCGGTCGCGCTGTCGGCGAGCATGAACTGTACGGCCTGCTTTTCGGATAGCGGCTCGCCGCCGACGATGCGCCCTTCCGCAAATAGCGCCGCCTCCTCGATGAGCCTGGCCGCGGCGCCGCAACAGCGCGCGCCGATCATCAGCCGCTCGTGACGAAACCAGGCATGCGTATAGGCCATGCCGTCACCGGGCGTGCCAACACGGCGGGTCGCGGGGACCGCAACGTCGCTGAAGCGATAGGTCGGATGGTGGGCGGCGTAGCTATGGCTGAACTGAGGCGACGCGATCATCTCGATGCCGGGTGTATCCATATCGACAATGAAAAGCGCATCATCCTCTTCTTCGGGCAGGCGCGCCTGGAACCAGCAGAAGTCGGCGAGATTGCCGCTCGTGACGTACCACTTCTCACCGTTCAACAGATAGCCGTCGCCGGAGCGAGTCGCGGTCGCCCGTAGACTTGCGACATCCGAACCCGGACCCGACTCGGTGATCGCGTAGCAGTCCTTGCGCTCACCGCGCATCATCGGCAGGACATAGTCTTCGATCTGCCCGGGGCTGCAGGCATCGAACATCCAGGACTGCGCTTCCGGGAAACACCACGAGAGGGCATTCGTGACTCGTCCGAGTTGCTCCCACACGGCGACCTGTTTCGTCATCGACAGCTCGAGCCCACCGTAAGACTGCGGAACATCCATCGCAGCGAAGCCAAGCTCGATGGCGCGCTTTTTGTTGCGCGCCGTCGTCTCGGCGGCGACTACGCCCCCGTTCATCTCGGCCTCGATCTCGTGCGGCTGCAAATACCGGTCTGCATAGTCCCTGGCCTTCGCCTGCCACTCGAGCACGTTTTTTGGAAGTCCGATGTTCACCGTCACTCCGGCTCCGTCAATCGACCCTGCACCGTATGCTCAATGGAAGTGTTTCGGAAAGACACCACGCAGATAAGTCATGACGGCGTCCATCGCCGCATGCCGGTCCCAGGTCTTCGGGCTGATCAGGTAGGACAGCCACAGTCCGTTGGTCATCGCGGCGAGCGCGTCGCTGACCGCGGCAGCCGACAGGCCCTGGTATCCGCCCTCCTCGATCAGTTCCCGACAGAGTCTTTCGACGATAGCATCGTAGTGCCGGTCCGCGTTATCGCAAATGCGTTGATAGGCCGGCATTGACTTGACCTCGCCCCAGAATGCAAACCAAACCGCGAGCTTCTTGCGGTCACAGATCGACGGGCGGAAGTCCATCTCCATCAGCGCGAGCAGCTTGTCGGCAGGGCCGGGACCGGCGCGCGCGCAGGTGCGGTCGAACTGCGTGCGGTACTCGTCGGAAAGGCATTTCAGGGCCTCGTTCAGCAGGTTGTCCTTGCTCCGGAAATGCAGATTGACGATGCCCTGCGACAGGCCGGCTTCACCGGCGACATCCGCCAGGGTCGTGCTGCCCATGCCCTTGCGGGCGATGCACTTGAACGTGGCTTCGATGAGCTGCTTGCGCCGGGTTTCCCGGGACGCAGTGCGGGCTTTGCTGCGATTCTCGACTGTCGCCATTAGGGCATCCCGTCCTCGTCGGTGCGGCGGTGGCTTCTCAACGCCGATAATGCCATACTATGAATGAATACTCATTCATTTATGCGCGATCGAGGCCGGCGGCAACTGGAATCCCGGTCGCTGCGCCGGCGGGACCATGAGAGACCTGAGTAAATCGAACCGACACTTCCGTGAAGCGAGCGCTCGCCTGCCGCTTGGCGTCTCGTCGAACTTCCGCTACTGGGGTGACGACCGGACGATCTATATCAAGCGCAGCAAGGGCGCGAGAATCGTCGACATAGACGGCAACGAATACATCGACTACCGCCTGGCCTACGGCCCGGTGATCCTCGGCTACGCCGATGAGCGCGTCGACGATGCGGCGCGCGCGGGCATGGATATAGGCGGCGTGTTCGCCCTCTCCACCGAGCTCGAATTCGAGCTTGCCGAGCGCATCGCAAAAATGGTCCCTGCCGCCGAACTCGTGCGTTTCTCGAACTCCGGCACCGAGGCG
The DNA here is from genome assembly GCA_041579335.1 of Woeseiaceae bacterium. GTDB lineage: Bacteria > Pseudomonadota > Gammaproteobacteria > Steroidobacterales > Woeseiaceae > JBFGFX01. Next base: position 9,225 of record JBFGFX010000096.1, on the reverse strand, counting down.
GTGATGGCTGCGCTCCGGATCGCACGCGCGCATACCGGCAAGGACGCGCATGTGATGCTTGAAGGCGGTTACCACGGCGTGTTCAACGAGGTGCTGTGGTATACGGAAGTCGAGGACTGGGATCCCGACGACGGGGTCCCGGCAGTTCTGCCTTACGGAGAAGGGGTACCCAGGGTAACGAAGCGGCTGTTCCACAACGTGCCACTGAATGACGCCGACGCGCTCGAGGACCTGCTCCGCCGCGAGCGCGATCGTATTGGCGCATTCCTGATCGAGCCGATAATGGGCAACTGCTGCGGTATCCGTGCCGAGCAGCAATACCTGCGGGACGTCCGCGACCTTTGCGACCGTTACGATGTGCTGATGATCGTGGACGAGGTGAAGACCGGCTTCCGGGTGGCCAGAGGGGGCGCTCAGGAGCTTTACGGCATCAGGGCGGATCTCTGCACGTTTGCAAAGTCACTCGGCAACGGTTATCCGATTGCCGCAGTCGCCGGCCGCGAAGACATCATGCGCAACATCGGCGGTGACGGCGTCGTGCACGGCGGCACCTTCACCGGCCACTCCGTATCGCTGTCGGCTGCGGCAAAGACCCTCGAGATCCTCGACGAGACCGACGCCCTCGCGACCATTGAGAACTACGGCAGCAAGCTGCGCGACGGCATCAGTTCAATACTCGCCGAACGCGACATCACTCACAGCTTCACCGGTCATCCGTCGATGCTCGGGCTGTTCTTTGCCGCCGAGACGCCATCCAACTACCGGGCCTGGATCGACTCGGATTACGAGTTTTACGATGCGCTGGCGCCGGTCCTGCACGATCACGGCATTCTCGTCGAACCGGACTCACGCGAACCCTGGTTCGTCTGCGAAGCGCATAACGTGGACTGCCTCGGTGAAACGCTGGACAATTTCGAACGCGCTGTGGACATTACCCTGCACGGCATGCCCGTCGGGCAAGAGAACAAACACACCGCATGAAGGACTGATTTGCGAGTGCCACAATAAGGAACACCTCGGCTGCCGGCGAGAGCGATAACCAATCTATGAGAACCTATGACGTCATCGTGGCCGGTGCGGGACACAACGGTCTTACAAGCGCCGCATTTCTGGCGAAAGCCGGGCTCGATGTGCTGTGCGTAGAGAAGAACGACTACATCGGCGGCGCTGCCGTCAGCCGCACTCTCTACGAAGACTGGATCTACTCCAACTGCTCGTATGTCTGCAGCCTGCTGCGCCCCGAGATATACCGCGCTCTCGAGCTGCATCGTCATGGCCTGCAGGTCACGCCTTATGGCGGCTCGGTCACGTTCATGCAAGACGGTGACTACTTCGGTTCCTATCATGATCCCGAAGTCGCCTACCGGGAGATGGCGCGCCATTCGAAACACGACGCGGACTCCTATGAGAGATACTCCGCGGACACGTTGCGGCAGTGTCGCTTCATCCGCGACTTTTTGCTAAAGACGCCGCCGGATCCTACCTCGCTCAAGCCCCGGGACCTGAAGGAACTGCTGGCGCTCGGACGAAAGTTCCTGGACATGGGCGAAGATCGCATGTACGAAACGATCCGCTTCTGGACGATGAGCGTCGCCGAGTACCTGGACGAGTACTTCGAGAACGACGTGATCAAGACTGCGCTCTCGGGCAGCGGCATCATCGGCACCGCACTCGGCATACATTCACCGGGCACCGCGTACGTGCTCCTGCACCACTACATGGGCGACGTCGACGGCAACGTCGGCACCTGGGGCTACGCACGCGGCGGAATGGGCGCCGTGTCCAATTCCATCGCCGGCGCGTTCCGGGCCTACGGCGGCGAGCTCCGCACCGAGGCCGGCGTCGCTCGGATCATTGTCAAAAACGGACGAGCCGCCGGCGTCGCGCTCGAGAACGGCGAGGAGATCGAGTCGCGCTCGGTCGTCTCCGCCATGGACGTCAAACGCACGTTCCTCGACTGCATGGACAGCAGCGAGCTGCCGGAGGACTTCTACGAGCGCGTGAGGAATTTCAAGATCCGCGGATCGTCAGGCAAACTCAACATTGCGCTCGACGGACTGCCGACCTTCCCCGCGATCCCCGAAGGCAGCACCCTATACTACAGCGATATGCACTTCATCGACTCGATGGAGCGGATGGAACGCGCCTACGACGACTGGAAGGAAGGCACCTGGTCGAAAGACCCCTACGTGGACATGGTGATCCCGACGCTGGTCGACCCTACGATGGCGCCGCCGGGCAAGCATTTCATGAGCTGCTTCGTACAGTACTGTCCGCATCAGATCGAGGGGCGCCCCTGGACCGATCGGGAGCGCGATGCATTCGGCCAGACGGTGATCGATCAGATCGCGAATTACAGCCCGGACTTCAAGGATCTGATCCTGCATGTCGAGGTCCGCACGCCGCAGGACATCGAGGAACAGATCGGCATCACCGAGGGCAACATCTTCCACGGCGAGCTGACCATGGATCAGCTTCTGTTCAACCGACCGGTGCCGGGCTATGCGCAGTACCGGGCACCGGTCCCTGGCCTCTACATGTGCGGCTCCAGCACGCATCCCGGCGGCGGCGTCATGGCCGCACCCGGCGCCAACGCGGCGCGTGAGCTCTTGAAGGACCTCAGGCGCCGGAACACCGTACCCGAAAACTTCGGCGATGACTGACAGATTCGACGCGATCGTGATCGGCGCCGGCCACAACGGCCTGGTGTGCGCCGCCCTGCTCGCCAGAGCCGGCAAGGACATCCTCGTTCTCGAGGCGAACGATCGTGTCGGCGGTGCCGCGGTGACGCGCGAGTTCAGCGATGGCTTCTCGGTGTCCGCATGTGCGCACTTGCTGTATCAGCTACAGCCGGAAGTGCGTAAGGAGCTGAAGCTCGACACCAAGATGGCGGCGGACGATATGTCGACGATCGTCCTGTCGGATCGCGGCGAGCACATACGCTATAGCGGCGATCGGGCCGATGGCGTCAGTGACAACGATGCCGCGAATTATCGCACGTTCCATAAACGCATGACGCGTTATGCCGATCTGCTGCGCACCTATCTGAACAGAGCGCCGCCGCGCCTCGGGACGAAGAGACCGGGTGACCTGATGACGCTCGCGCGACTGGGGTTCGACATCCGCCGCCTGGGTAAGACCGAGATGCGGGAATTCCTGCGCCTGATAGGCATGAACATCTACGACGAGCTCGACGAACGCTTCGAGAGCCCGTTGCTCAAGGGAGGGCTCAGCCTGGACGCGGTGCTCGGAACGCATCTCGGTCCGCGCTCGCCGAACACGATCGTGACGTATCTGTACCGCCTCGCCGGCAACCACGGCCGGTTGGCGCAACCGCAAGGTGGTATGGGCGCGGTGAGTGACTCTCTGGCGCGGGCTGCGCGAGAGGCCGGTGCAACGATCCGCACCGGCCAGCCGGTACAGCGGATCATCGTCCACAACGGACGGGCTGTAGGCGTCGAGACCGAAAGCGGCGAGTCCTTCGAAAGCACAGTAGTGATATCGAACGCCGATCCCAAAACCACGATCATGCAGCTCGTCGGTGCGCGACACGTCGAGACCCGCTTTACGCACCGCATCCATCACATCCGCATGCGGGGTAACGCCGCCAAGCTGCACCTGGCCCTCGACGGTCTGGTGACCGTTGACGGGCTGACGAAGAACGATCTTGCCGAGCGCATGCTGATCGCGCCCGACGAGAACTATGTCGAACGAGCGTTCAATCCGGCGAAATACGGCGAGGCCTCACCCGCTCCCGTCATGGAGATTACGTTCCCCAGTGTGCGTGACGAATCGCTCGCGCCCACCGGCAAACATGTCATGTCGGCCACGGTGCAGTATGCGCCGTACGCGCTGAAAGGCGGCTGGGACGACCAGGCTCGCGACAATTTTCTGCGCGCGGCGATCATGACGCTCGCGTCCTACATGCCCGACATCGAGAGGCGCATAATAGCTAGCGAATTGCTGACGCCGGCGGACATCGAGAGGGAATTCCGCATCACGGGCGGTCACTGGCACCACGGTGAGCTGGCGCTCGATCAGTTCCTGTTCGTGCGGCCGGTAGCTGGTGCAGCGCGGTATCAGATGCCGCTCGACGGACTGTATCTCTGTGGCGCCGGCGCTCATCCGGGCGGCGGCGTCAGCGGTGCTGCCGGGCGCAACGCGGCGAGGGCGGTCCTGGAGCGGGGGAAAGCGACATGACGATTCAAGAAGTACCGCAAGGTAAACTCCGAACGCCGTTCTACTCGCGGCTCGCCGAGCTCGACACGCAAAACAGCTGGCACGACTGGAAGGGCTATACCAGCGCCGACGAACTCTACTGCGCCGAGGTCGAGTATTTCGCGATTCGCAATTCGGCGGCCGTCTTCGACCTGACGCCGATGACCAAATATCGAATCGAGGGCGCCGACGCACTCGACTACGTCGATCGACTCGTCACGCGCGACATGCGGAAGGTCAAGCCGGGCCGGGTCGCATACGCTGTCTGGTGCAACGGCCAGGGACAGGCCATCGACGACGGAACCATCTTCCACCTGCGAGAAGGCGAGTATCGGCTGTGCTCGCAGGAGCGACACCTCGCATGGCTGACCGCGGCCGCGATCGGATTCGACGTCACTATCACGGAAGAAACGGCCGACATTGCAGCGCTGGCGATCCAGGGACCGACGTCATTCAGCATCCTCTGCAACATGGGACTCGATGGCATCGCGGACCTGCGGCCGTTCGGCCTGACGCACTTCGAGTTCGAAGGCGCCGAGCTGATGGTGTCGCGCACCGGTTTCACCGGCGATCTAGGCTACGAGCTATGGATCGAGCCGCGAAAGGCCGAGGCGCTCTGGGACGGTCTCTTCGACGCCGGCAAACTGCTGGGCATCCGGCCGATGGGAACACGCGCGCTGGAGCTGGCCCGCATCGAGGCCGGTTTCATCCAGGCCGGCGTCGATTTCCTACCGGCCAACGCGACGGTCCGCACCGGACGCACGCGCTCGCCGCTGGAGCTGGGCCTGGAATGGCTGATCGACTTCAAGAAACCGAACTTCAACGGCCGGCACGCGCTCGCGGAAGAAAAGCGGCGTGGATCTACCTGGCGGTTGGTAAAGATCGATATCGAAGGGAACAAGCCGGCGCATCACTCTTACATCTATTCGAAGCCGCGGGGCAACAAACAAGAGATCGGCTTCGTCACCTCGGCGGCGTGGTCGCCGGTGTGCAAGAAGAACATTGCGATCGGCACCGTGCGGACGCCCCACGGGATGCCCGGCAGCAAGGTGTGGGTGGAGGTCTACTACCAGCGCGAGATGCACTGGTCGCGCGTGATCGCGGAGGCCAGCGTCGTCGACAAACCGTTCTGGTCACCAGCGCGCCGGAGTGCCACCCCTCCGGCGCCGTTTTGATGCGGGCAGACGTTTCTCGTCCGCTATTGCGAGTCGAGGCGATGACACACCGGCTTGATCCGCTGCTCCGACCGCGATCGGTCGCGGTCGTCGGCGCGTCCGCCCGCGCCGACTCGCTCGGCGAATGGTCGCTCAAGAATCTCTTGAAAGGCGGCTTTGAGCGGCCGATCTACCCGGTCAATCCGCGCTACGAGAAGCTACAGGGGCTCCGCTGTTTCAGGTCGCTCGCCGACCTGCCGGCCGTACCGGACCTCGTCGTCTTCGGCGTAGGCGACCAACGCATCGAGGCCGTCCTCAGCGAGGCGATCGACATCGGCATCGGCGCTGCCGTGATCATGTCGACGCTAGTTCTCGACAACGACACCACACCAAACCTGAGAGCCCGCGTCCTCGAGAAAATCCGCGCGGCGGGGCTGCCCGTCTGCGGCAGCAACGGCATGGGTTTCTACAACGTGCGCGACCGGGTATGGGCATGCGGCTTCGACAGTCGCCTGCATGAGCCGCCGGGCGCCATCAGCCTGATCAGCCACTCCGGCGCCGGCATGTCCGGTCTGATCGACTGCGATGAGCGCCTGCGTATCAATCTCGCCGTGTCGACCGGCGACGAGCTTTCCGTGACCATGGATGAATACCTGGATTTCGCCCTCGATCTGCCGGAGACGCGGGTCGTCGGACTGTTCATGGAAACGGCCAGAAATCCTCGAGGACTCCGCGCGGCGCTCGAGAAGGCGGTTGCCCGACGTATCCCGATCGTCGCGCTGAAGGTCGGCCGTACGGCAGAGTCGGCGCGGCTCGCCGTGTCGCACTCCGGTGCGCTCGCCGGCGACGACGGCACCTACGACGCATTGTTCGACCGCTACGGTGTACAGCGCGTCAGCGATTTGGACGAGCTTGCGACGACTCTGATCATGTTCGCCGAGATGCCGTTGCCCGCTGCCGGTGGGCTCGTCACCCTCCACGACTCCGGCGGTGAGCGGCAGCTGTTGGTCGATCTCGCCGATCGTGCGCGCGTGCCGCTGGCACGGTTGAGTGATGACACCGTAGGGGCGCTCGAGAAAGTCTTGGATCCCGAGCTGCCGGCGATCAATCCGCTCGATGCCTGGAGTCGCGGCGGTCCCGATGCTCGTAGGCAGATGACCGATAGCCTCGTGCTGATGCTCGCCGACCCTGCGGCGGCGATGGGTGCGGCCGTCCTCGACCGGGCGCCCGACGGCAGGATCTACGGCAGCTATGTCGAGTATCTGCGGAACGCGCATGCAGCGACCGGCAAGCCGGTCGCCCTCGTTGCGTCCCGCCAGGGCACGGGCAGCGACGAACGGGTCGCTGAGAGTACGAGGGCGGGCCTGCCCGTGCTGGACGGCGTGAGCGCTTTTCTCACTGGCGTTAAGGCCATGTTCTCCTATCGCGATTTTCTTGCGACCGAGCCCGCGGCGGCCGACGCGGGAACGCCCGATTGCTTGCCGTTCTGGAAACAGAGATTGCAGGGTGGTGCGATTCTGTCGGAGCAGGAATCACTGGCGCTGCTCGGCGACTTCGGTCTCGCGACGATCGCCAGCGCACTCGTCGGCGATGTCGACGAGGCGTTGGCCGCGGCCGAGCGCCTCGGGTACCCGGTGGCACTCAAGACCGCGAGGAGCGGTGCATGGCACAAAACCGAGCTCGGCGGCGTCGCCCTCGGTTTGCATGACGACGCGGCGCTGCGATCGGCCTATGAGGATATGTCGGCGAGACTCGGCCACGCGGCCCTCATCGCGGCAATGGCCGAGCCGGGCGCCGAGATGCTCCTGGGCGCCCGACGCGATGCCCAATTCGGGCCCGTCGTCATCATCGGCATTGGCGGCGCGCACGCGGAGCTGCTCGAGGACGTAGTCTTCCTGCTGCCTCCATTCACCGCCGAACACGCGCGACGCCGCGTCGACCGGCTGAAACTACGTGGCCTGCTGGACGGGCCGCGCGGCCAAGAGCCTGTCAATACAGAGGCATTCTGCCAGTTTGCGGCGGCGTTCTCTCAGGTCGCATACTGTCTGCGTGACGTCGTCCAGGAGATCGACATCAACCCGGTGGTCGTGGGAAAGACCGGATGCGTCGCGGTCGACGCGCTGATCGCAGGATACCGTGGGAGTTGAATCGAGATGAGTATCGAAGCACTGGCCCGAAAGACATACGACGACTGGCAACAGAGCGCATCGGCCGAGCTCGAACGCGCCGAGACGCGGCTTTCCATTGGTGGCGAATTCGTAGACGCGATCGACGGTGGGCGCCTCGAGGACGTGAATCCCGCCAACGGCGAAGTGATCGCGTCGGTGGCTTCGGCGAACGGCAAGGATGTGGACGCCGCGGTCGCGGCGGCCCGAAACGCCTTCCGCTCGGGCAGCTGGTCGCGTATTGCGCCGCGCGAGCGGATGGCGATCCTGTATCGGTTCGCCGATCTGATCGAAGAGAATGCGGAGCAGCTCGCGGTGCTGGATACGCTCGACATGGGCAAGCCGATCAGCGACATGATCGAGATCGACCTGCCGTCGGTGGTCGAAACGATCCGTTTCATGACCGAATACATCGACAAGATTGAAGGCAGCGTGACCAACACCGAGGCGGACGTGATGCATTTGGTGTTGCGCGAGCCGATCGGAGTCGTCGGTGCGATCTCGCCGTGGAACTATCCGCTCCTGATGGCCGTGTGGAAGATCGCGCCGGCGCTCGCCGCCGGTAACACCGTCGTTCTGAAGCCGGCCGAACAGTCTCCACTCGGCTGCCTGCGGCTCGCATCGCTGTTCACCGAGGCGGGAGGACCAGCCGGCGTGTTGAACGTCGTGAACGGCATCGGCGAGGTGGCGGGCAAGGCGCTGGCTTTGCACGGAGACGTCGACAAGATAACGTTCACCGGTTCCACCGAGGTCGGCAAACTGATGCTGCGGTATGCCGGGGAATCGAACATGAAGCGAGTAGCGCTGGAGTGTGGCGGCAAGTCCCCGCAGGTGTTCATGTCGGATACGCCTGACCTCGACCGCGCCGTGTCCGCCGCCTACCACGGCGTCTACGCGAACATGGGCGAAGTGTGCAACGCAGGCTCGAGGCTGCTGGTCGAGAAAGCAATCTACGACGAGTTCGTCGAGCGATTCGTGGCCTCCGGCAAAGATGCTTACGTGCCCGGAGACCCGCTGAACCCGGCGACTAATCTCGGGCCGCTGGTGACCCACGAAGCGCAGCAGCGTGTCTTATCGTACATCGCCTCCGGTAAGAGCGAAGGCGCGACGCTGCGATTCGGCGGCGATGCGCCAGAGCTCGACGGCTGTTACGTCAACCCGACCCTGTTCACGGAGGTCGACAACTCGATGCGCATCGCCCGCGAGGAAATCTTCGGGCCGGTCGCCGCGGTCATACCGTTCAACGGCATCGACGAAGCCGTTGCGATCGCCAATGACACGATCTACGGCCTGGCTGCCGGCGTCTGGACCCGCGATCTCGGCACCGCCCATCGCCTGATCAAGCGCATCGACGCGGGCGTCATCTGGGTCAACACGTTCGATGAAGGCGACATGACGCAGCCGTTCGGAGGCTACAAGCAGTCGGGTAACGCGCGCGACAAATGCGTAGAGAGCGTCCTCTCCTACACGCAGACCAAGTCGGCGTGGATCCGGCTGTCCTGACCCGGGCATGTCCTGATGACCGGGCGGATTCGTTACGAGCCTCACGGCCCCGTCGCGAGCCTGACTCTCGATCGCCCCGAGAAGCTCAACGCGATCGACGCTGCGATGCTCGACGAGATCACCTCCGCACTCGACCGGGCAGAAGAAGACAAAGACGTTCGCGCGCTGCTCTTGAAGGGCGAGGG
>JBFGFX010000095.1:0-12182 GCA_041579335.1 Woeseiaceae bacterium | reverse complement strand
TCGTAGTAGTTCCGTTTGTCGATTGACTCAGCCACAAAAATCTCATTAATGCTTAGGGCCTTACCTTGCCAGAATCTCCTCGAGATTGCGCTCGGCTGCATCACGCGGCCTAGGCTGAACACCGTCGGATTTTATGTTAGGTGAGTTTCTGTGCGATCATTCTGGCGCAGCAGCCAGTTGTTCGGATCGGTGGGACGAGGCCAAGAGCGACGCCGCTCGCGACCGCCGGTTATAATGGCTGCCAGAACAAGAAGACGGTGCAATGACCCCGCACGACGGCAACGCGCCACCACGGCTGTTCTTGAGCTACGCACACAGGAATCCCGGCTGGAGAGACCTTGTATCGCGTCGAGAAGCGCGGCAACAACAAGAAAGCGCGCTATGCCGTTTATCACGTCACCGCGATCCTGCTGACGGAATCCCATCTCGGGGCCTATCAGGTCGATTTCAACTTCCTGCGCAACGCCTTCCTGAACGAATACGCCCAGGAGTTTCATTACCAGGACGTCGTGTCCGTGTCGCTGCGCGAGGACTCGACGAATCTGTCCCTGGCGACTGGGGAGAAAGTGATCCACGGCGAGCAGTTCCGCGTCTCGGTGTCGAGCGGCGAGAACATCAACTTCGTCGTGAAATCGCGCGAGCTGCGCGACCTGACCGGAGCGGATGAGGACACGACCAGCGTCGAAGACGTCGTCAGCGCGATACGCAAGATGCTGCGCGAGAAAAAGCAGGGGATGGCGGTGGGCTGACAGCCGCCGAAGCCGTATCACCGATGACGCTCAGCGCCGTATCGGCATTCGCTGCACGTCGGTTACGCTGCCGTCATCGAGCACCAGCCGGGCAAAGACGTCGCGCCAGTCCGCTTCGATGTCCACGACCGTCTCATTGATCAGGTGGTAATTCGAGCTCGAGACTTGGAGCAGCGTCTCGGCACCGAGGTCGACTGCGATCCGGCCGCTCAGGTCGTCGGGCGTCGGGCCGAATTCGAGGCGCTCGACGATCGGCAACCGCCAGTGCATGTCCTGGTACCAGAAGCAGCGCACGCGCGGGCTCGAGCCGCGCTGCCCGCTGCACTGCAGCAAGCTCGGGATCTTGTCGATACCGTCCCGCATTGCCTGCGAGGCCATCTGCAGGTAGTCGACTTCGTAGCGATACACTGCCGTCCCGATCTCGGGCAGCTCGTACTCGATGAGCAGCATGTCGGCATCGCCCGGCGTCCGCACGCTCAGGCCGTCGGAGCGGCAATCAGCCGGCAAAAGCCCCATGTCGTCGAGCGCATAGCGGACCGTCACGTTACGGCAGTCGAATCCCGGGCCCCAGAAGATCCAGGTCGGTGTTCGCTGATCCGGCTCGTAGGCACCGTAAAGGTTGCCCATGCCGTACGCATCGAGCCTGCGCTCACCGCTCTGCCGCTCGCCGTCGAGCTCGACCCACGGAGGCCAGTCCGCCGCTTCGATGCCGACGCGGTACACGGGGCTCTTGGTGCCGTTCGTGAGCTCGATGCGGGCGAAGTATTCCGCGGCATCCGGCGGCGGGCTGTACTGAAAATTGCGTATCGTCTCGACCGGCACGTACACCTCGAAGACCTCGCCGTCGAAATCTTCGTCCTGGGACACCTGCACGCTTTTTAGCAGCGAACCCATGGTCTGCTGCCACCATCCGTCTAAGACCTGGCAGGCGGGCCGCCGGAAGCGCGCGAAGCATCTGCTGGGACCCTGGTGCTGCGCCAGTGTGCGCTCAGCGCCCTGCATCTGCGCATCACCCAGATCGATGTCGTAAACGAGCGGATCGGTTTCCGTGCCGTCGCGGAGTTCGAATTTGATGTACAGGCGATCGCTATCCGTCGTTGCCGGCAAGACGAAGGCCTGGATGCTCGGCCCCGGCGCATAGCGCTCGCCGTCGGTCGAATACAGCAGGCTGCGAACGTTGCTCCGGAATGCAAACGTCCCGTAAAACCAGGTGGGGTATTCCATCCTGACCCCCCAACCGCTGCCGCCCCGCTGCGCGTCGATGCGGATGCCGATCTCGTCCGCCGTAATGAGCTCGGGGTCGAACTCCTGCATCACGCGCGCCTGATCGCCCGGCAGGCTCTCGAGCGCCTGCCGCGTCATCTCCTCGACGTCGAACTCGGGCATCTCGTGATCGCCGCCGTCGCCGCCGAGCTTCCAGATCGCGAGGACCAGCCCGAGCACCGCGATACCCATGACGATCGGCCAGGCGAGCCCGACCGTCCCGAGCCTCCGCCTGATCTGTCGTCCGGTGACCTGAAACGGTGTGTCCGCCGAATGACCTTTGAGCCCGTCCGCGAGCCGCTCGACGTGCTGCGCCATGTCCCCGGTCCAGGCATCGATCCAATGGCTGCTCGAGATGAAGAATTCCAGGGCCGGTGACGGCGGCACCTCTTCGATGCGCACCGGGAACACCGGCTTGCCTTTGCGATAGGCGCACTCCACCTCGTCCTTCACCGGTCGCGATGCGTTGGAATCGTCCGACAGGATGAGTATCAGGCACTTGCTGCGCTCGATGCCGCGCACGATCTCCTCGCCGTAGTTACGGCCCGGCCGCACGTTGCGCGGCGCGATCCAGCAGCGGAAGCCGCGTTGCTCGAGATGCGCGCAGACCTCCTCTGCCACCTCCACGTCTTTCGTCGAATGACTGATGAACGCCGAATAGCTGTCGATGGTCGACGCCTGCGTCGATTCGCTCATGCCATGACTCCTCGCTCGTGTTCGCATTCTTCCAACAGCTCTATGTCACGCTCGTCGACTTCGAGCACGACGGTGGAGCAGGGTGTCGTGGCGGGCCACGCCGCGTAGCGCGCTTTCAATGCCAGGCCCCGTCGCTCGAGCGTCTCCCTGACGCCGCCCGGGCGGACGGGCGCACTGGCTAGGGTCGCCGCGATCAGCGTGTGCGCCCGTTGCCCCACGTAGTCGCCGGCGCGCCGGTAGCCTTGCTGCCGTACCGTCTGTTCCGCGTAGTCCGAGTCGATCCGTATCAGGTCGATAATCCACTCGCAGGCTGAGGATGCAAGCACCTGCGCACGGGCAGCCTCGATGCGCGCGCGGCCGCCCGCCTTCGAGTCGCGGTCGTCGATCCAGCGTTCCTCGCCATCGCGCGGCTTTCCGTTCCAGGCGGAGCCCGCTTCGAAGGCGTCGCGGAAATCGTCGAGCATCCTCGCGGGCGGCACCGCTTCGACCACCAGCAGCCGATGGGCAATGCCGCGCTCGCCGAGCCAGTCGAGCGTTGCCCGCGTCAGTATGAGATCCAGACCGGGCGCGAGCGGGGTGACCACCGTGAAATGCGCGTGCTCGTAGCGTGACACCAACTTCGCCAGGACCTGCTCGCAGAGCGCTTGGCTCGCCCAATCGGCGTTGCCGGCATCCACGAGGTTGCGACCGATCAGGCCTATCCAATGATCGTGCCGGATGGCCGGCGCGCCGACGTCGATCGCGCGGCGCGCGATCAGCGCGCTGTCGAGCAGCTCGATCTGGTCCCGATCGTAGTCTTTGAGGCTCTCGCTGAGCTCGTCGTAGGCGACGAGGTTGTCGTGCTCGCGCCGGCGGTTGTCGCGCTTGGGCGCCGCGCGCCAGCCGTCGAGCTGCATCCCGGTGCACCACGAGCGATGCTCGAGAGCCGCCAGCGCCTCACGGACGACGCGTTCGCGCGCCAACTGAAACCCCATCGGTGCGACGAGCTCCGGATCCGGTGGGACGTGGCAGCCGGCGCTCTCGAGTTTCGCCTTGATGTGATCGGCGGCGCGGCGATTCGCCTCCCGGTAGGTCTCCCTGAGATCGTGCCAGGACCTGAGCGATTCTTGACGCGCCGCGGCGACATCGCCCGCGAGGCGCTGGTTGCGAGTCTCGGTGTAGGCTTCGTGGATCCGCTTGGCGGTGACCTCGAGGCCGCCGTCGACAAGCTCGAAGTCACAGTTTTCGGCATCGCTGCCGAACGCGTCGATCACGTCGTCGAAACGCCGCGATAGGTCGTGGGTTGCGAGCAGCTCCTCGACGCCTGTGTCGGCGCGCAGCCGGAGGTGTACGGGCGCGCGCCACCGGCCGCTCCGATGCATGACGTCGCGCGCGTAGATTGCCGCCTGCAACGCGAGCTCGTCGCCGTCGAGGCTAACCAGGACTGCGCTGACGGGCGAGCGCGACTCGACGTCGTCCAGGAACGCCTCATCCAGCGGCACCGTGGCCGCGTCGAACTCGTAGAAACGGAGTTTCACGACCGCGTCGATCTCCGGGCAATGCCGTCGCAGCCGGTTCTCTTCGGCGTCTGCGTCGGCACACAGGATCGATGCCGCCGGTAGATCGAGGTCACGATAGCCGCAGGCGCGCAGCATCTGCAGCAGCAACGCTTCGCCCATATGGCCGAAGCCGAGGAACACGGCATGAATGCGCGGCTGATCGCGGAGATCCGCGTAGCGGTATAGCGGCACGTCCCAGAAGAAACGCCGGGCGACGAGCCTATCCAGATTGAAGATGCCGAAGTGTAAGTTGGCCGAACGCCGCACGATCGAATCGGAGCGGCTCATCTCGTTCCAGAGATTGGGGTCGTCGATCGCGGCGAAAGCGCGGCACGGATGCTCGCGAGCCGGGAGCGCGGCCAACAGCTCTCTCGCGCTTGTCGCTATGTGCAAGTTGTCCGCGTCGTTGCCGGTAATGGCGACGAGCCGATCCGCCCGCTCGATCGCCGCGGCTTTTAGCGTCTCCGCGTCGCGCGGGTCGCCGCGCAGCAGGCGCACGCCGTGCGCGGCACAGAAACTCGCGTCGCTGTCCGTCGGCGCCGCGCCGACGACGACGGCTTCGCGCCCGTGCGCCGCCTCATTTTGCGCAAACGCTCGGACGAGGTCGCCGCAGCCGCAGATCAGCGTATGGCCGCGCGAGAGACTGATGCGCCAACGCTGGTAGCGATCGGCGAGCACGCCGTAGACCACCTTGATCGCCGCCGCGGCGAGGACGACCGCGGCGAGCACGCCGGCCACGTCTCGCAGTACCTGTCCATCTTCAGGTTCGCCGTCATTGGCTTGACCGAACACGAGCTGAGCGGTGCGCAGAAAGTTGCGCCAGAACTCGTCGGGATACGCCTCGCGCCAACCCATGAATCCGAGCCCGAAGGTGACGACCGCGAGCACGATGACGCCCGCCCAGTACCACGAGATGCCGAGCGTCCTCAACATAAGCTTCGCGCCTCGACCAAATGCGACAGGCGCACCTGACGTTCCGCCGCCCGACGCGCGAGATCGAGCAAGCGATCGGCGGCCTCGGGTCTGTCGAGCTCGGCGAGGCCGGATCGTTCCGCATCGCTCAGGCTCACGCCGAGCTCGCGAAGCAGCCAGTCCGCGTCGAACAAGATGTTGTAGCGCTGGTAACGCAACAGTCGCTCCGCGACCGCCTGGTTTTGCGAATAATCCCCAGCCTCACAGTCGATCTCCCAGGGTGCCGCGCAGGTGCCGAGCCACTGCAGCACCGCCTGGGCCTGCCAGGCGCAGTCGTTGATGATGGACTCGAGCGACACCGCCGCGAGCAGGGCGCTGGGCAGACCTTCGAGCGATTCGGCGCAGCGCAACGGCCCGCCGAGCCCCGTGCCCACGTTGATCAGTGTCAGGCGGTCCGTGCCGGTCGGCCAGCCGTAGCCGTAGCTCGGCGTCGTGACCATCATGAGCAGGAGCAGCGCGGGATTGTTGAACGGGCTCACGCCGCCGTCGACGAACAGTCCCTCGACGCCCTCCGCGATGCCGATGCGCTCGGGCTCGAAGTAGGTCGGCGCCGCCGCGCTGGCGCGGAGGATCTCGTAGACCGGAATGTCCGCGTTGGCGAGCGAGCCGGGCCCCCCATCCGAGCGATAGAACTTGCCGCGCGGGTTGTTGTGGAACACCCAAGGACTCGCGGTATCGATGCGCTTCGCGACGATCGCCAGGCCGGTGCGAAAGCGCTCCGATCCCAGCGTCTCGTCGCCGACGACACTGCGGAGCTCCGCGATCAGCGCGTCGGATTCGTACTTGGGTGACAGCAGGCCGCCGAACCAGCCGGGGTCCGCGAACGCCCGGCTGGCCAGCCGCCACGAGATGTCGATGATCTCGGCGACGGACAGGCCTAGGGCGAGGCCAGCCGCGAGCAACCCGCCGCTCGAGGTGCCGCCGATCAGGTCGAAGTGGTCGGCGAGGCGGAAAGACTCGTCGCCGCCGTAGCATTCGTCGCGCAGCAGGGACTCGATTTGCTCCAGAAAACCGAGAGCAACGAGCGCCCTGACGCCGCCGCCGTCCAGCGCGAGGATCCGCTTCGGCGGCGGACCGAAGAGATGCTCTTGTAGCGTCGAACGGGTCATCGCATCGCCCCATCGTGGCGGCCGAAACGCGGGGATCGGTCGTCAGCGCGCCGTTTATTCGTTTTTCTGGGCCGGCCGCCTTCTCGAGGCGCGCGACCCGGCATGCGTCCGACTAGTTTAGACGCTTTGCGGCAAAAAAGGGCGGCCATCGCTGGCCGGCGCGGGTATCGCCAGCGAGAGACACCAGGTGAACCGTTCGCCCAACCTGGGCCGTCGCCGGCCCCTCCGCCGAATAAACTTGATGCCCGAGTTATTTCTCGCTGATGTTCGCTTTGCTATCTTTCCGACCGAGTCGGTCGGTACAGGAAGGAGTGTTCGCTTGGCAGAATCTGACCGCCGTCTGGGGGACAGCTTCAGGGTTGGCCGCTGGTTAGCGGATCGCAACGCACTGACGCTTACCTGCGAGGACTCGGTCGAGCCGCTCGAGCCGCGAGCGTTCGAGGTTTTGCGCTATCTCGCAGAGCGGCCAGGCAAGCTCGTCACGATCGATGAGCTCGAAGCTGCGCTCTGGCCGGATGTCGCAGTGACGCCCAATGCGGTGACCCGCACCGTTGCCGAGCTCACGAAGGCGCTCGGTAATCACGCGCAGCACACCGAGTACGTCGAGACGGTGGCGCGGTCCGGCTACCGCCTCGTCGCACCGGTTCAATCGGCAACGCCGCGTCGCAGGCTGATGACGGCGATTGCGGCCGGCGGCGCCGCCATCGCAATGCTCATCGTCGGCCTGTCGGTGTGGACGATCCGCGAGGTCGAGACCGATCCGAGCATAGCGGTGCTGCCATTCGATAATCTCACCGGAGACGCTGCTCTCGACTACATCGGCGACGGCGTGGCCGAGGAAGTGATCGACGCGCTGGCACGGATCGACGGATTGAAGGTGACCGCACGCTATGCATCGTTTCGTTTACGCGAGCCCGCGGAAGATCTTCGCGAAATCGCCGAGCGACTCGGCGTCGCCTATTTGGTCGAGGGCAGCGTTCGGCAGAGCGGGGAAAAACTGCGCGTGACGGCCCAGTTGATCGAAGCGGCCAGCGGTCATCACGTTTGGTCGAGGACCGCAGAGCACGACGTGCTCGACATCCATGCGGTGCAGGACGCCGTCTCCGACGGGCTTGCTGGTGCGCTGGCCAAGATACTCGGTTTGCCGGACGCCGAGGCTCCCACACGCCGTGCCCGAGAGCCGCATCCCGAAGCCTACAATCTGTATCTTCGTGGCCGCCACGCCTGGCACCGGCGTGGCTCCGAAGATCTGCAGCCCGCCATCGACAGTTTTGCGGAAGCGGTCAAGATCGATCCGGACTTCGCCAGAGGCTGGGCCGCGTTGGCATCCGCCTACCTCGCGCGTCGCAACTACTCCCTGGAAGGACGAGCGGCGTGGAGCTTGGCGGAAAACGCCGCACGCAGGGCGCTGGCGCTCGATCCCGGCATCCCCGAGTCATACGGCGTGCTCGGTGCGTTCGCCCAGCGGCGGCATCAATGGGTGGAGGCCGCGCGGCTTTTCGAGAAGGGCCTCGAGCTGGATCCGCGTAGTCCGATGGCCCACTTCTGGTTCAGCGAACACCTAGCGACGACGGGCCGTGTCGTCGAAAGCGCGGCGCATCTGAAGGAAGCGCTCAAGTTGGATCCGACTTATCTAGCGCCTCAGGGCGGGCTCGGCTTCGCGTACCTGCATTTCGGCGACTATGCTAACGGCGATCGCCAGTTCCGTACCGTCTGGCGCCGAGGGTTCCGCAACCCGAATAGCTGGATTGGCAGTTTCTTGAGTCGCATCTTGATGAAAAATTACGACGCGGCGACCGACTGGATCGACGAGAGCCCGGTATCCGATACCCAAAAAACGCTGCTGCAACGTTTCGTGGCCGTCGAGGCAGGGCGCACCGACGACCCGACGCTGCTCGCGGACATCCTCGCCGACTCGTCGCTCGATCACCGTCTGGTCGTCTGGACGGGTTTACGGCTTGGCGGCAGCTCCCAGGTCGCCGACTATCTCGAGCGGCGCCTGGCAAAGAATCAGTACGTCGACCCACGGCCGCTGTGGTGGCCGGGGACGGCGCTGCATCGAGAGCCGGCGTTCGTCGACCTCATGGATACGTTCGGGCTTGTCGACTATTGGCAGATCGAGGGCTTCGGTCCCGTTTGTCGGCAACAAGGTGCCGGGATTGTCTGCGATGCGAGCGCTTTGACCCCGGAACGGTTGCACGCGCTACTCGCCGGCGATGCCGTGGCCGACTAGAGTGTCTGGAAGCCCGCCCGGTTTGCACTGGCGGTAATTACCTATAGCCTGATGACGGTGATTGCCTAGGATTGAATCTTGCCAATCCGTCAATCCATCGCCCGTCTGTACGAAATCCGTCGCGAGTTCGGCGCCGCTGCCGCTGCAGAGAAGTCGGCGCTGCTGGAAGCGATCGGGGCGCGGCGAGTCATCTCCGCGACGGACCTCAAACGGCTGCATGGCGCGCTGTGCTTCATCCGCGCGTTTCCGGACACCTGCGAGCTTCACGGACAGGCCTCCGCGATGCTCGAGACGTTCGCAGCGCGTGTTCGCACGCTCGCCGCGCGCGAGCGACGCAAACTCGATGACAGCGGCATAGTCGGCACGCCGGTCTTCTACCGCTTCTCGTACGAAGTTGCGTCGTGGTTGACGCGTCATTTTCCGGGGCTGTCGTCGATCGATTGGCCCGACGTCGACGATACCGCCAGGCTGGACGAGCTGCTCGAGCAGATCTTGGAGCATTCGGAAGCCGACTATTTCGACAGCGGTTGGGTGAGCAGCGAGGATTGGCTCGAGATTGCGAGCGCGAAGCACGCGGGCAACGGCTTCGACTGGCTGATGGCGCAGCTGAGAGAGCGTCGACGGTTCGCGCGATTCTGGACGGCCCTGTACAACAGTTGCGATCTGCCGCTCCGCTGTGATCTAGCCGATCTCAGGCTGTCGAAATCCGGAAACACCTACGAGACCTCGACGATATTCGAGCGAAAGCAGAGCATGCAGCGTGGCGTCACGTTCGCCAAGCGTGAGATCGTCCGCCCGATTACCGTACTCGAGCTGCTCTCCGAAAGGGAGGGCACCCGGCTCTTGAACGTGGCGATGAGTGCGCTTGCGGTGCGGCACCGGGAGACGAATCACTTCAACTATGCCAATCCGAGCGAGGTCTATCTAGCGGACGTCGGCAGCGGCATCCGCATCGCCGTCATGGGGCTCAGGCCCGAGCATCGTTATCCGCTCGAATGCACGATGGGCTTCCTGATCCTGTCCAACGGTGCGCCGGTGGGCTACGGCGGCTCGAGCGTCATGTTCAAGCAGGCCAACACGGGCATCAACA
Source organism: Woeseiaceae bacterium (assembly GCA_041579335.1). Taxonomy (GTDB): domain Bacteria; phylum Pseudomonadota; class Gammaproteobacteria; order Steroidobacterales; family Woeseiaceae; genus JBFGFX01. The sequence continues at coordinate 2,532 of JBFGFX010000095.1, read as the reverse complement.
TATTCGACGAATACCGCGGCGCCGAAGCGGCCTGGCTGTGGACCCAGGTCATGCGCGTTTTTCATCACCTCACCGGCTGTAACCGATTCATCGCCAATCCGTACCAGTTCGGCGGCGAAAACACGGAGGCGCTCAAGAGCGGTGCTTTCTGGTTCTATTACCGACTCGGGTATCGGCCGATCGTGGCGGAGATCCGCGAGTCTGCGGCGCGCGAGTTTCGCCACGTTCGCTACAAGAAAGGGTATCGCAGCACGGTGCCGCTGCTACGAAAACTGTCGTCCTGCGACATGCATCTCACGCTCCCGGGTGCGCGGGCGGTCGAGCTGTTCGAGGAACGCTGGATCGAGGTCTGCTCGATGCTTGCGATGCGCGAGCTGGCGGATATCGAGTCACGCTCGAGGACCGGCGCCGTCAAGGCCCTGACCGCTCGCATCAGCGACGATCTCGCGCTGCGCTCGGTGTCGTCATGGTCTCAGCAGGAGCGCCGAGCGCTCGAGCGCTTTGCGCCGATTGTCGCGCTGACCCGGCCGACGTCGTGGCATGCAGCCGACAAGCGCGCCCTCGCTGAGCTGATCCGGGCGAAGGGCGGCGCGTGCGAAGCGGACTATGCGCGCCGCTTGAGTCGCCATGCGCTGTTTTTTGCGGCCTTGAAGGATCACTGTCGAAAAGCCGAGTGACGCAGGGGATGCCGCATGAAGGACGAGCAGTGCGTACGATTTCTTCAATGGGCGTTGCCGCAGCTCGAGATGCGATGGCCGGGCTTCCGCAAAGTGCGCAGGCAGGTGTGCAAGCGCGTCGACCGGCGCACGAAAAAGCTGTGCTTGGCGGATGTCGAGGAGTACCGGGATTATCTGGACGCGCATGCCGACGAATGGGCCCGGCTCGATTCGCTGTGCCGCATCACGATCTCGCGCTTCTGCCGCGACCGCGGCGTTTTCGCGACGCTCGCTCGAGACGTGCTGCCAGCGCTCGCGGAGCAGGCGCAGCGTCGAGGCGGTCGGGTGCTCCGCATCTGGAGTGCAGGGTGCGCTTCCGGTGAAGAGCCCTACACGCTCTCCATCCTGTGGCGGCTAGAGCTCGCGGCGCATTTTCCGGAGTTACGGCTCGAGATTGTCGCTACCGATGCCGATCCGAATATGCTCGAGCGTGCTCGCGGAGCCTGCTATTCCCACGGTTCCTTGAAAGACCTGCCGGACCGTTGGCGCAAACGGGCATTCAGGAAAGAAGACAAGACGTTTCGCCTCGAGCCCGAGTTTCGCGGCGACATCGAGTTCCTCGAGCAGGACATTCGCGTCGCGCGGCCCGACGGGACCTTCGATCTTGTCCTCTGCCGTAACCTGGTGTTCACGTATTTCGACGCGCAGCTCCAGCGGCGGCTTTTGAGAGACATCGTCGGCGCGATGCGTGCGGATGGGGGGCTGGTGCTCGGCAGCCACGAGCGGCTGCCCGAGGGCGCGGAGGGGCTGTCGGTCTGGTTCGAGAAACAGCGCGTCTACAGGCGCAGCGAGCGCCGCTGATACAGCACGATGCCGATGAGCAAAGCTGCGCCGACGGCATGAACAGCCAGTCCGAACGGCGTCCAAAGGAGACAGACCGCGCTCGCCGCCAATAGAAGGGCGGTGGCGAGATTCAACCTGGCCTCCAAATGCCACTGAAGTAACCCGGCGAGGGCATACAGCCCCATGCAGGCGAGCGTGAACACGGTCAAGCGTTCTCCCCAGCTGCCGGTGATCAACGGCGAGAATGCGAACAAGAGCGGCACCAGGTAGAGACCTTTGGCTATTTTCCATGCCGTCAGGCCCGTGCGCATCGGCGGCGTGCCGGCGATCGCGGCAGCCGCGAACGCGACCAGACACACGGGCGGCGTGACGTTGCTGTCCTGGGAGAGCCAAAAGATGATCAGATGGGCGCTCAAAAGCATCCCGGTGACCAGAGCGGGGTCGAGCAGCTCGTTCCTGACGATCTGACGCATCTCTCGCGGCATCTCGACCAACGCGCTCGCCGGATCGCCGCCGAATAGGTCGACGACGGCCCGGACGCTCGCCGGCAGATCCGGCGCCGCGAGCGCATTCAGCAGGACGGTCTGACTGATCAGATCGAACAGCGCCGGGGCGGCGAGCGTCGCCAAGACGATGTACGACGCAGTCACCGGCAGGCCCATACCGAGGATGAGTGAGGCCAAGGCGACCAGCAACAGCGTCAACAGCAGGCTGCCGCCGGCCCACTCGACGATCATCAGAGAGAACGCGTTGCCGAGTCCCGTCGTCGTCACGACGTTGACGATCAAACCTACCGCCACCAGCAGCACCGCCGTCGGTACCATGATTCGAACGGCGTCCAAGATCGCGTCGACGCAACGCGTTAGCGTCATCTTGGTCGTGGAAAACCAGGAGACCGCTATGACGGCCAGGATCGCGAGCGCGGCGGATCGAACCGGGGTATATCCGACGATCAACGAGGCGACCAAAACGGCGAGCGGGACGATGAAATGCCAGCCGGTTCGCACAACGGTCGAGGCCGACGGCTCGTCGC
>JBFGFX010000094.1:0-12187 GCA_041579335.1 Woeseiaceae bacterium | reverse complement strand
GAACGTGTTCGCCCGGATGAAGTCGCGCGCCGCGCCCTTGTCGCAGAATCCGAGGTCCTCCATCTGCATCACTGAGATCACGGGATAGTCGTCATAGGTCTGCAGCAGATCGACCTCATTGGGCGTGATACCCGAAAGGCCCCAGAACTCGTCTTTGTCCAACGCCCAGCCGCCGCGACACTGCACCGGGTCGTCGGGAAATCCGTTGTGCCGCTCAATGGTCGACAGGATCCGTGCGTACGGGAGCTTGCGTGAGCTGGCGAGCTCTTCGCGCATCACGAGATAGCCTTCGGCGCCCGCGCACGGCATGACGCAGTCGTAGAGCACGATCGGATCGGCAATCAGGCGGGCGTCCATGTACTGCTCGAGCGTGAGCTTCGTCTTCATCAGCGCGTGCGGAAAGCAGAGCGCGTTGTCCCGCTGCGCCACGCACAGCTTGCCGAAGTCCTCGCGCTCGATACCGTAGGCGTTCATGTAGTTGCTCGTCATCAGCGAGAAGCTGCCGTTCGGCCCGCCCGAGCCGTAGGGATAGGCGGCGTCCTGCGAGAAGCGGCTGAACGTCGTCAGCATCGCCCGGAAGGAGTCGACGTGGTTCGTATCGCCGGCCATGCAGGCAACGATGCTCGCATCCCCCGCCTGAACCGCCCGCGCAGCGCGGCGCAGCGCGATCACGCCCGACGCCCCGCCGGTCGGAACGTGATCGAGCCAGCGCGGCGTCAGGCCGAAGTGCTGCGTCAGCGCCGGGCCGGTGTCGGGGAACAGCGTGAACGACGAGACGCACAGGCCATCCACGTCCGCGGGCGTCAATCCGCTCTTCGCCCCGAGTGCGGAGATCGCCCGCGCCAGCCACCAGTGCGCGGGCTCCGGAGAGTAGCGCTCGTAGGGCACGCTGACCGGCGCCGCGACGACGACGCCGTCGTAACCCGAGCGGTTTCGCGTTCCTTTCGCCATCTATGCCGACGTTCTCCGTTTCAATTCGCGGAGATCGACGCACTCCCCGCTCTTAAGACGATCGCGGGCCAGCCGCTTCAGCTCGCCGCGACTCACCTTCTGCGACGCCGTCAGCGGCAACTCGTCGACGAACGCGATGTATCCCGGCGCCTTGAAGTAGGTCAGATGCCGCATGCAATGCTCGAAGATCCCGTTCGCATCGGCGCCGTCGGTGCCGATGACGAACGCGAACACCTCGTCGCCGCGGATCTCGTCGGGCACGGCGCAGACCGCGCAGTTCGTGACGGCCGGACACTCGAGCAGCACGGCCTCGACCTCCACCGCCGAGATATTCTCGCCACTGCGGCGAATGACGTTCTTGCGACGATCCACGAAGAATAGCGAGCCGTCGGGGCCCTCGCGCACGACGTCGCCGGTGTGCCACCAGCCGCCGCGCCAGCCTTCTTCGGTCGCCGCTTCGTCTTTGTAATAGCCGCTGAAGAACCGCCGCCGCGGATTCTCGCCGGCGGCGCGGACCAAGAGCTCGCCGGGTTCTCCCCGCGGCACGTCGCAGTCCTCTTCGTCGACGATGCGATACTCCATGGATTCGATCGGTCTGCCGATGCAGCGTTGACCGACGTGCCGCGGCTCCTTGTCGGCGATGGTCATCGCTCCTGCGCCGGTCTCGGTCATGGCCCAGGCCTCGATCAGCGGTACGCCGAAGCGCTGCTCGAACAGCATCTGATGGCGCGGATCCGATCCCGGTCCGAAACAGAACTTGACCCGACCCCCCATATCATCCTGCTCGTCCTCCGGCAAGGTCAGGAGGATCGCGGTCATCACGCCGAGGCAGTGGAAGATCGTCGCTCTCTCTTCGCGGACGGTCTGCCACCACGATCGCGGATGAAAGCGGTCGAGCTGAATGACGCAGCCGCCGCAGAGCAGCATCGCCGAGAACGACGTGGCCAACGCGTTCATGTGATTCGGCGGCAGCGGCGTGAGCAGCCGGTCGGTTTCGTGCAGGGTGCAGATGCCGCCCAACGCGTTGTACCAGATGCCGATCGCCAGGAAATATTCGTTGGACAGCATGCAGCCTTTCGGCTTGCCCGTGGTACCGGACGTGTAGACCAAGGCGGCCTCGGTCGCGAGGCGGGTCTCGGGCAGCGCGGGCGGCGCGCCGTCGGCCGTGAGCTCAGCCTCCGTCGAGACGTCTGACTGCAGCGCTGCGGCGATGCGCTCGAGGCGGTCTCGGTGCTCGGGCACGCAGACGATCAGGCGGCTGTCGCTGTGGCCGATCACGTGCGTGAGCTCGTCGTCGCTCGCGCCCGAGCTTATCGGCACGACGCTGACACCGAGCGCGTTCAGCGCCAAAAGGTGCAGGTAGACGTCGAGGCGGCTGTCGAACGCCAGCACCGCGCGCTCTCCCGGACGCAGCCGCCCGGCGTACTTCGCGATCAGCTCTTCGGCTCGCGCCTCTGCCTCGCCGTAAGAGTATTCGATCGGGCCGTCCGCATACGCCTTTGCGCTCGACGCCGGCACGCGCAGGAACGGCCGCTCGCGGTGCCGCTCGGCGGCGATGGCGAACGCGTGATAGACACTGCTATAGCGATCGATGTCCGTCATCGTCGCTACGCGTCCGAGGGCGGCTGCCAGGGCGGTGGCAGCAGCCGGCGTTTGCCGTCCGACGACAAGGTGACGCCCGGCTCGTCCTTGTTCTCACGGTCCCACAGCTCGCAGGTGACCTGCTTGTGGCGCGTATCCAGCGCCTCGCAGTAGTTGGAATAGATGCATACCCGTACCTGCTCGCCGCAGCCCAGACGCATCTTGAGATACCAGTCCGGATCGGCGATCGACTGCCGCGCGGAGGCGATGATGTCCGCCTCGCCCTCTCTGAGAATCCGCTCCGCCTCGACAAATCCGTGGATGCCGCCGGCGGCGACGATCGGCGTTTCGAGCCCCTCGCTGCGGATGGCCTGACGTATCCGTGTCGTCGCCGGCATGTTGCGGCCGAACGGGCCTTTTTCGTCGGAGATGTATTGCGGCATGCATTCGTAGCCGCTACGCCCGGTGTACGGATAGGCGGCGGCGCCGACTTTGGGCTGCTTCGCGTCTTCGAACTTCCCGCCGCGCGACAGGGACAGGAAATCCATCCCGGCGCGGGCAAACTCGACGCCGAAATATGCCGACTCGTCGGCCACCGTGCCTTGATCGATGCACTCCTCGGCCAGATACCGGCAGCCGACGACGTAGTCGTCGCCGACGGCGCGCCGCACTGCGCCATAGACCTCCAGCGGCAGCCGCACCCGCCCGGCGAGGTCGCCGCCGTAGCCATCCTCGCGCGTGTTTCGCGCGGACAGGAACGACGCCATCGTGTACGCATGCGCGTAGTGCAGCTCGACGCCGTCGAAGCCCGCCTCCCGCGCCCGAACGGCAGCGTCGGCAAACAGCCCGGGCAGGGTCTGCGGCAGCTCGGCGATGTGCGGCAGATGGACATCCGTGACACGCTCGCGATAACCGTAGGCATAGGCTTCGAACTCGCGCCGCGTCAGCGCTTTCAACAACGCTTCCTCGTCGAGCTCCAGGAGCTTCGCGCGGATCTCGTCGTCGGAGAGCTTGTCGTAGAAATAGGCCCGGTGCTCGTCCGTGATCTCGAGGTAGCGGTCGAAGAACTTCTCCGGCGGCGGCCGCCGGTTGATGCGCAGGAAATCGATGATCTGAATGAACAGCTTGGTCTCGCCGTCGCTGGCTTCGCGGACGGTCTCGACCAGCTTCTTGAGACCGGGTATGAATCGATCGTGACCGATGCGCAACAGCGGTCCGCTCGGTATGTCGCGAATGCCGGTCGCCTCGACGACGATCGCGCCGGACTTACCGCGCGCGTAGCGCTCGTACCAGTCGAGCAGATCGGCGGTCATCACGCCGTCTTCGGTCGCCCGCCACGGCACCATCGCCGGTACCCAGGTGCGCTGCCGCAGACTGATCGGCCCGATCCGGATCGGGCTGAACAGTAGCGACGCCTCGGCCTCGGCTCGCGTGGGCCACGGGCCGGGATCCGGCTTGTACTTGATGCGCTCTTTGGGCCGCCACATCAACCTGCTCCGGAACGGCGCGCCGGGATCAGCGTTGCCAAGCGGGAACGGATATTGTCGGGCACCGCGATGCTATGGAAGCCGTCCGGCGCCATCCTCACGAAAACGATCACCTGCTCGTTCTCGACCAGGCATTCTCCGTCCTCGCGGACGAGCCAACTCGTGAAAGCGAGCGACTTGCCGCCGACGCGCGACGGCCGCAGCCACATGCTCACCGCGCGCCCCGCTTCCGGCAGCTCACGGCAGCGGGTGACGAACCTCACGGTCGGAATGCCGACTCGGCCGTCGACGTGCAGATCGCGGAACGGCATGTCGAGCATGTCCTCGAACCACAGCTCCACCGCATCGCTCACGTACTCGAAGTAGCGCGACAGGTGCAGCCGCCCGTCACGGCCCGACACGGAATCACCGACCGTCCGCGCCGCAGTTCGGTACGCGTCCAGCTCGGCACGATGCGCCGTCGCTTCGAGGCGTCGCTCGTGCGGCGGTAAGGATCTGATCGAGAAGTGCTCGACGTCGGCGAGCCGGCCCGAGAACGCCCAGGCGTCGGCGGCGTCATCGCGCTCGTAGACGATGCGCAGACGGTCTCCCAGTCGATTCGGCCGGCGGAAATCGGTTCGCATCGCGAACGGCGTCTCCTTAAACGGCGGGTCGTCGAAGTGGCAGAGCAGCATCTCGAAATAGCGCGGGTAGAAAACGATGCCGGCGGCATCGACGTGCGAGAATCGGACCGTGGCCGATCGCTCGACGGGCCTGCCGTGGCGCCCCTCGATGTGCTCTACCGACGACATGGGCCCATCCGCTCAACCGTGCTCAGCGCAATTACTATAGATATTAAATAAGCGAGCATGAAAAATTTGTAGTGATACTTTTTACGTTGGCACAAATAGGCTCGGCGCGCTATCCTGGCCGCCACAGGACAAGTCTAACAGAGCATATATCCTCATGAAATCCAAAGAAAAACACACGGGAGATGCGTCGCCGCGCAGCAAGGAAGCCATCCGCACGTGGCTGCGCCTCCTGTCCTGTGAGACCGTCATCGAGCGGCGGCTTCGCTCCCTGTTCCGGAAGCACTTCTCGGTGACGCTGCCGCAGTTCGACGTCCTGTCCGAGCTCGAGAGAGCGCCGGATCCGTTGACGATGTCCCAGCTGTCCCAGGAGCTGATGGTGTCGAACGGTAACGTCACCGGCGTCATCGATCGATTGGAGAAGAGCGGATTCGTCGATCGCAGCCGTGCCGAGCACGACCGGCGCGTGCAGTACATCCGCCTGACGCCGAAGGGACGCAGGCAGTTCGTGAAGATGGCGCGGCATCACGAGAGCTGGCTCGACGACCTGTTCTCCGAGCTGTCGCTCACGGATATGACGAGCCTGCAGAGACTCCTCCTCAAGACGCGCCATTCGGCGAGCGCCTAGGGACATCTTTGCTACAGTTTGTCGACGACTGGCACACCTGCCACGACCGTCATCAGCACCTGCGTCTCGCCCACCTCGGTAATCGGTACGTCGAACAAGTGCCTGTCGAGCACGATGAAGTCGGCGTCTTTGCCGATCTCGAGTGAGCCCGACGAGTCGCCCGCCTTGTTGGCCACCGCACCGTTCAGCGTGAATATCTCGAGCGCCGTCTCGAGATCGACGGCCTGCTCCGGCCAGTCCGGCGCATCGCCCGCGCCGGCCGGGTCGCTGCGCGTCACCATGGCCTCGATGCCCGGCCACGGATTCGGCGTCGGCACGACCGGCCAGTCGGAGCCGTAGATCACCAGCGCGCCGGCCTCGATCAGCGTTCGGACGGGCCACACCTTGGCGCGCTCCGGACCGAGCCATCGCTCCCAGTCGAGCCCGGGTATCGGATACCAGAGGATCGGACACATCTCGGCGGCGACGTTGAGCTCGGCAAAGCGTGGCACGTCGTCGGCGTGGATGATCTCCGCGTGTGACACTTCGTGAATGAGCCCGCTGTCGCCGTTCTTTCCGCGCGCGGCTTCGACGGCATCGAGCGCGACTCGTGCGGACCGATCGCCGGTCGCGTGTATCTTGACGGTCAGGCCCTTGGCGTCGAGCTCGGCGACGTCGGCGGCGAGCTCCTCAGGGGTGAGCATCAGCTTGCCGCGCCACTCGTCGCCGAACGCCTCGCTCGGCTCGTAGGGTTCCAGGAGCGCCGCCGTGTAGGTCGGCGGGATGCCGTCGAGCATGATCTTGGCGAAGTCCGTATCGATCCACTCGTTCCCGTATGTCGCGCGTGAGTCGATGAGCGCAATCTCGTCGGCGTGGGAGTTCGCCCAGGAGCTCTTCCAAGTCAGGTTGGTCTTGATCCTGAGCGGCAGCGCGCCGCGCCGTGCGAGCTCCTGATAAGCCTCCATCGAGGCACTCGTGACGAGCGCTTCCTTGAACGTCGTGATGCCGTGCTCCGCGATTCGGTCGACGCTCCAAGCGAGCGCGGCCGCCCGATCCTCGAGGCTGTAGCCGGGCAGCAGCCGGCGCATGTCGTACGCGGCGTTGTCCAGCAGGATGCCGGTCGCCTCTCCCGTGCCGGCGTCTCTGACGATGACGCCGCCCGGCGGGTCCGGCGTGTCATCGTCTATCCGTAAGAGCTCGAGCGCCTTCGAATTGACCCAGGCGTTGTGCACGGACCAGTCCATGAGGAAGACCGGGTGGTTCGGCGCGATCTCGTCGAGGATCGACTTGGGGCTAGCGCCCGATGCAAACAGCCCCTCGTTCCACTGACCGCCGCGCAGCCATTCGCCCTCGGGGATGTCGGCGAGGCAACCTTGAAGGATCTCCAGCACTTCGTCGAGGTCGTTCGACAGGAAGCTGCACTGCAGCTGCTTCTGAATACCGGCATCGGACGGATGGATGTGAGTGTCGTGGATACCGGGCATCACCATCCGGCCCGCGAGATCGACCACGTGCGTTTCGCTCCCGGTGACGGCCGCGACGTCGGCGTCGGTGCCGATCGCGACAATCTTGCCGTCACTCACGGCCATCCCGCTCGCCCAGCTCGACTCGGCGTCGACGGTATAGATCCTCGCGTTCACGTAGACCACATCCGCAGCCGCGGTAGTCGTCGCCGCATTGCGTTCGGCCTGTCCGCAGGCCGCCACAACCAGTGCCGCCACGGCCGGCAGCAACGAGCTTCGCTTCATGGCACTCCCCTATCCGGCTGCCGCCGGTCTTGCCCGTGAACGAGCCTGCCTTCGAACCAGGTCTGGTGGACGACCGTGTCGGCGACCTCGTCGATCGGGATGTCGAAGATGTTCCGTTCGAGGACGATCAGATCCGCGAGCTTACCGACCTCGATGCTGCCGATCTCGCCGTCCATCTTAAGCGCCCGCGCACCGTGGATCGTGTAGATCTCGATCGCCTCCTCGAGCGTGATGGCTTGCTCGGGCCACAGCGCGCCCGGTGCGTCGCCTCGCGGATCGCGACGGGTCACGAACGCTTCGATGCCGGTCCACGGATTGGCGTCCGGCACCGCCGAGGGCCAGTCGGAACCGGCCAGCACCGGCGCGTTTGCGTCCAACAGATCGCGTACGGGCCAATATTTCTCACCCCGCTCGACGCCGACAGCGGAGATCACCGCGTCGATGATCGGCGACGGATGCCAAATGACGGGACACAGGTCGGCGACCGCGTTCAGCTCCGCGAATCGCGGCACGTCGAGAGGATGCACGTAGCCGGCGTGCGCCAGCTCGTGGCGCTTGTTCGAGTTGCCGAGAGCAAGGCGCGTCGCCTGAATCGCATCGAGCGCAACGCGCACGGAACGATCGCCGGCCGTGTGCATCTTCACGGTGTAGCCGCGCCGGTCGAGCTCGATGAGGTCGCCGGTCAGCGTCTCGAGCCCGACGTGCAGCGGACCGCCGTCGAAACCCTCGCCGTGCGCGTCATCGGGCAGATACGGCTCGAGCATGGCCGCGGTTCTGGCCGGCGTCGGGACGCCGTCCAAGAAGATCTTCACGTAGCGCGTGTCCACGTGCGGCGATGCGTACGCGTCGCGGATGCGGTCGATCTCCTCGTAGTCGAGCGGCTCGACGCGATGCCCGTACGGGGTGTGGATGCTGGTCGCAACGTGCAGATTCAGCGCGCCGCTTCGATCGGCCGCCGCGAATCCCGCCATCTCGTCCTCTTCGATTGCCGCCGCTTTCACGGCCGTGATGCCGAACGCGTTGGCGTAGTCGGAGAAATAGCGCGCCGCCTCGAGAAACTGCTCGGCGGTGTACTTCGGGATCACGGCGTAGGCGAGCCCCTGGGCCGTCTCAAGCAGCACGCCGTTCGGCGCGCCGTCCTGCTCGCGCACGATCTTGCCGCCGGGCGGGTCTTCCGTATCCGCGCCGATGCCCGCGAGGCGCAACGCCTTGGAATTGGCCCAGCCGTTGTGGCCGCTGTCGTCGCTCAAAAAGACCGCGGCATCGCCGGAGACCTCGTCCAGCAGTTGTCGCGGCGAGGCGATGTCGAAGCGCTCGAAGAAGCCGCTGTCCCACTGCCCGCCGGTGATCCAGGCGGCGTCCGGACGCTCGCCAACGCAGCTCGCGACCGTCTGACGAATCTCGTCGGGCCCGGCCGAGAACGGGAAGTTGCACTGGTAGAGGTCCTTGACGGCGCCGCCGAGCGGATGCAGGTGGGCGTCGACTATTCCCGGCAGCACCAGCCGTCCCTGGAGCTCGATCACCGTGGTCGCATCGCCGATGTAGGCCGCGACGTCCTCGTTGCTGCCGACGAAGACGATCTCATCGCCGGTGACCGCGACGGCTTCGGCCTTCGGCTGCTCGCGCGACACCGTGTGGATCACGCCGCCGCGCAAGACGACATCGGCCGGCTCGACGCCGCCTCGATCCGGCTGCTGGCAGGCGGCCGCCAACAGAGCGGCGCACAGACCCGCGAAACGTCCGCGCGCGAGCGTCACGCCTTTAGTACTCGCCGAAGCGATAGTCGAGAGAAATCCCGTAGGTGCGTGGCATGCCGACGACGCGTATGCGCGGCCCGTTACCGCCGCCGTAGGCCGCCGGATAGTAGTACTCGTCGGTGATGTTGCGGCCCCATGCCAGCACGCGCCAGCGGCCGTCGGTGCTACCGAAGCCAATACGCGCATTGACGACCGTGAAGCTATCGGTCGCGTCCGTGGGCTGCACGCCGCCGGTCGTGTCGTCCTGGAACGAGAAGTCGATCGCGGCGTCGAGCAGCCTGTCGCCCGCGATCGGCCACTCGTAATTGACGATGCCGTTCACGGTCCACTCCGGCGACTGCGCCAGCTCGAGCCCCGAAACGTCTCGCCGCACGACGTTCGGCCACGAGCTTGCGTCGGGATCCACGGCCATCCATTCGGTGATCTCCGTGTCCAGCCAGGCCACGCCCAGGCCTATGCCTAAGGCGTCCGTCGGCGCCCACTGCATGTCGAACTCGGCGCCGATGATCTCCGACTTCGGCACGTTCGTCAGGCCCGAGATGTTGCCGACGAAAGCAACGGCGAAGTCCTGCTCCTGCTTGTCCTCGTAATCGTAGTAGAAGGCGGCCGCGTTGAGCTGCATGCGTCCGTCGGCGAGCGTCGCCTTGGTACCGATTTCATACGACGTCAGCTCCTCTTCCCTGTAAGGCTGAAGCTGCAGCGTCGTGTTCGAGTTCGCACCGTTGAAGCCGCCGGACTTGAAGCCGTTGGATATCATGCCGTATACGAGCACGTCGTCGCTGACCGCATAGTCGAGCCCGATCTTGCCCATGAGGGTGTCGGTGTCGATCGTGTCCGTGAAGACGTGGAACGCGTCGTTCACGTCGGGGCCGCCGATCAGCGCGAAGATGTAGGTCGGCGAATTCGGGTCGTCGTCGATCGTCCCGCAGTCGCCCGGGCCGAGCGTCGTGCCGAACTGCGCATTGAGAAATGCGGCCAGCGTGCCGTCGTCCGCAACGAAGGTGCAACCCGACCAGGTGCGCTCCTCGTCCGTGTAGCGCAGGCCGACGGTCAGGCGCCATGCCTCGGTGAAGTTGTACTCGACGTGGCCGAACACGGCGGCGGAATCGGTTTCTTGAGAGTAGATCGTGTCGAGCTCGAGGATCGGCGTCGGCGCGAACAGTCCGACGCCCCAGGGAATCGAGCCGTTACCGAATACGGAATCGGACATGAAGTAGTGATAGTACTCGTCCATCTCGTCCGTCGAGTAGTAGACGCCGGCGATCCACAGCAGTTCGTCCGACTGCCCGCTCAGCCTCACCTCCTGCGAGAACACCGACAGGTCGGTCGTGTTGATGTTGCTCGAGTCGTTGAAGAAGCCGCCGTCCCAGTCGTTGGCCTCGACCCGGTCGAAGTCGTTGTAGCCGGTAACCGATGTCAGCGTGACGTCACCGATGTTCCAGTTGAGGAATGCCGATATGCCGGTCAACTGATTGTCCCTGCCCGGTCGTAGGTCGAACGTCCGGCCGGTCTGCACACTCGTGTAGCTGTTGGTCCAGTCGGCCACGCGGTTGTCACCGGTCGAATACCAGGGCGGCACCTCGCCGAAATTGGCGCCGCTCGGCAGCCGGTACTGATCGAGCGGCGTGTACGGATTCGCGAACTCGCCGACGTTGATCAGGTCGCCGTTGTAAGACGTGTTCGCGCGGTTGTCGGACTGATCGTCGACGTAATGCACCGACAAGAGCAGATTGGCGGTTTCGGTCAGATCGAAATCGAGCATGCCGCGTAGCGCGATGCTGTCGAGCTCGCCCAGCTCGTCGTCCCGAGTTGCGCTTCGCTGCCATCCTTCGTCGGACTGAACGGTGCGTAATGCCAGCCGGCCGCGCACGCCGTCCGACAGCGATCCGCTCGCGAACCCCTCCACGTCGAAGGTGCTGAAGCGGCCGACGCCGAGGTTCACCCCCGCCTGGAACTCTTCTGTCGGTCGGTTGCTCACGAAGTTGATCTGGCCCGCTGTCGTGTTGCGACCGTACAGGTCGCCCTGCGGCCCTTTGAGCACCTCGACACGCTGGATGTCGAACATCAAACCCCGGCTCATGACCGTGTACGGAATGGCAACCTCGTCGAGGTACAGGCCGACCGTGGACGATGCGCCGGTCGAATAGTCCTGGAAGCCGACGCCGCGTATGGTGTAGGTCGGTACGCCGGTTGCCGCCGTTTCGTTGACCGTCAGTCCCGGCGTCAAGAGCGCAATGTCTTCGGCCGTCTTTACGCCCGAGTCTTTGAGGAACTCACCGGTGAACGCGTTGATCGTAATGCCGACGTCGTTCGCCCCTTGCTCGCGCTTTTGAGCGGTAACGATGATCTCTTCGACCTGCGCATGGGCAGCGCCCGCTGCGTAGGCCAGTAGCGCGACGAGCGCCGTTGCAATGATTCTTCGCATGACCTTCCCCGTTGTTGGTTGTACGCGTTTTCTCGGTCCGCTCGGTCCGGCCCTGCCGCGGCCCAACGAGCCCCTGAAATTTTGAGCTTCAAAATTTTGTAGTTAAAATAATCGCCGCCGACTGTGAGCGTCAATCACCGCGTCGTTTGCGTCTTGGGATCTCCCGCGATCAGGTCCGGATCGTGCCTGGCGCCCCCTGAATCGCCGAGTATCCTACGATCGGCCGGCACTTTATTGACTTTTTCGATCAAATTATTGATATTTTTTGTCGCTCGTCGCCGTGCTCACTCGTCAAGCGCGCGGCAGCACCGCTGTGGTCTCGATTTCCAGGAGGGCCGCGCGCTCCACCAGCTCCGTGACCCCGACGACCGCCATCGCCGGGAAATTCTTGCCCATGAACTTCCGGTAGACGCGGCCGATCTCGGCTAAGTTCTCCCGATACGCATCCAGACCGCGGACGTACCAGGTCATGCGCACGACGTGTTCCGGGCCGGCGCCCGCCTCGGCAAGCACGGCCAGCGTATTCTCGAGCACCAGTGCCAACTGGCCGACGAACTCGGGCGGTATGTCGCCGGCTTGGGTCCTGCCGATCATCCCCGCGACGAATACCTGGCTGCCTTCGGCCTGGATCCCGTTCGAGTAGCCGGTCGGGCGAGACCAGCCCGCGGGTAACAGTAGTTTCATTGGCCGCTCCCTTTGAACGTCTGACGCGCGATGATGACTTTTTGTATCTCGCTCGCACCCTCGTAAATCCTGAGTGCGCGTATCTCGCGATACAGGCCCTCCGCGATGTGGCCTCTGACGACGCCGCGGCCGCCGAACAGCTGCACCGTGCGGTCGATG
>JBFGFX010000093.1:0-12252 GCA_041579335.1 Woeseiaceae bacterium | reverse complement strand
TGCTCGGACTTGGCCGACAGTAAGAGATTACTCAAGGAGTCCTGTTCGAGCTTGGCGTCGCTCACCCGTCGTTCTAGCGCTTTACGCAGCTCGAACGCGCTGGTCAGCTGACCCTTGTAGAATTCCCGGGACTTGACAAACTCCGACTGCAGCTCCGCCACTCGCTGTTTGGCCGAGACGAGAGCGCGCTGGATGGTCGTCAGCTTTCCCGACAGCTCGTCCCGTTCGGCACCCAGTGTGAAGACGTCTTTCGTCAGCGACCCCACCTTCTCGCGCAGCGACTCGATCTCCGTCCTGGCACTCAAGACGGCGTGCTTGTGTTTTTGTAGCAGCGCCCGCTCGCTATCCACGGTCGATTTCAAGGAGGCGTTCTCGATGTCGAGATGGTCTTTCTGTCGGGCGAGCTTGTCGAAGCGTGCCTGCCAATCGTCGCCGAGCTCGCCGAGGTCGGCCCGAATCTGCCTGCCGCGGACGAGCCAGACCACGAGGCCGCCGATCGCGACGCCGGCGAGGAGAGGAAGAAGCATCTGAGTGATCGCACCGCTCATGACGGAAGGCCCGCCGCGGAGGACGTCGAGGCCAGTCGTGTCATCTTGGTCGCCGTCACCAATCGCATCACGGATCGACTCCCATCTGGTCAAAAAAGGCCATTCGTTGAAGCTTGGGAGTATGGCCGATCGGTCGTCGGCCGCACAAATCGAAGCGTGGATTTTGAGACTTCGTACCGCGAAAAGCGGCTGCGTACCGTGCACAGGTCGGGTACCCGGGCAAGTACGCTTCGACGGCCACCGCCGGTGGCGATGCGCCGCTAGCCGGTGATGTAGTGCTGCAGCTGGTCGATGAGGATCTGTTGCTCGCTGATGACCGCTTTGACAAGATCGCCGATCGAGACCACGCCGATCACCTGTTTGTGATCGACGACCGGCAGATGCCGGGTGCGCTTGTCCGTCATCAGCGCCATGCACTCGTCGACCGTCCGCTCGGGCGACACGCAAAGAACCTGGCGGGTCATGACGTCCTTCACCGCGGAATTTTTCGACGAGCGCCCCTCGAGGATCACCTTGCGCGCATAGTCACGCTCGGTCACGAGTCCTACGAGCTTCTCGCCGTCCATCACGAGCAGTGAGCCGATGCCTTTGTCTGCCATCAGCTTCACCGCGTCGAACACGCTGTCGTCCGGGCTCACGGACCAGATGTCGTGACCTTTTGAATCGAGAATGTCTTTGACGGATCGCATCGTCGGGGCTCCTTGCGTTTTTTTAGAGCATAGCGCAATTTATGTGCCGCTGGGAGCGAGCGGCCGAAGGGAGGACGGTAGCTTGCGACGGGCGCGAGCGCTCGTCACTGCCGCCGCGATACGCGGACCGTGCGGTCGTTCCCTTCGATCTGGAGGCGATAACCGATGCGGTCCCTGAAGATCGTCGCCATCGCGTCGCAGTCGCGAAAGCGTGCTCTGCGGTAGTCCGCCTGTTTCCAGATCTGGCCGTTCTCGAAATAGAAGATCCAGCGGCTGTCCGGCCCCCTCTTGCAGTCGGTAATGCGGCCGACGTATTGCTCTTTCTGCGCCGTGGCGGGATCCTCGAAATCGACTCCGCCGATGTCGTCCGGCAGCGGCGGCGCCTCGTCATCCACCGCCGCGCCGGCCGTCGCAGCGGCGTCGGCGACCGGGTCCGAGGCAACCTGCGGCTGCGCCGCTGCGCGCACGGTTTCATCGCGAAGCACGCGCTCGCCGAGGCGCTCGTAGCAACCGATCCGCGCCTCCCGGTCGGTCGTCCTCGCGCACGACTTGAGAGCCTCGACGGTCTCCGACGGCGACTGTGCCCCTGCGGCGTTCGCGAGCACCGCGCCGAGGGTGAGCCATGGCAGCCACCGCGTTCTAGATGCGTGCATGATGCGAGAGCTCCGCTGAATCCCGGGTGCGATCAATGGTAAACGTTGTCGAATGTACTGGCGAGCGCCGCCGTGCGTTCGTCATCCCCGGCCGGCACAAGTAGAATCGACCTGACGCTGGCCTGCTCGAGTCGCCGGCGGCACGACGACCAAGAAGGCCTCGACTGCCCGCGGACCGTTTCGGCCAGCCACCGACCGGAGTGCCAATGTCTGATTCACTCGAACACAGTTCTTTGCTGTATCACAGCATCAAGCCTGCCGGGAAACTGGCGGTAACGCCGACCAAACCGCTCGCCAACCAGATCGACCTGGCGCAGGCATATTCGCCCGGAGTCGCCTACCCCTGCGAACGCATCAAGGCGGACCCGCTGGCCGTCGCGAGCTACACGACCCGCAGCAACCTGGTCGGCGTCATCACTAACGGCTCTGCGGTGCTCGGCCTAGGCGCGATCGGCCCGCTGGCCGCGAAGCCGGTCATGGAAGGCAAAGCCGTGCTGTTCAAGAAATTCGCCGACATCAACGCGTTCGACATCGAGGTCAACGAGCAGGATCCTGACAGGTTCATCGAAGCCGTTGCGACGCTCGAGCCGACGTTCGGCGCGATCAATTTGGAAGACATAAAGGCACCCGACTGCTTCCACATCGAGAGAGCGTTGTCCGAGCGGCTGAACATACCGGTGTTTCACGACGATCAGCACGGCACGGCGATCGTCGTGGCTGCCGCGATCAAGAACGGGCTGGAGGTCGCCGGCAAGGACATCGCCGAGATTCGCCTCGTTTCGACCGGCGGCGGCGCCGCCGGACTCGCCTGCCTCGATCTGCTCGTCGAGCTCGGGCTCAAGCGCGACAACGTGGTCTTGATCGATGTTCACGGCGTGGTTTACACGGGCCGCGGCGAGGGCATGAACGAGCACAAAGCGCGGTATGCGATCGATACCGGGCTCCGTACGCTCGATGAAGCGATCGCCGACGCGGACGTCTTCCTCGGGCTTTCCGCACCGGAGGTACTGAGCGCCGAGATGGCAGCGAAGATGGCCAAGAGGCCGCTGATCATGGCGCTCGCCAATCCGGTACCGGAAATCATGCCTGACGTCGCGCTGAAGGCGCGGCCCGATGCAATCATTGCGACGGGTCGATCAGATTTTCCGAATCAGGTCAACAACGTGCTGTGCTTTCCGTTCATCTTTCGCGGCGCGCTCGACGTCGGCGCGACGACGATCACTCAGGAAATGAAGCTGGCCTGCGTCGACGCCATCGCCGGGATCGCCCGGCGCTCGTCGACCGACGAGGTCGAGAGCGTCTACAAGGACGAGCGTTTGCAGTTCGGTCCCAGCTACCTGATTCCGAAACCCTTCGATGCGCGACTGTTCGCCGACGTGTCGTTCGCAGTCGCGAAAGCGGCGATGGACTCCGGCGTCGCGCTGCGCCCGATCGGCGATCTCGACTCGTACAAAGCGTCGCTGCTCGCCTTCAGCAATCGCACGCTGATGTTCATGCAGCCGGTGATCGACGTCGCGTGCCGCGACCGCGAACGGCTGGTTTATGCCGAAGGCGAAAATCGCACGGTGCTGAGAACCGTGGAGGCGGTGATCCGTGAGGGCATCGCGGAGCCCATCGTACTCGGCCGAAGAAAGGTCGTCGCGAGGCGCCTGAGCCAGCTCGGCATCGACCTCGAGGTCGGCAAAGATTTCGAGCTCACGGATCCTGAGGACGATAAGCGCTATCGCGACTATTGGGAGTTTTATCACTCGGTCATGAGTCGACGCGGGGTCTCGGTCGCGGCCGCACAGACCGTGATGCGGACCAACGCCACGGCGATTGCCGCGTGCATGGTCGCGAAGGGCGATGCCGATGCCATGATCTGCGGTGCGGAGGGGCGCTTCGACCGTCATCTGCAGCACATCATCGAGGTGATCGGTACCGATGCGCCGACGGCGAGAATCTCGTCGCTCGCGGTCCTCTTGCTGCCCCAAGGTCCGTTGTTCATCAGCGATGCGTTCATCGGTGTGGACCCGTCGGCGGAACAGATCGTAAGCACGACCATCGCGAGCGCCCAGCGGATTCGCGACTTCGGCATCAAACCGAAGGTTGCGTTGGTATCGCACTCGAACTTCGGCTCGTCGCGGGCGCCGTCCGCAATCAAACTGCGTGATGCAACCCGGCTTCTGAAGCGCGTCGCGCCGGACCTCGAGCTCGACGGCGAGATGCACGCCGACGCCGCGTTGAACGACGCCATTCGCGATGCGCTGAATCGTGACTCGGCGCTCTCCGGTCCGGCGAATCTCCTGATCATGCCGAACCTGGATTCCGCCAACATCGCCGTGGAGTTGATCCGCTCGATCACGGACGTACTGATGATCGGCCCGATCCTGTCCGGGACGGCCAAGTCGGCGCACATCGTGACGCCGTCGTCGACGGCGAAGGCGATTTTCAACATGAGCGCCATCGCGGTCGCCGACGTTTGGCGCCGTCGGGAGACCGCAGTAAAACTCGCGCAATAACAGACGGTTAGCTTCGATCGGCGCGAACGTTGGTGAGCCCCGCTCGCGGCGCATTATGTCAACATGGGAACATCGGCGCCGCCGGCGCCCGGCGGCCGCCGTCGGTGGCCCCTGCTGTGACCCGGATCACATCGAAAACCGTAAAGAAACGCCGCCGATTGCCGACTAATACGGTGTTAAGTCTATGAATTTAGTGGATTCGCCGAGTGAAGCCGCGACTTCTCAACGCTTTCGTCTTGTTTCTCGTTCCGGCGTCGCTCGCAGTGCCGCAGGCGTTCGCGGCGGCCGGCTCCGCCGAGATCCCGTTTCGCGCCTACTCGGTCGCCGACGGCTTGACGCAGTCGGAGGTTTACGACATCGAGCAGGATCGGGCCGGCTATCTATGGCTCACGACGGCGCGCGGACTGAACCGCTTCGATGGCCGCGACTTCGCACAGATCACCATCGCCGACGGCCTTCCGAGCAATACGCTGACGGCGCTGGCCGTGGACGCGGACAACACGATTTGGGTGGGCGATGCGCGCGGCGGCGTGTCCCTGATCAGAGGCGGTCGGGTCGTCACGGCGATCGACCCGATCGGTGAACTGAGCACGCCGATAACCGACATCGAAATCGTCGGCGGCACGGTGGTTGCCGTCGCCGACGGGATCGGTATCGTGCGCGTCACCGCGCGCGGCGCGGCATACACGCTCGATCCCATCGGCGGTCAGGATATCGGTGCATTCAACATCGAAGTCGTCGGCAACGAGGCCTGGGTTGCGGCGGAATCGGGCCTCTACGAGCTTGAGCTGGTGCCGGAGCCGAAGCTCGACCATGTCGCCGCCGACATCGTGCAGGTGCACGCCGACGGCGACGCGCTCTGGGCGATCGATTCGTCGAACCGCGTCGGACAGTGGACGGACGGCGCGTTCGACGTGCGCGCGTCGATCGTGTCGCCGAGGCCGCTGAGCCAGCTCGTTACCGAACCCGACGGCACAGTCTGGGCTGCCAGTCAGACGGAGCTGTTCAGTTTCGACGGTGCCGCCGGCGGCGAGGTGCGAACGGGCGCCGCGATCGAGCGCCAGGCGGGCTTCAGCGAGGTCACGGCACTATTCGTCGACCGTGAACACACGCTTTGGCTGTCGAGCAATTCCCGCCTGATGCGCTATCTCGGCAACCGCTTCAGGCATTTCAAGCTGCGGCGCGGAACCGATCCGGAGACGGTCTGGGCAATAACGGAGGACGATCGGGGGCGAATGTGGTTCGGAACGCACGAGGAGCTGCTGCTGCGCAATCCCGACGAGACGTTGACGGTCGTGGCTACCGAACACGGCATCCCGTCCGGTCCGGTACGGGACGTCGTGCGCGATCCGTCCGGCACGCTGTGGGTAGGCGTGCGCGGTGAGGGTCTGTTCGCGCTTGATGCCGATGCGATGCGCGGCGAGCTGATCGACGGCAGCCGCGGGCTGGAGATCCTCGACATTGCGGTCGCCGGCGATGGCGTGATCTGGTTTTCGACTGCGGGCTCGGGCGTGTTCCGTTATGCTCCGCAGGCGCGCAGCCTGGAGACCTACCCGACGCCGAACGAAACGTCCGTCTACACGATCGACGTGTCGAGCGACGGGAGCGTCTGGTACGGCGCAGACGAGGTCGGTCTGGTGCACCTGACTCGCCTGAACGAATCCGAGTTTCGGCAAGTGTTGTTCGACCGCAATCACGGGTTGCGGCACGATCTGTTCGATCACATTCGTCTCATCGGCGAACGCGAGGCATGGATCGCCACCGAAGAAGGCGGGCTGTACCGATTCGACGATGGGCGTTTCGAAGCCTTGGGATCGGAGAGGCCGTTTTCGGACCAGACGCTCTACATCGTGGAGCAGCTTGAGAACGGCACTCTGGTCGTTGGCGGTGAGCAAGGTCTGTATCAGTTTTATCCGGGTGGCAAGCGGACCGCGCACTACAATCAGCTAAGCGGGTTTCTCGGCATCGAGACCAACGTCCACGCAACCTTCATCGACTCTCAGGATCGACTGTGGATCGGCACCGTCGACGGCGCATCTCGCATGGACACCTCCCAGCCGATGCCGCCGCCTATCGAGCTGACGCCACAGATCATGAGCATGACGACGTCGCTGAGCGGTGAGGAAATCAGTAACGGTGCAGAAATCGCGCCCGGGCAGCGCGGCGCATTCATAGAGTTCGGCGCCGTGTCCCTCGTCAGCCCGCGAAGCGTCGAATTCAGCTACAGGCTGACCGGCGTCGACGACGAATGGGGCGCTCCCACGACCAACCGAACGGTAAGCTACTCGCGCATCCCGCCGGGCTCCTATCAGTTCATGGTTCGCGCACGCTATCCGGGCGGCGAATGGAGCAGCGATGCCGTGACCCGGAGCTTCACCGTATTGCCGTTCTTCTGGCAACGGCCGATATTCATCGCTCCGGCAATCCTCGTTTTCCTGCTGATGATCCGGGCCGCGATGGTCTACCGCACCCGCAACATCCAGCGTCTGAACGCCAAGCTGATGGCACAGGTCGCCGAGCGGACCCGCTCGATCGAGCAGGCGAAGGAAAATCTCCAGACCAGCAACGAGAAGCTGTCGCTCGAGATACAGGAACGGCAGAAAGCGGATCAGGCACGGGCCGAGGTGGAGACGCGTTTCCGCCGGGCGTTCGAGAACGCCCCGATCGGCATGGGACTGCTGGACGCGGACGGCAAGCTGTTCGACGCGAACCCGGCGCTCATGAAGATGATCTGGCCGACCGAACCGTCGCTGCCGAGCGTGCACTTCGCCGATACGATCGAGGAAAGCGATCGGGAGGAGTTCACGGTTCTTTACCACAAACTGATCGCGGCGAAGCTCGACAATATCGACGAGAAACTGAGCTGCCGGAATTCGGCGGACCAGTCCATCAACACCGAGGTGAACCTCTCGGCTGTGCGTGCGGATGACGGCTCGTTCTTGTACGCGGTACTGCAGGTCCAGGACGTTACGGAATCCTTGAAGCTCACCGATCAGCTCGAGTATCAGGCGACCTACGATGAACTGACGGGGCTGCTCAACCGGCGGGCTTTCGAGGCGGAGCTGGCGCGAGCCTGGGAGCACGGTCGCGGCGCGGATACGAAGAGCTATCTGATGTACATGGACCTCGATCAGTTCAAGGTCGTCAACGACACGTCCGGGCACGCAGCCGGCGATCGGCTGTTGAAACAGGTTAGCGAGATGCTGGTCGAAAGCGTGCGGGCGAATGATACCGTCGGCCGCCTCGGCGGAGACGAATTCGCCATCATCCTGTGGAAATGCCCGGTCGATGTGGCGCAGCGCATTGCGGAATCGATCCGCGCCAGCATCGAGGCCTTCCGGTTCCGCTGGGATGCAGAGACCTATCGAATCGGCGCAAGCATCGGCGGCGTGCCCATCGACCACACGGTCGGAGACACCGGGGAGCTGCAGCAGCTCGCCGACGCGGCCTGCTACGCGGCGAAGGAAGCCGGCCGTAATCGCGTTCACATGGTCGCCGGTGACAAAGACTCCGCGCGCGCGCATCGCGGGCAGGTCCGCTGGGTGCAACGACTGCGAGAAGCGATGGAGAACAACCGTTTCGCCATTTACGGCCAGCTCATCAAGCCGCTCGACGAAAACGTCCGAGAACCGGAGCGCTTCGAGATACTGCTGCGACTGCGTGACCCGGACTCGCGCAAGCTGATCCCGCCCGGTGCCTTCATTCCCGCGGCCGAACGCTACGGCCTCAGCCTCGAGCTGGACGAGTGGGTCGTAAGGAGCCTACTCAACGCGCTGTTCATCTATCAGTCGTTCCACGCGGAGCACCGCCGTTATTGGATCAACCTTTCCGGATCGAGCATCGGCGACAGGCGTTTCGCGGCATTCCTCAAGAACATGATCGAGAATTCGCCGCTGCCGCCGGGGACCGTCAACTTCGAGATTACGGAGACGGCCGTGATCAGGAACGTCAGCGAAGCCGGCGAGCTGATGGCGGAGCTGCGCGACATGGGATGCCAATTCGCGCTGGACGACTTCGGCAGCGGGCTGTCGTCGTTCAGCTATTTGAAGAAACTGCCGGTCGACTACGTAAAGATCGACGGCATGTTCATCCGGAACATACTCCGCGACGAGACCGATCGTATCTTCGTCAAGTCGATCATCGACATCGGCCATTCTCTGAATATCAAGACCGTATGTGAGTTCATAGAGAACGAGAAGATGCTCGAGGCGGTCCGTGAGCTGGGCGCCGACTACGCCCAGGGCTTCGCCATCGGCGAGCCTTTCGTGCTGGCGCCGAGGTTCCCGGGGTCTTCGGAGGCCGTCCCGGCCGAACCCGAACTACAGAAACAGGCAGGATAGGTGGACTAATGGGAGCAGTAACAGATACGACGACATCTGCGCAGCAGATTGCCGAATCGATTGCGGCGCTGCCGCCGCTGCCGGCGACCGCTCAGGAGATATTGACGTGCTTCGGGGACGAGTTCATCGACGCCGACAAGGTCACGGCGGTCGTCGAAGGCGATCCCGGGATCTGCGCCAAGCTCCTGGGGTTGGCAAACTCGGCGTACTTCGGTCTCGCCGAGCCGGTGACTACCATGGGCGAGGCAATCTCGCGTGTGCTCGGCGTCGATACCGTCAGATCGCTGGTGTTGGCGATGGCGATACAGCAATCGTTCAACAACCGCAAATGCCCCGCCTTCGACTCCGAGCGCTTCTGGGTGCAATCTTTGCTGACCGCCGAGTGCTGCAAGCAGCTCGTCGCCACGGACGCTGACGCGAGCGACACGCTGCGTGATCTCGCTTACTCCGCCGGGCTGTGCCATAACCTCGGCCTGATGGCGCTTGCACACATGGAGCCGAAGCGCACGAATGCCGTGCTGCGGGCGCACCACAAGAAGTCGGGTCACGGCAATCTTGGGAGCCTGCTCGTCGACGAATTCGGCACCGATCACCGGATCATGACCGCCGAGCTGGCTCGGTTCTGGTCGCTGCCTGCGCCGATGATCGAAGCCTACCGGCATCGCGCCTTCCCCGAGACCGCCTGCGAAGAACGCCTGGCCGCGGTCGTCGTGGCCGGCGCGGCGGCCGTCGGCAACACCGAGTTCGACAAGGAAGACCGAATCGATCTGGGCCCGTGGGCGAAGACGTTCGATCTCACCGCCGAAGAGCTGCAGAAAATGGCGATATTCAGCGATCGACAGCAGGAACGCGTTCGCTCGCTGGCCAGCAACATGACCGGCTGAAACGGCACCCGACGAGGTCACCGGCGGCCATCGTCCGCTGCCGAAACGCTTGCTCAGCCGTCGAGCGCCGCTAGAATTGCGCCATGGCGGAGCCAACGCTCTACGACCGACTGAGACGCCTGTTTTCTCGCCGCACGGCAGCGCAAGCGGCGCGAGAGAATCCCCTATTATTGGCATCGGTCGCGAGGGCATCGGAGATCTACAGCGCGATTCCCCTGTCTTCGTTCATCGACGCCGACACGCAGAACGCGCTGGCGCGCAGGCTCTATCTTGACCTCAACCAGATCTGCAATGCTGGTGATCCGAAGACTGTCTGTCGAGAGAAGCTCGCGCGCTCGATGCTGCGATTCGCACCGTTCCAGGTAGTCATGATCCCGCCGCCGCCGACGGAAGATTCGAGCGGCCTTCGAGACCTGCCCGGCATCACGGGTCAGCTTCAGCCTCGTCTCGGCGATCTGATACGAACCGATACCGATCTCAGGACGCAGCTCGAGGCCGCCAGGAGCGATTTAGCCGACGCTGCAGGCCGCCGTGCGCCGCCTACGTCCGCTGCTGACGCAGAGCAAACCTGGCCGGTGGTGCAAAAGTCGTACTGGGAGGCGTTCTGGTTCCTCGAGTCTTTCAACGCGGCGCGACTGGCGCTCGGTGACAGCGGAGGAGTGGCCGATTGGTACCGGCCGTTTATGCACGCCGCCTGCGTCAACCAAGAGCATATCTATCGATGCGAGCTCGATCTGCCGCCGGCGTTCGACGCAGACGTCGCGCAAGTCGTCGTGACCGCATTCTCGATTTACACCGATGTCGTCGTCTCGGGCGCCGAAGATCCCGACAGGGAATGGCAGGCCTACTGTGCGGAGGTCGGCGTCCCGATCCTCGATGGCGGTCGGCGCGGCTCGTCTACTCGAGCCTGAACACCAGGCGGACGCTGGCTCGCTGGGCAATCAGCTGGCCGCGGAACTCGCGGGGCTCGAACTCCCATTGTTCTACCGCTTCGATGGCGGGATCGTCGAAGATTTTCTCCGGCTCCGCTTGCGCGACGGTGACGTCCGCGGTCTCTCCGGTTGGCGTTATGGTGAAGCGAACCTCGACCCATCCGGAAATGCCGCGCTCTTCGGCTCGACGTGGGTAACGAGCCGGCACGGTCTTGACGCGGACGAACTCACTCATCGGCACGACGCGTGCGGTCTCTCGATCCAAGAATGCCTGTTCCAAGGAGGCCCGCAATGTCGCGACTTCGTCGTCGTCGGTGCCCATGCGGTCCGCGGCCCTCAGCAGTTTCTCCGCGCTGTCCAGATTGCCGGCGCCGATATCGAGTGTGGCAGCGGCGGTGATCGACGTGAACAGTTCCTGCTCGAGTTGACTCGAGATTTCGTCAGCGGCTTGTCTCTCGCCGAGAAATTCCAGGGCATTGTCGCCGGCAGGCGCGATCAGCTTTCCGTCGGCTATGGCGGCGCGGACCTTCTCCATCCACGCGCTCAGCTCGCGCGCAGCGGCGAGGCGATTGCTCTCTTCGCGTTTTGCCTCGGCATCGCGTTGCGCCTGCAACAGGTCGTCGATCGACTCCTGCACCGCCTGGAAGTATTGCCGATTTCGGCCGGGTAGCGACGCCGCCTGCGCCAAGATCGTCTCTGCGGCCTCAGCGTCCCCCTCCTCTGCCTGCTTCATGGCCTGCGTGACGAGATCGCCCGCCACCTGGTCCAACGCCTGCTGGACTTCGTGAACGAGCGCATGGTCCGGGCGGACGGCCGACACCAGCTGTGCCAGGCTGTGAGCGCGCCGGTATTCCTCGGCGGCGAGATGCTCCGATACCGTAATCGCGAGCCTGCCGAGCACCGCGTCGAGCTCGGCGTTCGCGACCTCGTGTTCAGGCTCGACCTCGAGTACTTTGCCGTAGAAATGCACGGCGCTTTGCTCGAACGGGACGGCAAGTATGTCGGCTTCGGCCGCAAGCCGGGCTTTACGCAGGTCTGACTCGACAGTGATGGTGGGTGACTCGAGCTCGAGCTCCGGCGCAACCGACGGCACCGCGGCCAGAGCAGGCGCGGATACCTCAGGGTTGAGAACCTCGAATCCACTGTCACTCTCGGTGCCGAGCAGGAACCAACCGAGTCCGACGCTTGCCAGGATGGCTACGCCGATGAATAGGACTATGTGAAATGAGCTGTCTGGTTTCTCTTCTTGCATCTGAGGAGTTTCGAGTCAATTAGTGCGATTTGGTGGTGTTCGTCCATCGGCCGCGGAGGCGCGTCACTTTGCCGATGAACTGATTGAAAGTCGGTGAACCTTCGGCCGGGGCGGTCAGATTGAGGACCTGATGGCGCTGGATCAGCTCCGGATGTTCGAGCAGCTGCAGATGCTTGAGCACCGCAGCGTTGACGTCGGTGCGCAGCGTCTGCGAGTCGATTGGTTTCTCGACATATCGGAACACCTGCCCGTAGTTGATCAGATTGATCATGTCGCTCGTGTCTCGGTTATCGCTGACCACGATCGTGACGAGTTCCGGCAGGTGCTGCTTGAGCGTGCCGATCATGTTCTGCAGAAGCACCGTATCCGACGTGAAATCCGTGACGAGCACCCCGGCCTCGCCCTGCTCCAACACTTCGGCGACTTTGACCAGCGTGGTCGCGAGCGTGGCGC